>JBGCDM010000057.1:0-14899 GCA_045105395.1 Devosiaceae bacterium | reverse complement strand
GATCACGCGGTCTGGTAGTGTTCGGACAGCCTCAGCGCTACTAGCCCGAACATCAAAAACAACGTTCGCAAGCTGCTCTGCGTTACCATTGTAGCCGTACTCGGGCGAGAATGGTTCATTTGGGTTGCTACGCGTACCGGTGAACAGCACGAACAGCGTGCCGCGATCGGCAATGTCAACGGCAACCGCCTCGCCTTTGGATCACTAGATACACCGGTGCCCGTCGAGAGGATCAATATGCCAGGATATCGGCTTAAGCTAATTTCGTGAACGCTTGAGCCAGAATACACCTCGCCATCAGCCTCCATCTCGACGGTGATCTCGTAACGAACGGAAGCAGACGGGTAGCTTCACACATAGAGACCGCATATTGCACCAACTATGCTCAATGAGATGAGAAGCTTTTTCACGCGTGGCTCGCCATCAGCCTTAGCCATTTGGGCGCTTCCCCAACCAACGCGCCATACCGCCCGGATTGTCCCAGCCTGCGCATTAAAAGCGGCATTGAAATCCTCCAGTTACAAACCGACCCATCACCAGTACGGTGACGCCGAAACGAACCTCGATAGGCGGCGCAGCGATTGTGCGCTTTTCCTAACACTTACGTCTTTGGCGCGCCAAAAACAGCATCAGCGGCAAGGCGGGCAGCATCTTTGCCTTTCATCGCCACTTCACAGCGTGCAATCTCTTCGCGCAGCGCGTCTATGCGCTCTGCCAGTTCTCCCACTGAGGCATCAGATAGATCATCGCCCACGGTAATTTTGGGCTTAGGTTTTGGTTCCAGATCCATATCCATGCGATGATCCCCCTTCAAGAAACGCGCTTGTGGCGCTATGCGTTGAGACCAAGCATACCGCCCTGCCGACACGCACAACAAGTGGCCAAGCATGACCAATTTTGACGATCTTCCCAGCACCATCAACGTTATCACCATCGATCGGCCAGGTGGCCCGGATGTTTTGGTGCCTGGCACCCGGCCCATGCCGCAGCACTTGGATGCGCACCAAATCTTGATCAAAGTGGAAGCTGCCGGGGTCAACCGCCCCGATGTCTTGCAGCGTGTGGGCGCCTACCCACCGCCCAAAGGGGCAAGCGATATTCCAGGCCTGGAAGTTGCAGGCACCGTGGTGGCCCGCGCAAGCGGTGCGGAGCACCATGACCTTGGCGACCCTGTGTGTGCCTTGGTGAGCGGAGGCGGCTACGCCGATTATTGCGTGGCGGACGAGCGCCATGCCCTCCCCATTCCTGCCGACTTACCCTTTGAGGCAGCCGCAGGCATTCCTGAAACCGCGTTTACCGTGTGGTCTAATGTGTTTGACCGAGGCGGCCTTGCAGAAGGTGAGGCCTTTTTGGTGCATGGTGGCACATCAGGCATTGGCACCATGGCGATACAACTGGCCAAAGCTCATGGCGCACTGGTGCTGGCAACCGCAGGCACCGATGAAAAATGTGAAGCCATGCTGGGCCTGGGGGCAGATCACGTGTTCAACTATCAAAGCACCGATTATGTAACCGGCGTGAAAGAGGCCACAGGCGGCAAGGGTGCCAATGTGATCTTGGATATGGTGGGCGGCGATTATATTGAGCGCAATTGGAAAGCAGCGGCGGTGGAAGGGCGCATCGTACAGATCGCATTTTTAAATGGCGCCAGCGTGGAGGCTGATTTTTCTCGCCTCATGCTCAAGCGGCTCACCCATACCGGCTCTACACTGCGGGCACGCTCTGATGGTTTTAAAGCGCAACTGGCGGATTATGTGCTGCACCATATTTGGCCGCTGATTGAAGCTGGTGATGTTTCAATACCTGTGGATTCGATCTTTCCGCTGGCCGAGGCGAACAAGGCGCATGAGCGCATGGAAAGCTCGCAGCATATGGGCAAAATCATCCTCAAGCCGTAGAGCTGCCAACCCATACAGCCGCTGCCGCCATTGCAAGCGGCCCAAAAATTTACTATAAGGGCGCAACTCCCCGACATCTTTATCGTGATGCTCGGCCCCGCGCCCGGACAATCTCCGGCCGGGCCTGAAGAGCCTTTTTGTTAGGATTCCACCATGGCTGACACCCTTTTGATGCCCAAAGCGACCGCCGTTTGGCTTGTCGACAACACGGCACTGACCTTTGACCAAATCGCAAAATTTTGCACGCTGCACCCGCTTGAGGTGAAGGCGATTGCCGATGGCGAAGCAGCACAAGGCATTAAGGGCCTGGACCCACTGCAGACCGGCCAGCTAACCCGTGAACTGCTAACCGCGGCAGAAGAAAACCCTGCCTTAGAGTTGAAAATTCAACCCGCTAAAACGGTTGTTGCTACCAGCACGAAAAAGCGTGGCCCTCGCTATACGCCCGTTTCGCGCCGCCATGATCGCCCCAATGCGATCCTTTGGCTTCTGCGCAACCACAAAGAGCTGAAAGATGCGCAGATTATGCGCCTGGTGGGCACGACCAAAAACACAATTGAGTCGATCCGCTCTGGCGGTCACTGGAATGCCGCCAATCTAACGCCAATGGACCCGGTAACGCTGGGCCTGTGTAAGCAAATTGAGTTGGACCTTGAGGTGCAGAAAGCTTCACGCAATGCGCCATCAACCGCAGAAACAGCCGGTCCTGTGCTCCTAACCGCCGAAGAAGCGCTGGCTGCCACCACACCAACCATTATGCCAACCGAAGACGAAGTTGGCATTGATGAGGTGTTTGGCAATGCTGGTCCTAGCCAAGAAGCGCAGGATGAAGCAGCCCAGGAAGCGCAGGATGATCTGGACGCAGATTCTGTGTTTGCAAAACTCAAAGAGCTAACCAGCAGCTCCGATGAGAACACAGAGGAAGACCGCTCTTAGCAAGGCCTTAGCTGCTGGAATTTACCGGCATGGTATAATTGAGGCCCAAGCGGCCTCCATCGGCATACAATGTTTGGCCAGTGACATAGCTTGCTTGCTCACTGGCCAAAAAGGCCGCGATTGAAGCAATTTCTTTAGGATCACCAATGCGCCCCAGTGGCGTGCGTGACAGCATGCGCTCGCGGATATCATCATCGGTGAGCACCCTTTCAACCATCTCCGTCATAATCGTGCCAGGGCCGATAGAATTGACACGAATGCCATGCGTGGCCAGCGATAGCGCCATAACCTTGGTGAGCTGCCGCACCCCACCTTTTGAGGCGCAATAGGGCACCTGGTTGGGGATCGCCATCTCCGCATTCACACTCGACATGGTGATAATGCTGCCGGGCTTACCGCCAGCTTCCACTTGCGCCACCATGTGTTTGGCAACGGCTTGGCAGGTGAGGAAAACGCCTTTCAGGTTCACACCCAACACGCGATCAAAATCCGCCTCTTCAACCTCCAAAAAATCAGCCGTGTGAACAATACCGGCATTGGCCACCAACACATCAATTTCGCCATAGGCATCTGTGCTTTTGGCCAGAAGGTTGCGCACGTCCAGACGATCAGAGACGTCGCAGTGGACATATTTTGCCGTGCCAATGGTCGATAGCCGCTCTTCCAAGTCGTGGCCAGCCGCATCGTCAATATCAGCGATGATGACCTTCATGCCCTCTTCTACAAAACGCTCGGCAATGGCTGAGCCGATGCCGAGTGCACCGCCGGTGACGATGGCGGTTTTGCGTTCAAGGGCGAAGCTGACGGCCATTTGGGTTTTCCTATTCCTAAAGCTTGATGCAGAGTGCGCCGCGTTTAACCCGCAGCAGCAACCCTACACAAGCGCATCGCAACCTGTTGTGAACGGAGGGCGCGTGAGCAAACCTAGCCTGCATAGCCCTTTGTCTGCAGCGCACCGGTTATCTCTTCCAAAATAGCGGGATCATCGATGGTTGCAGGCATCTTGTAAGGCTCACCATCAGCAATCTGGCGCATGGTGCCGCGCAAAATTTTGCCCGAACGCGTTTTGGGCAAGCGATCCACCACCATCACGGTTTTGAAGGCAGCCACAGGTCCGATCTTCTCACGCACACGCGCAATCATCTCTTTTTCCAGTTGCGCAACGGGAAGATCAACGCCGTCTTTGATGACAACAAAACCTGCAGGCAGTTGACCTTTCAAGGCATCTGAAACGCCGATAACAGCAGCCTCAGCCACCGCAGGGTGTCCTGCCAAAACCTCTTCCATACCACCGGTGGAGAGCCTGTGCCCAGCCACATTGATGATGTCGTCAGTGCGCGCCATGATGAAGAGATAGCCATCCTCATCGATCATGCCGGCGTCAGCGGTTTTGTAGTAGCCAGGGAATTCTTCCAGATATGAAGCGACAAAGCGCTCATCATTGTTCCAGAGCGTTGGCAGACATCCTGGTGGCAGCGGCAGCTTCACCACAATGTTGCCCAGTGTGTTCGGCGCAATCGGATGGCCAGCATCATCGATTACCTGCACATCATAGCCAGGCATGGCGACCGTAGGAGAGCCAAGCTTGACCGGTAACTTGCCAAGGCCAACCGGGTTACCGGCAATCGCCCAGCCCGTTTCGGTTTGCCACCAATGGTCAATCACCGGCACGCCCAACTTTTCCAGCGCCCATTCAATGGTGTCCGGATCTGCGCGCTCACCAGCAAGGAACAAAGACTTCAGCGTGTGCAGATCGTACTTCTTGATGAAATTTCCGTCTGGGTCCTCTTTCTTGATCGCCCGGAAGGCTGTTGGTGCTGTGAACAGCGAGGAGACTTTATGTTCCTCGATCACCCGCCAAAACGCCCCAGGATCAGGGGTCCCAACAGGCTTGCCCTCATAGAGAATGGTCGTGCACCCAGCCAGCAGCGGCGCGTACACAATGTACGAGTGGCCCACCACCCAACCCACATCCGAGGCCGCCCAGAACACATCGCCAGGCTGCATGTCGTAGATCGCCTGCATGGTCCAGTTGAGCGCCACCATATGGCCGCCATGGTCACGCACCACACCCTTAGGAATGCCCGTCGTGCCCGAGGTGTAGAGGATATACAGCGGATCGGTCGCCAGCATTGGCTCGGGGTCACTGTCCAAGCCCTTGGCATTGGCATCTGTAATCAGCGCATCATAATCATGGTCGCGGCCCTCAATCAGATCGCACGGCTTTTGCTCTCGCTGCTTGATCACCGTTAGGTCAGGTTTGTGCGTGGAAAGCTCAATGGCTTCATCCAGTAGCGGTTTATAGGCAATCACCCGGTTTGGCTCGATGCCACAGGAGGCAGAGATGATCGCTTTGGGCCGCGCATCATCAATGCGGGTTGCAAGCTCACTGGCCGCAAAGCCACCAAAAACCACCGAGTGGATGGCGCCGATCCGCGCGCAGGCAAGCATAGCAATGGCAGCCTCTGGGATCATGGGCATGTAGACGACCACACGATCGCCTTTGCCAACACCCAAATTCTTCAGAACAGCACCAAAGGCGCTGACCTCATCACGCAGATCTTCGTAACTGTAAGTCTTTTTTGAGCCGGTAATGGGACTATCATAAATCAGCGCTGCCTGGCCTCGGCGACCATGTTCCACATGGCGATCCAGGCAATTGTAAGCGGTGTTACAAATACCACCATCAAACCAGCGGCCATAAACGCCAGCGTCAGGGTTAAAGACGCGATCAAAGGGCTTCACCCAATCGATCTGCTGCGCCTCACGCGCCCAAAAGCTAAGCGGGTCATCCTGCCAAGCAGCATAAACGTCATGATAATCGCTTGTACCGGTGTTCGCCATGAGGTCCCCTAACCTGTCTTTTTTGTTTTGCGCACAGGTGTGCCTGCTCGATGTTTAGCGCGCAAGCTGGGCAAAAGGAGATGCGCTCGATCAAACCATGTTTGATTTACGGCAAAGAAAAACCGCCTGACACCAAGTGCCAAGCGGTTCAGACTAGAAGAAACAAGGAAATAGCCTAGTTGGGCCGCCCCATATCTGTTTCCTTACGCAACCGTTCGATCTCATCCTTCAAACTGAGTTTCTGCTTTTTCAAGGACGCAATTTCCAGCACATCGGCGGCTGGTCTACGCTCTTGAGTAGAAATCTTCGTATCAATGGCTAGGTGCCGCCGCTCTAATTCGGCGAGATGAGATTTAAGGCTCATGCAGTCCTCCTCTTGGTTTACATAGTGAGGCTGGCACGGTTAGGAATCGCCACACAAGCTTGACCCACGAAAAATTGCGAAAACCCTCAAAAAAAGTGGATTTTCGCTGCACTGCAGCGTAGCGAAACCGGATGCGGTACTGCCCTGTGGCGCAGTGCAATAGGTCGTGTTATCGGTTCCAGCTTCAAACAGATGCCCTTCCACCTTTGATCGCCTGAGTCGCCCCTATGGCCCCTACCCCTTCCAATGATGATCAGGACGCCTGCCAAGAATTGGCCAAGCTGCGCCAGGAGCATCAGGATCTTGATGCCGCAATTGAAGCGCTGCAGGAAACCGGGCGATCAGATAACCTACAAATTCAGCGTTTGAAAAAGCGCAAACTGGCATTGAAAGACCGCATCATTGTGCTGGAAGATCAGCTCCTGCCAGACATCATCGCTTAAATCACCAGCCTCCTTTAAAGCGCCCTCATCATGTCCACCGCCACCGCTCCCGTCGCCATCATTATGGGCAGCCAGTCTGACTGGCCAACCATGCGCCATGCAGCCGAACGCCTTGAAGAGTTGAGCGTGCCTTTCTCCGCCCAAATCGTGTCAGCGCATCGCACGCCCGACCGTATGGTGCAGTTTGCCAAAGGCGCAGCAGACGCTGGCCACAAGGTGATTATTGCAGGTGCTGGTGGCGCGGCGCATTTGCCAGGCATGGTTGCTTCCATGACCATATTGCCCGTGCTGGGCGTTCCGGTTGGCGCCACTGCCCTTCAAGGGCAAGATAGTCTTCTCTCAATTGTCCAGATGCCCGCAGGCGTGCCCGTTGGCACCTTGGCAATTGGCAGGCCCGGCGCCTCCAATGCCGGATTGATGGCGGCGAGCATATTGGCATTATCTGACCGGGAATTGGCCGAGCGGCTGTTGGCTTGGCGGCAAGCACGCACGGATTCAGTGGCCATTGAGCCCCATGATGACGCGGCACCATGAGCAGGCTTTCTGCATGAGCAGCCTTGCTCCAGGCGATACTATTGGCATTTTGGGTGGCGGACAGCTTGGCCGCATGCTGGCTATGTCGGCAGCGCAGTACGGCTTGAAAACGCACATTTTTGACCCAGCTCCGGATGCACCGGCAGCAGAGGTATGCGCCCACCACACATGCGCAAGCTATACCGATGAGGATGCGCTAACCGCCTTTGCCAGCGCCTGCGATGTGGTGACATTTGAGTTTGAAAACATTCCTCGTGCGAGCCTGGAGAAGCTGGCAGGGGCCGTGCCGCTGCGCCCTGGCATTGCATCGCTAGAAACAAGCCAAGATCGCCTGATTGAGAAGCAGTTTCTCGAAGGTCTTGGGCTTCAAGTCGCGCCCTATGCCAGCATCCAGAGCGCCAATCAGATTGCACCTGCACATGCCGTCTTAGGCGGTGATACGATCCTTAAGACCCGCCGCTTTGGGTATGATGGCAAGGGCCAAGCACGCCTGCGCGAAAGTGCGGATGCGCTAGTGGCCTGGCAGACGATAGGTGAGCAGCCCGCAGTGCTTGAGGCGCGCATCCCTTTTGCAGCTGAACTATCAGCTGTGGTCGCACGCGGCACCGATGGCCAATGCGTTGCGTATGACCTGCCGGTGAACACGCACACCGATGGTATTCTTGATAGTTCAGCGGTCGGCAGCTTTGCAGATTTCAGCATCAGCGATGCGCTGAGAGATGAGGCTCAGCAAGCAGCCATACAGGTGGCTAGTGCTCTTGATCATGTGGGCACGTTGGCGGTGGAATTTTTTGTGTCACCCGAAGGCACAATACTGGTGAATGAATTTGCCCCCCGCGTGCACAATTCAGGCCACTGGACAATGGATGCATGCTTGGTGGACCAATTCGACAACCACATCAGAGCCATTGCAGGCTGGCCGCTAGGCTCAGCTAAACGGCACTCTGATGCATTGATGCGGAACCTTATTGGAGAGGATGCACACAGCCATGAAAGCCAGCTTGCCGCGCCATCGGTGCAGCTGCATCTCTATGGCAAAGCGGAGGCGAGAGCTGGCCGAAAAATGGGACACATCACGCAGATCGCGCCGCGCCAAAATTCAGTGTGAGAACAGACACAGGAATAGGCGCAAAACCTGCCCGCATTTGTGGACAAAAGCCCATTGATCTGTTATCCGCCGACTTCATTCCGCATTGCAGGTTGGATGAGCAACGCCCAAGGGTCAGGTCGATCGCTTTGGTGTAATCCTCTGTTCGACCTGTAACGCATTGGAAAAAAACATTTTTCGCCCTCTGATACCCTAAAAATGTGGGTCATGGCGGCAACGACAGGATGACACGTGCAAGTACTCGTTCGCGACAACAACGTTGATCAAGCCCTTAAAGCGCTGAAGAAAAAAATGCAGCGCGAAGGTATCTTCCGTGAAATGAAACTTCGCGGCCATTACGAAAAGCCATCTGAGAAGAAAGCACGCGAGAAGGCCGAAGCCATTCGCCGCGCCCGTAAATTGGCACGTAAGCGCATGCAGCGCGAAGGTCTGCTGCCCAGCAAGGGCCGCCGCTAGACCTTTTAGGTTTTGCAAAACGTGGTAGGCGGCTTTTCGCCTGCCAAAAATGGCCTTACTCTGATCGCACAGTGGCATCAGTGCACACGCTGATGTGACACATCGATATCTTCCGGAAAATCGCTAAGGTGCTGTTTTTCGCCGTGATGTCTCTCAGGTCCGTGTTATAGGCTTTCTATGGTTTTTGTTTCCCCCATTTCGCACTGCGCAAAATTCGCAACACCCTTGCGCTCCCGGTTTATTGGTCGAGCAGTTTCTCGTGTTGGTGCGCGTCTTGGTGTGGTTGTTGGCGCTACCCTGTTTTTAGCAGCCTGCCAAACAGCGGGTCTCAACCAATCCAGCGGAACCCTTCAGGCAAGTCAGGCAGTCAATATCGCTTCGCTGACCGAAGTGATTTCCGCCAATCCACAAGATCCTGGCGCCTACAATATGCGCGGCACCGCTTATGGGCGCGAGCAGCGCTACAATGATGCTCTGCAAGATTTCAATCAGGCCTTGGCGCTAAACCCAAGCTTTTATCAAGCGCTGGCCAACCGTGCACTGGTACACCGCGAGATGGGCAACGCCCCGCAGGCACTGGCCGATTACACCGCCGCTATCAATGCCAACCCTGCTTATGATGCTGCCTATGTTGGACGTGGCAACATTTACCGCGAGGCTGGTCGCTATCCCGAGGCCCTATCTGATTATGAGCGGGCAATTCTGCTCAACTCCTCTGATGCACGCGCCTACTACAATCGCGCGCTTATCTTCCAGGCACAGAACAACCATGTACTGGCGATTGAAGACTTCACCACCGCTGTTGGCCTCAACCCCAATGCGACCGAGCCTTATATGGCACGCGGGCTTTCCTATCTTTCCTTGAGAGATTGGGGTGCGGCTGTGGAAGATTTCGATGCCGTACTGGGCCGTGACACGCGCAATGTGGATGCCTGGATCAATCGCGGCATCGCCTATGAGGCGGCCGGTAGCTTGGAAAATGCCCGCGTGTCCTATCAGCGCGCTCTCACGATTGATGAGACCAATCGCACAGCGCTGCAGGGCCTTGGCCGAGTGAGCTAACGCTCAACTGGCGCCAAGTGCGCATCCAAAAAGTCGGTCATACCCATCCCCATTCCATGATCCCATGGACCGATGTGTGTGGATTGTTCCAGCAGCACGTACTGTTTGGGCTCTTGTGCCAACTCAAAAAGCGCACGGGATTGTTCCACCGGAACCACTTGGTCCTGCCCTGCCCCGACAATCAAAACTGGCGCATTGATGTCAGCGATGACATCGCGTGAACGCCATTGATCGGTCATCAAAAGGCGAACAGGGAACATGGGATACTGCGCGGCCGCAACATCTACCGCTGCGGTAAAAGGAACTTCCAGCACAACCGCCTCCACATTCCGCTGGGCTGCAAGCTGCACAGCAACGCCAGTGCCAAGCGATTGCCCATAGGCCACCACCTGATCACCACGCGCTGCCAGCCAGTCATAAGCGGCCAGGGCATCGGTGATCAGACCATCTTGGGTTGCCATACCAGTGGAGCCTTCAAACCCACGATAGGAAATGGCCAGAAGGCCATAGCCAGCGGCCATCATTTGCCCAAAGGCATCAACGCGGTCACTGAGGGTCTGCGCGTTGCCTTGCAGATAAAGGATGGTGTGCTCACCTTGCTCGGGTGGGTGATACCAGGCTGCCAGCCTTTCACCATCAGGCGTTTCCAGTTGAAACGCCCCCACACCCGCAAGCCCGATCTCAACTGGTGAGCGCAGCTCACCGCCAGCAACGTAAAGCATTGGACGCTGAAGCCCATACAAAGCGGCCAGCGCTGCCAAATATGCAGCGCTGGCCAGAAACAGCACAATGAGGATCGGCTTAACCATTGGGTAAAAACGGTTGCCGGAAGGACGCTAAAGCGCCTTCACGATATCCTCGACCATTTTCTTAGCGTCTGAGAACAACATCATCGTGTTGTCACGGAAGAACAGCTCGTTCTGTACCCCGGCATAGCCAGAGGCCATGCCGCGCTTAATGAAGAGCACTGTGCCAGCATCCGCCACGTTGAGGATCGGCATGCCGTAAATGGCAGATTGCGGATCGGTCTTCGCGGCAGGGTTGGTCACATCGTTGGCGCCGATGACAAAAGCAACGTCGGCGGTCGCAAACTCTGAGTTGATATCCTCAAGCTCAAACACTTCATCATACGGCACATTGGCTTCGGCCAAGAGCACGTTCATGTGCCCAGGCATACGGCCAGCCACAGGGTGGATGGCGTACTTCACTTCCACACCCTCGGCCTTCAGCGTGTCGGCCATCTCACGCAGCGCGTGCTGTGCCTGCGCCACAGCCATGCCATAGCCTGGCACGATGATAACCTTGGCAGCGTTCTTCATCATGAAGGCCGCATCATCAGCTGAGCCCTGTTTCACTGGGCGGGTTTCTTCCTCGCCATCGCCGCTAGCGGCAGCATCATCGCCGCCAAAGCCACCCAGAATCACCGAGAAGAACGACCGGTTCATACCCTTACACATGATGTAGGACAGGATCGCACCGGATGAGCCCACCAGGGCGCCGGTGATAATCAACGCGGTGTTACCGAGGGTAAAGCCGATACCTGCGGCTGCCCAACCGGAATAGGAGTTGAGCATCGACACAACCACCGGCATATCCGCACCGCCGATTGGGATAATGATCAAAACGCCCAGAACCAGCGCCGCCAGCACAATCATCCAGAAGATGAAGTGGCTTTCGGTGGATACCAAGATCACGCACAGCACCACCAGCGCAACCGCCAGGGCAATGTTGATCAGGTGGCGCGACGGCAGCATGATCGGCTTGCCCGACATGCGCCCGTCCAATTTGGCAAAGGCAATAATGGAGCCGGTGAACGTGATCGCACCAATGGCAGCACCCAGCGCCATTTCAACCAGCGCAACGCTTTTAATGGTACCCACATCGCCAAGACCGAAGGCCTGCGGCGCGTAAAGCGCGGCAGCTGCCACAAGCACAGCGGCCAAACCAACCAGCGAGTGGAAGGCAGCAACCAGTTGCGGCATCGCCGTCATGGGGATGCGCTTGGCGATGATCGCGCCAATGCCACCACCAATGCCCATACCCAACAGGATAAGGACGATGGAACCGAAGGTAAGGTTGGTCAGGAACAGCGTGGTGACGACCGCAATGGCCATACCAATCATGCCGAACATGTTGCCCTGACGGGATGAGGCGGGGCTGGAAAGCCCACGCAAACTCATGATGAAAAGAACGCCTGCAACGAGGTACAGAACGGCTGCGATATTAGCACTCATATCTCTGGTCCCGCCCTATCGTTCTTTTTTCTTGTACATGGCAAGCATGCGATGGGTGACCATGAAGCCTCCAAAGATGTTCACCGAAGCAAGGATAAGCGCCACGAACCCAAAGGCGCGCGCCATGCCTGTTCCCTCAGCACTCATTATATCAACACCCACGGCAAGCAGCGCGCCCACCACGATCACCGAGGAGATCGCGTTGGTCACCGACATAAGCGGCGTGTGCAGGGCCGGTGTCACCGACCAAACAACGTAATAGCCAACGAAAATAGCCAACACGAAAATGGACAGGCGGAACACGAAGGGATCAATCGCCCCGCCGGTTGCACCATGGGCCGCAGCAGCCATCATATCAGCTGCGCCACCATCGATAGCATCAGCAGCCATCTGCTCGGCGATGCGGGCTGCTTCGGCAGCGGCATCTGCGGCTGCTTGCGCCGCCTGCTGCGCGGCTTCCACCGCTGCGTTCAATGCATCACTCATCAGCTTGCCTCCCCTTCAGGAGCATCCGTTTTGGGTGCAAAAGCTGGGTGAACCACCGCGCCATCGCGCGTCAGCACCGTTGCCTTGACCAGTTCATCTTCCCAATCGATTTTGAGCGCCTTGCTCTCTTTATCGATGAGGGTTTCAACAAAGGAATAGAGGTTTTTGGCGTAAAGAAGCGATGCCGTCGCCGCGATGCGGCCAGGCACATTCAAGTAACCAACCACCGTGGCTGGACCAACTTCTGCCAAGGCACCGGGCACAGCTCCCTCCACATTGCCGCCACGCTCAACCGCCAGATCCACCAGCACCGAACCGGGCTTCATGGCGTTGATCATTTCCGCGCTCACAAGGCGCGGTGCCGGGCGGCCCGGAATAAGCGCCGTGGTGATCACAATGTCCTGCTTGGCGATATGGGCGGCAACAAGTTCAGCCTGCTGCTTTTTGTAGTCATCCGACATCTCTTTGGCGTAGCCGCCGGATGTTTCAGCCTGTTTGAACTCATCGTTCTCAACAGCAACGAATTTAGCGCCAAGGCTTTCCACTTGCTCCTTGGAGGCCGGGCGCACATCGGTGGCCGACACAACCGCACCGAGGCGGCGGGCTGTTGCAATGGCCTGCAGGCCAGCAACGCCAGCGCCCATCACAAACACACGCGCGGCGGGCACCGTGCCAGCGGCGGTCATCATCATCGGCATCGCCCGATCATACACATCGGCGGCATCGATAACGGCCTGATAGCCCGCAAGGTTGGCTTGGCTGGACAATATATCCATCACCTGTGCGCGTGTGATGCGCGGCATGAATTCCATCGCAACCGATGTCAGGCCGGCTTTGGCCATCGCCTCAACGTCTTTTTCGTTGCCATAGGGGTCCATGGCGGCAACCACCATCGCACCCTTGGGATAGCTCTTGATCTCGGCGGCGGTAGGGCGGCGCACGCGCAGGATGACGTCAGCGCCTTCAACGGCAACTTTTGCATCCTTGGCGATCTCTGCACCTTCGTCGGTATAGGCACCGTCGGGCAAGCGAGACTTATCGCCTGCACCAGCTTGCACCGTTACCTGCGCTCCCAGCGCTTTGAAGCGTTTAACAGTGTCGGGCGTTATGGCAACCCGCCCCTCATTGGGGTCGGTTTCTGCCGGAACAGCTATTTTGACCATGAAAAGAAGTCCTTACAACGCACGGCCTACCAGAACCTGGCGACCGACGAAAAACAGAAGTGGCAGCAAAGAAGCATTGCAGCCCAAACAGCGCAAGCGATCCTTACGGGATATCACCTAGAGAAGGAAGATCGCCATCAATATCAGCACCACAATAGTGGCTGCGGTGCCGTACTTGAGCAGCGTAATGAACACGTCAAAGGTACGATTGTGCTCAACATAATCGTTGGAAACAGGTGTGGTCGTTTTCGACGCTTCAGCCATAGCGCTTCTCCCAGCAAATCATAAAAAATCATCAGCGCAAGGCACTACACCAGCTTGGGGCGCGCTGACAATGCGCCCTGCCGCTCCAAGCCCATGTTATTGTGCAGCAACGCTCATATGCAGATCGTCCAGGCCATGATCATCGGCAGGTATCGGCGTTAGACCAGCAGCATTCATGGCCTTGCTTTGCTTGTCCACCAAAGTGTGGGCGTTGAAGTTTTCAATCTCTTTTTGGAAGAGCTGATAAAAATTCAGCTCCGCCTTCAAATGCAAAAACACCCCGCCAAGGCCAATGGCCGCGCGATCCATAAACACGAACTCGCGCGGAATTTTCACTGGCCCAAGGCGCTGCAACTCCTTGCGCACCATGATCGCTTGCTCACGGCCATATTCGGTGGCGTTTACCCCGTCGGCAACGGCGCGCACTTTGTCTTCCAGCAGCGGACCATTGATGAAACGCGCCCAGATGTTCAGCACATCGCGCAATTCCTTGGTCAGGTTCTCAAAACCCCAAAGCTCATAGGCATGCACAATCTGGGCTTCATCATCCTTCATCAGCCCTTCGTTAAGCTGCAACACGCCTTCCACGAAACGGGCAGGAAATTTGCGAATGCAGCCATAGTCCAGCAGGTTGATACCCTGTGGCGCCCCATCTTCCTTGAACACCTGATAATTGCCCAAATGCGGATCACCATGGATCACACCAATATGGGCAAAGGGCCGCCACCAGGCATGGAAGATCGCGGTGGAAAGCCGGTTGCGCACCTCTTGGCTTTCCTCGCGGAAATCGAGAATTTTCTCGCCATCCAGCCAGCCCAACGTCAACAGGCGACCGGTTGAAAGCGCGTCCACCACATCAGGCACGCGCACCAGATCATCATTTGATCCGAAGAAGTTGCGGTACATTTTCGCGTGCGAAGCTTCCAGCGTATAATCCAGCTCTTCGCGCAGGCGTTCGGCAATCTCCTGCTTCATTTCGGAGGCATCCACCGCGCCCTCGACGCGCCTGAACATCGAGAACATGAAATCCAGCTGCGACAGGTCTGCCGCCACCGCTGAGGCCATGTCAGGATATTGCAGCTTCACCGCCAAATCCTGTCCATCGTG
>JBGCDM010000056.1:0-19089 GCA_045105395.1 Devosiaceae bacterium | reverse complement strand
TTGATGCCCGGCAAGAAAGCGCCATCGGGGAAGCCTGCCTTCCACTCATCAAAGTTCGGGATGAAATCATCATAGGGCTGCACCCAGTCCTGCGCGACGGCATCGGCGGGGTTCACGTTTTGCGGTAGGGCGAAAACATCGTGGGCCGAATCATTGCGCACGCCCAGCGGTACGACCGGCGCAATTTCGTTCCAAGGCAGCGGATCATAGACAATGTCGATGCCGCGGGCCTGCGCATAATCAGCAAAGAACTGACGGTAGAAGACGGCCTTTTGGTCGCCACTGTCGATCCAGCGCAGGGTTGAGCCGGGGATGATGGTGTTGATGGAGGCTGGCACGCCCATAGCCTTTGCCGAGCCCGCGCCAAAGCCTGTTCCAAGCCCCAAAGCGGCGGCACCGACGGCGGTGGACTGCATGAATGCGCGGCGTGACAAGCCGCCTTTTGATGTGCTCGACATTGCTGTTTCTCCCAGTTGCATGTTCTTCTTTTGGGATAGTCTGTCAGATCGTCATGATAATTCAAAGTTGACAAAAATACCTTTTTGATCATTTTTATTAATCAATATGTTCAGCAATCTGGATAATCTCACCCGCTTTGTCGCAGTCGTCGATCATGGAACCGTTCACAAGGCGGCCGAGCAGATCGGGCTGACCCAACCAGCCATAACCCGCAGCATCAAAATGCTGGAGGCAGAAGCTGGCGCGCCGCTTTTTGAGCGCCGTTCCAGGGGCGTACATCTGACGTCACTGGGGCAGCGCGCCCTCGTGCATGCGCGCCACATTTTACGCGAGTGCGCGTTTGCCAGCGAGGACATACTGACCCTGCGTGAAGGCGAGAGCGGAACCATGCGCATTGCTGCAGCGCCGGTGTGGATGTCGTCCATCTTGCCCGGTGCTGTGGCGCAGTTGCAACGTACGTTTCCGCGCCTGGTCATTTCGCTGCGATCAGTCAACTATAGCGATGCGTTGCCCTTGCTGCAGAACGGCGAAACGGACGTTTTTTGCGGTGGATTTCAACGCAATGACAGCCTGTCATCGTTCCTGGTGCGCAAGCCATTGTTTACCTCGCATTTGACGGTAGTGGCCCGACAGGATCACCCGATCCTCGCCCTTGAACGCGTTGAGGCTGCAGACCTGCTTGCCTATTCTTGGCTGTCTTACCAAAGCGAGGTTGCTTATCTCGATATGATCATGGAGGCGATTGCCAAACAGACCGGCAAACAGGGGGTGGCCGCGGTTCAATGCGAAAGCATGCTGACAGCGCTGGAGCTGTTGCGCAAAGGCGACTATCTGGCCTTCCTGCCCTCCAGCTTCATCACATCCTCGCATGGGGCCGGCTTGAGCGCCGTGTCCACGCAGGCCGCGCAAGCCTCCTTTCAATCTGGCATGATCTACCGCCGCAATCTTGGTGGCAGCGGGCCGTTTGATACCTTCGCCGCGCTTGCCGATCAGCAGATCAAGGCTCTGGGGTTCTTAAATGAGAGTGCGCCAGACTAGCGCCTCATTCCTAGTCCGCGACGATACGAAAACCAGTATGCCCTGTCGATGTATCCGCGTGCACGCCGGTTCGCGCAGCAATGCGATAGCGGTAGCAGTAGGACGCGTGGCAAAGGTAGGAGCCGCCTTTAAGAAGGCGAACGCCCTCCTGGCTGGCAGCTTTGTTAAGAGTGGCCGCGGCCTTGCGCTGTGAGCGCACGCGAAACGTGTCTGCGCACCACTCCCATGCATTGCCGACCATATTATAGAGCCCCAGCGCGTTCGGCTCAAAAGACTGCGCTGGCGCGGTTCCCACATAGCCGTCACGCGCGGTGTTTTGGCCCGGAAATGTGCCCTGCCAGATGTTGCAGGGCGTAAACGTGTCGGTTGGCTCCTCCTGCCCCCAAGGAAACCGCTGACCCTGCGGGCCGCCACGTGCGGCATGCTCCCATTCAGCCTCGGACGGCAGTCGCCCACCAGCCCATTTGGCAAAGGCATTGGCATCGTTCCACGAAACATGGGTTACCGGATGATCGGCCATGGCTTGCCAGTCTGATCCCGGCCCCAATGGCTGCGCCCATGTAGCACCCTCCACTTTGCGCCACCACGGTGTCTGGACGGGCGCTTCATACTGATTGGCATTCTCAAGGAAACTGAAAAAAACCAGCGACCAGCCATAGGCCTCTGCATCGGTTTTATAGCCGGTGTCGGCAATGAACTGCGCAAACCAATCATAGGTCACCGCAAGGGGGTCGATGCGGTAGGACGCGAGACGCACCTTGCGCGGTGGCCCCTCTCCGTCGATTGGCAGTTCGCTCTTGGATGTACCCACATGGCTCGCCCCACCGGGTACGTAGACCAAACGATCGGGAAGCGCGCCCCTGGGTTCGATAGTCACTTTGGTTGACCCGATAGCAGAGGTTCCATCGCGCGCGGGCACGCAACAGCTCGCCTTGGCGGCGTCGGCGTCACTCATATCTGTTACGGTCTTTGTTCAGGTCTACCCAGCGCATTGGCTCGGGCGGGTTGGTTGTCTTCACCCAGTCGCGAATGATTGCCGTGCGTGCACGCGTCAGCGATTGGCGCTGCGCGATGGCTTCGGGGTCCCATCCATCCATCAAGCGCGCATACAGCTGCGTCACCTGCTCGCCATAGGCTGGATCATCGGCAAGATCGTTCAACTCGTCAGGGTCATCGGCCAGATTATAGAGTGTTGGCGCGGCACCGTTGTACGCCACCAATTTCAGATCGCCAGTGCGGATCATGCGGTGCTGAAGTGGTGGCAAATCAATGTTCATAAGACCGCCATAATAGGAACTGGTGGTTTGGTCCAACCAATCATCTTTGGTTCTGATATCCCTACCCGTGTGACCCGGTAAACTTGGCGCACCTGCTTCTGCGAGCAAGGTGGCCGATAGATCCATCAAATTGGTCACGCGCTCATCAATCTTGCCAGCCTCATATCCCGGTCCGCGCATGATGAGCGGTACTTTGGCGCTTTCATCATACATTGTGCTTTTCCACCAAAGGCCCCGCTCTCCAAGGCTTTCACCATGGTCGGAGGTGTAGATGCAGAGCGTATCCAAATCATCGGCCACTTCATCAAAAATCGACCCGGCCAGTCTGTCGATCATTTTGACCAAGCCGTAATAGCCCGCCCGGCTCTTGCGCATGGCTTCTTCGCTCACACCATCCACTTTGCCCGCCTTGCGCCAATCGCTGATCGCCGGATGCTCGGCTATGGGGGCACTGAGACGAGGCCCAGCAAGCGTATGGGCGAACGCATTATAGTCCTCGCGTCGAGCAATATAGGGCGGATGCGGGCAGAAAAGACTGATCAGCAAAAAATAGGGACGACCGGTTTTTTTAAAGTTCTCCTGGGCCTCTTTCAGCGTTCTGTGAGCATGTTCCATCACCGCATGGTCATAGGCCTGATAGGACGTTTCACCCGCGCCTGAATGCTCCAACTCTGGCCCGCGATTGCCCCGCCCCTTGGTCAACGCACCAATGTCAGGCGCTGGCTTTCCGGGGTAACTGGCCCCGATATCGCCAATGGGGCGATGCGCAAATCCATGCTGTTGATCAGGTCCATAAAAATGCATTCGCCCTACCAGATGGCAGTCATATCCAACAGAACCCATGGCCTGGGCAATGGTGGGGATGTCTGAGGCCAGATAATCATCATTGGTCAGAACACCGGATTGATGGGGTTCCAGACCGGTCAAAAATGCCATGCGCGAGGGCACGCAAAGCGGCGATGGGCAATAGCAATTTTCAAACCGCGTGCCCTGGCTGGCCAGCCGATCCAAGGCTGGCGTGTGGGCATAGGCATCGCCAGCACATCCCATGATCCGCGCAGCGTGCTGATCGGTCATCACCATCACAATATTGGGTTTGGATTCCATCACGGTGTTCGATTTTCTAAAATTGGTCTAGACAATTTGTGTTTTTTCCATATTGGATGGACCAATAATAAACAAGTGATCGAAACGTTCACACTGGGAGGATAGAATGCAATCCATAACTTCACTGACAGGTTTAACTAACCGTTTTCGCGGCCTCGCCCTTACGGCGGCCGCTCTGGGCGCACTCAATCTTGGCGCTATCGCTCTGCCGGGTGCAATCGGCATTGAGCATGCCAACGCCCAGGAATTTCCATCCGAACCGATCCAGGTGATCGTGCCGTTCCGTCCTGGTGGTCGGACCGATGTTGTTGCCCGGCTGATGGCAGAGTCCATCGAAGACAATGGTTGGCTGTCGCAGCCCATGGTCGTCATGAACACTGATGGCGGCGCGGGCGCAAACGCGGTCAACCAGATGCGGCGCGGCGAGGCTGATGGCCATACGATCATGCATTGGCACCATCAATCGCTCATCGCGATGGCAATGGAGCTGGGCGATTTTGACCTCAGCGACTTCCGCTCGATTGGCTACACAGGTGGCGGTAGCCCGGTTTGGGTTGTGAACGCGGACTCTGAGTTCCAAACCATCGAGCAATTGGTAGACCATTTGAAAGCCAACCCACGCGGTCTGGTTGAAGCGGTGGGTATTGGCACCATCCCTCATTTTGTGGGTGGCATGTTCGCCAATGCGGCCGGATTTGAAACCCGCTACGTGACCGCAAACAGCGGTGCTGACAGGCTTCGTCTGGTGCTGGGCGGCAATGCCGATATCGCCCTGTTCGCAGCCTCTGAATATCTGGCTCAAGGCGATGGACTGCGCGCACTGGTCTATTTTGGCCGCGAGCGCCTGCCCGAACTACCAGATGTTCCAACCGCCACCGAACTTGGCTTTGACGTCCAGTGGGCAAACCCCAATTGGTGGCTAGCCCCGGCTGATACCCCTGACGATGTGGTCGAAGCGCTTGCTGGTGCACTGGAGCAGGCCATCACCGACCCTGACGTGGTGGAATACTTCCTCGGCCACACGCTTGAGCCATACTGGACCAGCGGCGATGATGCGATGGAGCACGCGCAGGGCATCTTGTCGGCGCTAGAAGAAGTCGCTGCGACCATTCAATAGTCACACGCAAAACAAGTGCATCTGGCGCTCACTCCGCAAGTGGGGTGAGCGCCAGATGCTGTGATGGAGAGTGACACGTGATGGCGTCTGCCACCCAAACACCTGTACACACGCGCACCCGCGCATTTGGCGATCTGGCCCTTGCCGCCTTTGTCATCATAGGGGCAGGCATTTTGTTTGTCGGCGCGTCTAGCCTGCCGCCGCCGCGCTGGGAACCGCTGGGCTCTGCTGCGATGCCGCGCATCCTGGGCGGCATTTTGATTGTGCTGGCCCTTACAGTGGCCGCGCGGGCCCTACTCACCTTGGCCAAAGCTGATCGCACAAGCGTCAATGAGCCTGCCCTTGTGCTGCCCTATCGCGGGATCATCGTGTTTGGCCTGCTGGTGGCTTATATCGCCGCGCTGGACTTTGGGCGCGTGCCCTTCGTGGTTGCCACAACGCTGTTTGTCATGTGCTCGGGCATGACCATGCACCGCATTAGCGTGCGTAGCGCCCTTGTGCATGCTGCCTTGGGTTTGGTTCTAAGTCTCTCGCTCGACTATATTTTTTCCACATATTTGTTCGTTCGGATCGGCTGAGCATGCTTGATGCTTTCCAAGCGCTGTTCGAGTTTCAGAACATCTTGCTGCTGGTCATTGGTACCGGGCTTGGCATCGTTGTGGGCGCCATTCCGGGCCTCACCGCATCCATGCTCATTGCGCTCACGTTGCCGCTAACCTTCCACATGGATCCGGTCGGCGCGGTCACGCTTTTGATTGGCCAGTATGTTGGCGGCATATCCGGCGGCCTGATCACCGCCATCTTATTGCGCATGCCCGGCACGCCAGCGTCCATCGTCACCACGTTTGACGGCTACCCCATGGCGCAAAAGCAGCAGGCCGAGCGCGCCTTGGCGCTGGCCATCACTGCGTCCGTCGTTGGTGGGGTGCTCTCCTGGTTTTTCCTGGCGGGCATGTCCCCTACCCTTGCCCGTTTTGCACTGCAGTTTGGCCCGTGGGAATATTTCACGCTCGTGCTGATGGCGCTGGTCATGCTGGCCGTTTTGGCGCAGGGCACACTAGCCAAGGGCCTGTTAGCTGCGGCGCTGGGCATGGCGTTTGCGTTGCCGGGCATCGACAGTTCTATCGGTCAGGCGCGGCTGACCTTTGGCAGTGACACACTGCTATCGGGCTTTGGCCTGTTGCCGGTTCTCATCGGCGCCTTTGCCATCAGCCAGATATTGCGTGACGCCTCAGCCCCGCCGATCAAAAAAGCAATCGAACCACCCAAGCAAAGATTGCCACTTTATGTTTCGGATGTGCGCAACCATGGGCCGAACATGGTGCGTTCATCGATCATTGGCACATGGATAGGCCTGCTGCCGGGCATTGGCGCAAACATCGCGGCCCTTGTTTCCTACTCCACCACCAAGCAGCTTTCCAAGGAGCCGGAGAAGTTTGGAACAGGCCATGAGCCAGGCGTCGTTGCAGGCGAGGCTGCCAACAATGCATCCATTGGCGGCGCGCTGATACCCCTGATCACCATGGGCATTCCTGGCAGTGTAACCGAAGCGATCCTAATCGGCGCGCTGACCATCCACAATCTGCAACCAGGCCCGCTGCTTTTCCAAAATGCGCCAGATATCGCCTATGGCATCATCGCTGCTTACCTGATCGCCAATCTGATCATGCTGCTGATGATGTGGTCTGCGGTGAAATACATTGCGCAAGTGGTGAACATTCCACGCTCGGCGCTTCTCAGCGTCATTCTGGTGTTCTGTGTGGTTGGCTCTTACGCCGTCAATTCCAACTTTGCTGATGTATGGGTCATGGTCGGCTTTGGCGTCATTGGCCTAGGGCTGGAAGCGGCCAAGGTGCCGCTTGGTCCTTTTGTCATTGGCTTCGTGCTAAGCCCCATTGCTGAGGAGCAGTTACGCGCTTCCCTCATGATGACTGATGGCGATGTGAGCGCCATTTTGCAGCGCCCCTATGCCTTGCTGTTTTTGGCAATCAGCATACTGACGGTGTTTTGGCCTGTCATCATGACGCGCCTATCCAACAAAGCGCGGAGCGCGAAATGAACAAGCTGGACTTGCCAAATGGCGGGCGGCGTTACCTGCAAATTGCGCAGGACATCGCCGAGCAAATCAATCGCGGCAACTACACCACAGGCACCAAACTGCCACCAGAACGCGAGCTTGCCAGCCAGTTGCAGGTGAGCCGCACCACGGTTCGCGAGGCCCTGCTAGCGTTGGAAATCATGCGCTATGTGGACATCCGCGTTGGGTCTGGCGTTGTGGTCCTGTCAGAAGCCATGCGCGACCGAAACCGTGGCGACCTCATCGATACCGATGCTGTGGGCCCCTGGGAGGTGCTGGAAATGCGCCGCGTGGTGGAGGGGCAAGCCGCCTTTCTAGCGGCCACGCGTATGAGCGATGCACTGATCCTACTGCTTGAGGCCAATGTGGCGCGCATGGGTGAGGCACTGGATGATGTGCCAACCTTTGATGCGGCGGATGAAGAGTTTCACCGGCTCATCGCGCAGGGGTCTGAAAACAATCTGATGGTCTCCTACATCGAACACCTCTGGGGTATGCGCGAAAGCGCACTCTGGTCCACCTGGTATGGCAAGACCCGGCGCCGGGAAAACCGCGAGCGCTCGCTTGCCGATCATCACACACTGTATCTGGCTCTGAAGCGCCGTGATCCGTCCATGGCGCAAACCGCCATGCATGCGCATCTGGATGTGCTGGCCGGGCGTTTCTTTGCGCTGAAACTCTAACAAGGACCAACTGATGAGCGAGAAGCCAGATATTATTTTGATCATCACAGATCAGCAGCGCTACGACACCATTGCAGCGCTAGGGGCTTCGCATATGGACACGCCCAATCTTGATTGGCTGGTGGAGCGCGGTGTGACGTTCTCCAATTGTCATGTGACCGCACCAAGCTGCGTGCCGTGCCGAGCAAGCCTGTTCACCGGCTACTACCCCCACACCAATGGCGTGCTGGCCAATGGTCAGGCCTGGAACAAAACTTGGGTCAGCGATCTGCAGGATGCTGGCTATCACACGGTGAATGTAGGCAAGATGCACACCATCCCCTACGATGCCCCGGCCGGGTTTGATGAGCGGTTCGTGGTTGAAAACAAAGATCGTTACATGGAAGGGCGCTGGTTCTTTGATGAGTGGGACAAGGCCTTAGCGGCCCATGGGCTGAAAAAGCAGCAGCGCGAGGAATACCGCAAGCGCGCCGATTACAAAGACCGGCTGGGCGCTTTCACCTGGGACCTGCCGGGGCATTTGCAATCGGATAATTTCGTTGGGGGCATGGCGCGTTGGTGGCTGGAAACCAAGCCCGTTGAGAAGCCACTGTTCATGACCATCGGCTTTCCCGGCCCGCACCCACCCTATGATCCGACGCCTGATATGGCGGAAAAGTATATGGCGCGCGATGTGCCACTACCTGAAGTTACTCAGGAAGAGCTGGATGGCTTGCCACCACCGTTTGATGAAAAACGGCACCATGATGTGGAGGTTGACCACGACTCGGTCAGTTGGAAACTAAACCCCACGCGTGATGAGCTACACCGCATGCGCGCCTACTATTACGCCAACATGGAGATGATCGACCGCGAGGTCGGCGCTCTCCTCGACACGCTGGAAGCGCGCGGCAGGCTGGACAACAGCATCATCATTTTCACCTCAGACCATGGCGACTGTCTGGGTGATCATGGACTTGTGCAAAAATGGGCACCCTATGAGGAGGTGACCCGCGTGCCTCTGATAATCTGCGCGCCGCAGCGCTTTACTGGCGGGCGCAACGTGGATGAACTGGTGCAGCTTTTTGATCTGGGGCCAACCATTTTGGAATGGGCGGGCGCGCAGCTTGATGGCAGTTTTGAAGCCGAAACCCTCAACCCAGCGCTCGAGGGCGAGGCCTTCGCGGGTCGCGATTATGTCTATTGCGAGCAGGCTGGCGATGTGAACCTCACAGGCGCGCGCTTCCTGACGATGATCCGCTCATCGACGCACAAGCTGGTGCACTTTCAGGGCGAAAGCTATGGGCAGTTGTTCGACCTTGAAGAAGATCCAGGCGAAACAAAAAACCTATGGGGTGAAGCGCACCAGGCACTGGTCAAACAAGAGATGCTGAGCGCACTTCTGAACTGGCACATCGATAGCACCGTCCACACACAAAACGCCCGCAAACGCATTGTTGGCTAAATGGGTCCCGCCGCTAAAAACGATTCAGATTGCAGCTGCATGCGCACGAGCTTCCAAAGGCTGATGACCTCCTCATATTGTCAAGGAAACGGCCTTATCGGTAGTGGATGTTTAAAAAGGTAGCCAGGCTCTGTGTCCTATGTGTCCTCAGCCGCAAAAAGACGGCCGCCAGCTGATAGGTAACAACCTTCAAGTCCTGATATATATTATGAAGAATGGTGCTGGCAGCAGGGTTCGAACCCGCGACCCCCTGATTACAAATCAGGTGCTCTACCAACTGAGCTATGCCAGCACTTGCGCTCCGCATTAATGCGGAGTGAAGCGTTACGCAAGACCTTGTTTCAGACTGTGGCTATGTACTGCGCGCAATATACATAGCCAGCACCGCAGCATTGGACACATTCAGGCTGGCCAAGGCATCGCCGGTCAACGGAAGACGCGCCACAGTTGAGCAGGTTTCCGCGGTCTTTTGGCGCAATCCCTTGCCCTCTGATCCCATAACAAGCGCGATGGGTTGATCGGCGGACTTTCGCATTGCGGCTATCGCAGCAGGTAGCGTGTTATCGGCGGTGCCTTCTAGGCCGATCACCAATGTGTCGGCGCTTTTGAGTGCCTCTAAGCTGTCGGCCAAATTTCGAACGGTGAGAATCGGCACCAATTCAAATGCGCCGGATGCTGCTTTTGCCAGCGTGCCGGTTTCGCGCGCTGCATGGCGTGTGGTGGAGATAATGGCATCGGCATCAAAGGCGGCTGCTGAGCGCAAAATAGCGCCAACATTGTGCGGGTCGGTCACCTGATCCAGCACAATGGAAAAGTGTGGGTAGGGCGCTTCCAGCGGTTGCTCGGCAAGCGGCTTGATAAGCGCGGCAACACCCTGGTGCACGGTATCTGCACCCAGAAGTTCATCCAGCACTTTGGGGTGAACCGTTTCAACATCAACCGAAGGGTGGGGTGTAACTTCCAGCCGCTGCAACGCATTGGGCGTTGCCATGAGCTTATAAACTTTGCGCTTGGGGTTGCCCAAGGTTGCGCGCACCGCATGCAGCCCGTGTATGTGGTAGGGCACTTCTTTTTCTGGCGTTGGGCCTTTGGGTGCAAACCGTTTGGCGCGCTGCGCCTTGGTTTCCCCGCCCTTTTTGGCGGCTTTTGATGCCTTCAGTCGCGCAAAACCAGAGCGGGGCTGCGCGCTTTGTTTGGCCGGTCCATCTTTGTTTGCGCGCCGTGGCGCATCATCATCGTTCATTGCTGTTTGCCTGTTTGCAAAAGAAAGTTCTGCGCGCGCTGTTAGCAGCGGTGGGAATGGATTGACAGGCTGGGTGTGAATGTTGATAACGCGCGAGCCCCGAGAGGGGCGCACACCAAGGTGCTCGTGGAGGAGTGTCCGAGTGGTTAAAGGAGACGGACTGTAAATCCGTTCGCTTAGCGTACGCTGGTTCGAATCCAGCCTCCTCCACCAAGCCATTTTCTTAGAAAATGGCGTTGTCGTGGCAGGCGTTTGCGCAGCAAATGCCAAGAGCGACCAGTTTTTAGATCCAAAGTGTTCGCGCCCTATGCTGATCTAGCGTAATGATCGTGCGAATTGGATTGACTACTTGGCCTGTTGCGATCCAACTGGTGCCAAGTGCGGGTATAGCTCAATGGTAGAGCAGCAGCCTTCCAAGCTGAATACGAGGGTTCGATTCCCTCTACCCGCTCCAATTTCCTTCTGCTCTGGGCTTGTTGCGGTTGTTCCTAGGAACAGAGCTTATGAATATGGCACAACCGAAACCTCTATTGCTCTGAGCTTACAGCACAACAGCGTGTTTCCCTCCTGCTCCGTTCCGTTGGAACGACCGCTACTGCGCCGCATCAACCGCTTTGGGCTGCGTATCGGTAAGGAAACCGCCGGACTGGCGATGCCAAAGCTGGCTATAAAGTCCACCCGCTTCCAGCAAACTCTCATGCGTACCGTCCTCGATTATTTGCCCCTCATCCATCACTATTAGCCGGTCCAACTGAGCAATGGTGGAAAGCCGGTGCGCAATGGCGATCACCGTTTTGCCAGCCATAAGCTCGTACAAGCTGTCTTGAATGGCCGCCTCAACTTCCGTGTCCAGCGCCGAAGTGGCCTCATCCAGCAGCAGGATCGGTGCGTTTTTGAGCAGAACACGCGCAATGGCGATTCGCTGACGCTGACCGCCCGATAGCTTCACCCCGCGCTCACCCACTTGAGCTTCCAGGCCTGAATTACCGGCCATATCTGCCAGATCGTAGACAAAGCTTTCCGCCCGCGCCATTTCCACTGCGCGACGGATATCTGTTTCGCTCGCATCCGGGCGGCCATAAGCGATGTTTTCGCGCACAGACCGGTGCAGCAAGGCTGTATCCTGCGTCACCACGCCAATATGGCTACGCAGGCTTTCTTGCTGCACACGGGCAATATCCTGCCCATCGATTAGCACCCTGCCCGCTTCCAAATCGTGCAACCGCAGCAGCAGGTTCACCAGCGTTGTTTTGCCCGCACCGGAGCGGCCAATCAAACCCACTTTTTCACCAGGTTTAATGGTGAGGTTCAGGTTTTCCAGCACCCCACCATCTTTGCCATAGTGAAAGGCCACATTTTCAAAGACAATTTGCCCGCGCTCAACCTTCAGCTCCGAGGCGCTTGCCTCATCCTGCACCAAGCGTCGCTGCGAGAGCATCGCCATACCATCGTAAACGGTTCCGATATTCTCAAACAGCATCGCCATTTCCCACATGATCCATTGGGAAATACCGTTAAGCCGCAGTGCCAACCCCATCGCAACGGCAATGGCCCCCACCGAAATGCTGCCTGTCAGCCAAAAGCCGATGGACATTGCGCCCAGCGAAAACAGCAGCAGCATGTTGAGCGTGTAGAGTGTAATGTTGAACATGCTGGAAAGACGCATCTGCTTATGCACAGCCTGCAAGAACGGGTCCATTGCCTCGCGCGCATAGTCTTCCTCGCGCCCGGCATGAGCAAACAATTTCACCGTGGTTATGTTGGTGTAGCTATCAACGATGCGCCCCGTCATATCGGAGCGTTTATCAGCCTGAATTTGCGCCACATCGCGCAGGCGCGGCACGAAAAAGGCCAAAATACCAAGGTAAAGCACGAGCCAAACCAGCATTGGCACAAGCAGGCGAATATCCGCCGCCGCCGCCACAAAAAGCGTGCCGATAAAGAACGCGGCAACATACACCACCACATCAAACATCTTCATCATAGCTTCGCGCACAGCCAGCGCGGTCTGCATCATTTTGGTGGCAACGCGGCCGGCAAACTCATTGGCATAGAAGCTTTGGCTCTGCCCCAGAAGATAGCGGTGCGCCATCCAGCGGATACGCATAGGGTAGTTACCTAGCAGCGTTTGGTGCACCACCAAGGTTTGCCAAATAACAGCGGCAGGCAACACGATGAGCATCAAAAAACCCATCCAAAGCAATGTGTTACGCTGTTCATCCATGAACGTTTCACGCTCACTGTTCACCAGCCAATCCACCACTTGGCCCAGGAACGAATAGACGTAAACCTCGCCAATACCGATCAAGAACGCCAAGGCAGATGCCGTCAGCACCGCTGGCCACGCACCACGTGTGTAATGCATGCAGAAAGCCAGCAGCGTGCCCGGCGGCGTTACCGGGTGCTCGGGTGGAAACGGGTCAAGACGTCGCTCAAACCAGGCGAACATGGCTTAGGCCTTCATGAAAGGATCAAAGTGGGAACCGCAAACAGAGTCAAAACTTGCGATGCTCCACCATATAGCGAGCGATCATGACTGAGCGAGGGCACGGCGCCAGTTTTGCCAAAAGCGCCAATCATTCTTGCCATACAGTGCCATTTGGGCGACACACCGGCATCACGAAGTCCTAACCCTCGAAAGGGTCTTCAATGTCCCATTCGTCATTCTCCCGCATCGGTTTTATCGCCAGTTCAGTTGCCGAAGCACAGGATGCTCGCAGCCAGCTTCAGGCGCGCTATGGCACCTATAAAAAAGCCGATTGTGATGTAATCGTTGCCCTGGGTGGCGACGGCTTGATGCTCTCAGTTCTGCATGAGTTTATGAACAGCGATGTGCCGATTTACGGCATGAACCGCGGTTCGGTCGGCTTCTTGATGAACGAATATGCAGCCGACGATCTGCCTGCGCGGTTGGCCGCTGCCGTGCCCACCACCATCCATCCGCTGCTCATGAAGGCCTGGGACAAGGATGACCTGGTGCATGAAGCGCGCGCGCTGAATGAGGTTTCGCTTCTGCGCCAAACCCACCAGGCGGCCAAGCTGCGCATCTCAGTGGATGGACGCGTGCGGCTGGATGAGTTGATTTGCGATGGTGCGCTGGTCGCAACGCCCGCAGGATCCACCGCCTACAACCTGTCGGCCCATGGGCCCATTTTGCCTATCACGGCCAGCATGCTGGCGCTCACGCCCATAAGCCCATTTCGCCCTCGGCGTTGGCGCGGGGCTATCCTGCCAGATACCGCTACCGTACGCTTTGATGTGTTGGAGGCAGATAAACGCCCCGTGGCGGTGGCTGCTGATGCGCAAGAAACCCGCGCGGTGGTGCGTGTGGAAATATCAGAATCGCGCAAGCACCGGGCCAATATGCTGTTTGACCCCGATCATTCGCTTGAAGAGCGGATTTTAAACGAGCAATTTTCCGGCTTTTAGGAAGATCTCTTACTTTGTGATTGGGCCATTAAGCTTCCTCTAACGCGCTTGCAGCACACTAGGGGAGATGGGGGAGTGTACATACTCTCACGCCTTGCTCCTGCTCCTTGGACTCCAGCTGTGCCACTCGATTTATCCAGACTCTGCGTCCTCTTGGTGGATGACTCGCTTTATATGCGGCGTATTGTTCGCTCACTGCTCAACGGCTTTGGCGTACGCAACGTGCTGGAAGCAGAAGATGGCGCAGCGGCACTGGAAGTGTTCAATCAGCAACCAGTGGATGTGATCATCACCGATTGGGTGATGCCTGTGTTTGATGGGCTGGAACTGACAGCAGCCGTGCGCAACCCGAAGAGCAGCCAAAGCCCGTACACACCTATAATCATGTTATCGGGTTACACCGAGCGCAGCCGCGTGGTGAATGCCAGGGATAGCGGCGTGACCGAATTTTTATGCAAACCCATCTCTGCTAAACAACTCTATTTGCGGCTTGCCAATTGCATCGAAAACCCAAGGTCATTTGTGCGCACCCAAACTTTTTTTGGACCTGACAGACGGCGTTTTATCCATCCTCACTACTCAGGCAGCATGCGACGTGAGCAAGATGCAAACAATGATGAGTTCGACGCGATTGAGTCAGAAAGCGCCTAAACGGACGTAACGTTATTTACGCAGTTTCCGTCAACTGCAACACAATAGAAACCCTTTTCGTTCACTGTGCGCGCCGTGCGCATACACAATTTGGGATAAGGCCAAGATTTATGGATCCTTTGAGCGAGACCATCAAAAAAGGCGAGTACAAAACCATCACGCCGCCCGACACCCTTCAAAAGAAGGTGCGTCAGCTTTCCGGGCGTGATGCCAAGATTGATCCAGTTGCCAAGGCTGAAGAAGCCGTTGAACGCCTATCGGTAAACTTTGCCGACTGGATGGATGAAGAAGTGCAGCGCTTGGTGGAAATTTGGCAGGACAGTCAAGAGTCCGGTCTTTCGGAAGATGCACGCGGCAAACTGTACCGCGCAGCCCATGACATGCGCGGCCAAGGCGCAACGCTTGGCTTCCCCAGTGTTGGCAAGATTGCAGGCGTTTTCTGCGATATTCTCGATACCGTTGGCGAGCAGCACGTACCAGATCATTTTATGGAAAAGTACATCACGGCCATCCGCGCAATTGCCCGCGAAACCAAGGCTGGTGAAGATAATTCACTTGCCCATGCATTGGCTAATGAGCTTTCAAAGGCCGGTGCTGAGTTAATCGAAAAGCACGATACCAACACGGCTAAAACAAAAGCCGCTTAAGCCAACATCTATCCTTAGGCTGCCAAAGCTTCTGACATGAGCGCATCTACATTTGCGCCCGTGCTATCAACGTCCAGCACGCTATCCAGGTCAAATTCAACCGCTTGCTGCGGCAGCGCTTGGCTGCGCGCCTCTGCTTGCATAATGTCCGCCGCGATGGAGTGGCAAAGGCCCACCGTTGCATCATCGGGCAAAGCACCTGCAACATCCTCATAGAGCGCCTGCGCGCTGCGTTGATCCACCACTTCGATCAAGGTTTCGGCAAAAAAGGCAGGCGTCCAGTCGACTTGCGCCCCCGCCAACTCCCGCGCCATGACCAGCGCCATGGAAATCACGCTGCATACCGGCTCACTCAGGCCGGTCTTCTTTAATAGGCTGGCAGCAACCACTGGGCGAGAATGCATAAAAGCACTGCGCACACGTTCCATCGATACATCGCAAAGGCGCGCCACCATGGCCTCTAGGGCTGGCACTTGCCCGCAAAGCGCCACGCGTAAAACCAGCGCAGGCGTTAAGCCGCCAACAGGGTAAAGCGCGCCAATCGCGCGATAGCAGCCTTTGCTATCAAGCTGCATAAGAACATCCAAAATGGCCCGCTCGCGGGCAGCATCCGTTAGCCGGTTTAGCCGTTTTTCCGGTACTAAAGCCTGCACAAAGGTATTTTCTTGGTAGGCCTGCGCAGCTGCAGAAACCAGCAGGCACAGATGCTCAGGGGGAAGATTGCGGGTCGCTTGCAGCGTTTCCAGCGCTTCGACGTCGCCAGCAAAGCGATCAATAAAATGCAGTGTCTGGCTATCACCAAGCCGCACATGTGGATTGCCGACCAGCGCACAGCAGGCCTTCGACCCAGCATCGCTGAGGATAGCATTCACAAGCGCCTCAGTAAGCCCAATACGCGAAGCGATTGCCTGCTCAATGCGCGGCTCTGCGCGCTGCAAACCTTCCAACAAGTGCGTATCATGCAGCAAGGGCGAGCGCGCAAAAAGCAGGGTTGATACAGCTGGAACATCATCGATAAGGCGCAAAACAAGCGGACGCGGTGCATCGCGGCGATCAGCAAACACATCGGCAATGCGCTCGCGCACATCTATGCTTTGATCATCAAGCAGCGCAAACAGCCCGGTCATCACCTTGCGCCGCTCATCGTCCCCCAGTGGGGAGTGCAAATAGGAGCGCGCTAGCGCATCGGCTGCTTCAACACGCCTTTCGCGCGGGGCCTGCTCTGCCCATTCTAAAAACGCATCAACAATCATTACGCAAAACACTCATACTGATTAGACCGGTGGCAATAGCTGGGAACGCTCGGTGCTGGCTGCCGGGTTGGTGTAGGCTGCCGAAAGCTGACCGCTGCGTACAAAGCCCAGCAGATCAAGCGGAACACCCACATTGGTGGCTGTACCGGGAGTGACTACGCCAAGCGATTGGGGGGATGCCACGGGGTTGGGCGGAATATCATTAGGCTGGCGCTCGCCAGAGGCATTGAGCGCCTGGTCAGCAAGCGCACTTTGCCCATGGGTGGACACAAACTCCTCGCCAAGCTGCGGTGTTACCGCCCCATCAGGCCGGTACAGCGCGGCGAAAAATGGTAAGTTACCTCGCCCAGCCAATGGGCCAGCCTGTGGCCCAGATGATGCGCCAGCTGCCGAGAACAGGCCCATCTGAGAAAACACATCCGGCGCAACTGGGTCAGCCGCAGGCAAAGCATCAAAACCAGTTGGCTCAAGCTCCAATGGGCTACCATCCAGCGTATTGCCATCAGGGGCCATAGCGGGCGCTGGTGCAGAAAATGCAGGTGCAGCAGCGGGCGCCGCAAAGGCCATCGTGTGGGCAGGCTGCGTTGGCACGGTATCCGTTGGGAAACCACCCACCAGCCGATCATAAAGATCGCTAACTGAAACCGGTGCGCCGGAACGATCATAAAACAAACCACGATTGGCCGCCGCAGCAGTGGGAAACACATCAGCAGCAACACGGTTGGGCTGCTGCTCGGCCAGCGAGATCAAGCGCGAGGCACCAGAGGCGCCAAACACATGGGCCACATAGCCCTCGCCCACCGTTACATCACGGCCCAGCGCATTTTGCAGGTCGCTCGCGTTCTCCATCAGATAGAGGCCGCTCATCACCGCCGATAACTGCGGATCATGGCGCATCGCCAGCACAGCCTCACGCGCTGCCGGATCATCCACCTGAAAGCGCCCATCAGAACGGCGCTCAATGCTGGAAGCTTCTTGCGACAGGCCAAGTGAGGACCCGTGCTCGTGCATCATTCCAAGCCAGGTTTGCTCAATGAATTGAAAAGGTCCACGCGCCGACGATGTAGTGGCAGCAGCGTTTACATCCAGGCTGCTTTCGCGCATCGCCGTGGTCATGAAATAATCAAATGGCAGACCAGTTGCCTGCGAGGCAGACGTGAAAGCGTCTTCTATCCGGTTGCCACCGCTTGCAGAACTCGAAGCGCCAGGCGCCGCTGCGCGCGCAGGCGCCGGTCCTTCAGGAACTGCAAAAAGAGACAGGAAAGACGACACCGCACCACTCCACTGGGTTACGGTCAGTGTCTCGCGGTTATGGTAAATGAGGCCTTAATTTTTGCCCCAGGCAGGCAGTTTACCTGTGCTTTGGCGCTTATGGGATCGGTTTTGGGCGCGGTTTTGGCTCAATTTCGCGTGCCACGGCATAATCAGCGTAGCCACAACGGGCCATCAGAGCGGCCCGGTTCGAATCAAAGCGCCCCTCTTTGGTGATAAAATCATCGTGGATATGCACCCCAACTACCTCACCAAATATCATGAAGTAGCTGCTTTTTTCGCCATCCTGGCCGATCGGCTGGATGATCTGCGTCACCACACATTCCAGCGCTGATGGCGCATCCACCAAGCGCGGTGCGTTCACCAACTTGGCATCATCCACGCGCAACCCCGTGGCCGCAATCTCGCTAACCCCGCGTGGATAGGTGGCTGAGCTTTGGTTCATCGCCTCAAACATGGTTTCGGGCGCACTGTGAGCGACAAAGCAGCCAGACTCGCGGGCAAAGGTGAGTGAGTCTTTCTCACCACCAGAGGAAAACATGACGATGGGTGGCTCATCACTCACCGCGTTGAAAAAGCTATAAGGGGAAAGGTTCTCGCGCCCATCGGTGCTGCGTGTCGCAATCCAGCCAATGGGGCGTGGCGCAACCACCGCCTTAAACGGGTTGTGACGAAACGGATGGCCTTTGTTGGGTTCAAAAAACATGGACGAAGCCTAAAGCGTTAAAAACTGCAAATGGTCATCCACCGCAGGGCGTGGCCGCTCAGTCGGCGGCACGGTTGGCGTGCCGATGTGAATAAACCCCGCTATTTTTTCATCTTCGCTAACGCCCAAAAGTGCTTTTGCATCAGCGTTGTAAGTGGCCCAACCGGTTAGCCATTGCGCGCCAAAGCCCATGGCATGAGCTGCAACCATCAGGTTCATGGTGCTGGCACCAACTGAAAGCTCCTGCTCCCAGATCGGAATTTTAACATGATTTTTCGCTGTGCTAACCACCACAAGGCAAAGCGGAGCCTGGACGAAAATCATATCCACCTTGTCCCGGCTCGCCTCTGGCAGATCAGGTTCATCAATCTCGCGCAGTTTGCGCAGCTCGGGTGCAAGTGCCTGGCGCACGCCTCGATCAAGCGCAACGAAGCGCCATGGCGCCAGCTTGCCATGGTCAGGCACACGCATGGCAATCGTGATCAAATCACGCAATTGCTCGTCTGTTGGTCCAGGATCATCCAGAAAAGCAGTGGTGACAGTGCGGCGCTTTGATAAAAGCTCCAAAGTGGAAATATCCGTCATATCAACTCCATAATTGTCCCAGTAGGAACGCGCTGAAGGCAGAGGGTTAAAAGTCAGGGCAAGCCAAATCCCTTGCGCCACACCTCCGCGTTTGGCAAAGC
>JBGCDM010000055.1:0-17110 GCA_045105395.1 Devosiaceae bacterium | reverse complement strand
GCATCAAAAGCGCCGATTTTCAGTCTTCCCTCTCGCAAAAGATGTTGCAGTGTATAGGCCACAGATAGCGCATCATCGCGGGCATCATGCCCTCTAAGCGGTGGGTGAGAAACCGCATAATACTCAGCCAGTTTGTTGCTGGGTGTGCGCGCTAAATCTTCCATAGGCATGCCCGCTGCAAGCAGCAGTTTGGCCGCGTTACCAAATCGATCAATGCCAATGGGAGGCTCGATGCCAGCCACATAGCAACTGATCGCAACCATATTCAGCTCGTCCTTACCCCAGGACCAAAAGCAGGCGCCACCTGAAAACTCATCAAGCTTGGCCAAAGCGCTTTCTAGCGAAATACCTTCAGCCTCGATGTGCTCATTGGTAATGCCCGTTAGCTTTGTAAAAAACGGATCAAGCGGGCTTTGGGCACCAAAACGGTCCATCGGTACGACATATGCCATGAACGTATCTAAGATCGGGAAATCACCCTCAATTCCCAACTTCACTGCACCAATTTGGGCAATAACTGGATCTGGATCGCTTGGAGCGCACCAGTAGCGTCGCTGCGAACCTTCAAGACAAATAAACTCACAGTCGAAAATAATCTGCGTTTTCATCGCGGGTCCCCTGGTGTTGTTCTTCGCCTAGTGCACATCAGCCCCGGCATAATGACCAAGGACGCGGGGTCTTGGCTCTTGCAACAGATCGCAGTGCAAACGCCCGGTGCCTTAGCAATCTTGTTTAACCAAACAAAAAAGGGCGCCCAATGGGCGCCCTTTGTAATCTTAGCGTCAGCCTACTCTTAGGACGAGTAGTACATGTCGAACTCAACAGGGTGAGGCGTCATTTCGTAACGCATATTCTCTTCCATTTTCAGTTCGATGTACGCTTCGATCTGATCTTCATCGAACACGTTACCAGCCGTCAGGAAGGCATGATCATCGCCCAGTGCTTCCAGCGCTTCGCGAAGCGAACCGGCCACTGTTGGGATATCTTTGAGCTCTTCTGGTGGAAGGTCATAGAGATCTTTATCCATGGCTTCGCCTGGGTGGATTTTGTTTTTGATGCCATCAAGGCCAGCCATCAGCATGGCAGAGAATGCCAGATATGGGTTTGCCATTGGATCAGGGAAACGCACTTCCATACGCTTAGCTTTTGGCGAAGAGGTATATGGAATACGGCAAGAGGCTGAACGGTTGCGCGCTGAGTAGGCCAGCAGAACCGGTGCTTCGTAACCAGGCACCAAACGCTTGTAAGAGTTGGTGGATGGGTTGGTGAAGGCGTTCAGCGCCTTGGCGTGCTTCAAAACACCGCCAATATAGAACAGGCATGTTTCTGACAGGTCTGCATATTCAGAACCTGCGAACACAGGCTGGCCATCTTTCCAGATCGACTGGTGGCAGTGCATGCCAGTGCCGTTATCGCCAAACACAGGTTTTGGCATAAAGGTCGCTGTTTTACCGTACGAATGTGCAACCTGGTGCACAACATACTTATAGATCTGCATCTTATCGGCGCAGAGCGTCAGTTCTTCGAACTTCATACCAAGTTCGTGCTGAGCAGCCGCCACTTCGTGGTGATGCTTCTCAACGGTCACGCCCATCTGTTCCATAACGGTCAACATTTCAGAGCGAATGTCCTGGCAGCTATCCACTGGTGGCACTGGGAAGTAGCCGCCTTTTGTGCGTGGACGGTGGCCCAGATTGCCCATCTCATAGTCTGTATCCATGTTGGATGGCAGTTCGGATGAATCCAGCATAAAGCCCGTGTTGTAGGGGTCTGCTTTGAAGCGCACATCATCAAAGATGAAGAATTCAGCTTCCGGGCCAAACATGATGGTGTCACCAATGCCGGTAGACTTCATGTAGGCTTCGGCTTTTTTCGCAGTCATGCGTGGATCGCGGCTATAGGCTTCGCCTGAACCTGGCTCCAGAATGTCGCAGAAAATCGCCATGGTAGGCTGCGCGAAAAATGGGTCCATGTGCGCTGTTGCCGTGTCTGGCATCAGAACCATGTCGGACTCGTTGATCGCCTTCCAGCCAGCGATTGAGGAGCCATCGAACATAATGCCGTCGGCAAACATGTCTTCGTCAACTTGGCTCACGTCCATAGTAACGTGCTGCATCTTGCCGCGCGGATCGGTGAAGCGAACATCAACGAACTTAACATCGTTGTCGCTGATAGACTTCAAGATATCTGCTGCTGTGGTCATGCTTACTGTTTTCCTTAAGGTCTTAGGGTACAAAAGTGTGAAATCAGAATGGATTGATGGGCGTTAGATTGAACCAATCTCAATGCGCGAATCGATTGTTGCCTACACGGCGTCTGCGCCGGTTTCGCCAGTGCGAATGCGGATAACGTCTTCTACCGGTGAGACAAAAATTTTGCCATCACCGATGCGCCCGGTTTGGGCTGCATCGCGAATAGCGTTCACGGCTCCCTCCAGGAGATCATCCTGAAGAACCACTTCCACTTTCACCTTAGGTAGAAAATCCACCACATACTCAGCGCCGCGGTAAAGCTCCGTATGGCCCTTTTGGCGTCCAAAACCCTTCGCTTCGGTGACGGTGATACCCTGCAAACCAACCTCTTGCAGCGCTTCTTTCACCTCATCCAGTTTAAAGGGCTTTATAATAGCCTCGATTTTTTTCATTGCCTCCCCAATCCAACATCTGGGTGCGCAAGACACGCACTGCCGCCTACAAAGCACGTACCGTGCCAATTGCCATGTCCGTTGATTTTTTTAACTTTTCATGCGGTCGCACTAAGCGCCTAACACGAGACGCTGCTGGTTTGCATGATAATTGAGCATTAATTGCGCGAGGCGCCCGCAGTTGAGTGCCTTATTTATGTGCAATTGATGCTTTTGGTGGCAGTGCTGTCGAATTCGATCGCTGGCGCCTGCCCAAAGTGCCTGTTTCTTGGTCGATTGGCATAAAAGCATCGTCCAAAGCGTCTCATGGACGGATTTTCCTTGAAGCCCGCGCTGCCTTTGCTATAGAGCGCGCCACGGCATCGCGCTTCGTGCATGCGGGCGTGGTGAAATTGGTAGACACGCTGGTTTTAGGTACCAGTGGCGCAAGCCGTGGGGGTTCAAGTCCCTCCGCCCGCACCACCACAACGCGATAGACGATGTATGCCGTAGCCCCTGGCGCGCCGTGAAGAGGCTTGTGCCGATACATGATGGATAAGGAATTTAGGCCATGCAGGTCACAGAAACGCTCGCCGAAGGCTTGAAGCGCGAACTTACGATCACGATTCCCGCCACCGATTTGACGGCAAAGCTGGATGACAAGCTTTCCTCGCTGAAAAGCCAGGTTCGTCTTCCAGGTTTCCGTCCTGGCAAAGTGCCTGTGTCGCACCTTAAAAAAGTCTACGGCAAGCAAGCCATGGCCGAAGTCATCAACGATACGTTGAATGAGTCGACAAATTCAGCCATTGCCGAGCGCAAAGAGAAGCCTGCTAGCGAGCCAAAATTCACTCTGCCTGAAGATGAGAAAAAAGCCGAAGACATCATCGCCGGTAAAGAAGATCTGGAAATCGCTGTTGCCTATGAAATCATTCCTGATTTCGAAGTGAAAGATTTCTCCGGCATCTCCATTGAGCGCCCAGTTGTTGATATCACCGATGAAATGCTGGACGAGCGCATGACACAGATTGCGTCCTCCAACCTTTCCTACAAGGCTGTGAAGCGCAAAGCCAAAGACGGCGACCAGGTGACATTTGACTTTCTTGGTAAGGTTGATGGTGAGGCCTTTGACGGCGGCGCGGCAGAAGATTTCAAATTGGTCTTGGGTTCAGGTCAGTTTATCCCTGGTTTTGAAGAGCAGATGGTTGGCCTGAAGGCAGGCGACGAAAAAGCCCTCGATGTGACGTTCCCAGAAGAGTATGGCGCTGAGCAGCTTGCAGGCAAAGCAGCTGTCTTTGATGTGACCATCAAAGAAGTTGGTCAGGCTGAAGATCCAGTGATCGACGAGGCTTTTGCTACCAATCTTGGTCTGGAATCACTGGACAAGCTCAAAGAGGCGATCACCAGCCAGCTTGAGAACGAGTTTGGCCAGAAAACGCGCTTGAAAGTGAAGCGCCAGTTGTTGGATGCGCTTGATGAAGCGTACGATTTTGATCTTCCGCCGAGCCTGGTTGAACAAGAGTTTGAGGGTGTCTGGAAGCAGGTAACCGATGATCTTGAGCGTGCCGGTCGCACGTTTGAGGACGAAGACACCACCGAAGAAAAAGCCAAAGAAGAGTATCAGGTGCTTGCAGAGCGCCGCGTGCGCTTGGGCTTGTTGCTTGCCGAAGTTGGCGGCCAAAACAATGTCCAGGTGACCAACGAGGAACTGCAGCGTTCTATCGTATCACGGGCCCAGCAGTTCCCCGGTCAAGAGCGTGAAGTGATTGAGTTCTTCCAGAAGAACCCTCAGCAGCTTGCTGGCATTCGCGCGCCAATCTTTGAAGACAAGGTTATCGACTTCATTCTTGAGCTTGCCAAAGTGGAAGACAAAAGCGTCGACCCGTCTGAGTTGGAAGATGATGACGAGCATGATCATGACCACCACGGTCACGATCACGACCACTAAGTTTGCGGCTTTGGTGATCGCTGGTTGAAGCCAACAATGCGTTCACCATATGCACATTCAACGGGCCGCGATCGCTCTGATCGTGGCCCTTCTTGGTTTCTAAACCTTGCCCCACTATGCCCAGTGGATAGGTTGGCACCAAAGGTGGTGAGTCGGGATTGCCGACATCCAGCTAGCATTTTCTGATAAGGACAATTTTTCCATGCGCGATCCAATCGATTTGACCATGAACACGCTCGTGCCGATGGTGGTGGAGCAATCCAACCGCGGTGAGCGCGCTTTTGACATTTATTCGCGGCTGCTGCGCGAGCGCATTATTTTCCTTACCGGTCCTGTAGAGGACAATGTTGCCTCGCTGATTTGTGCGCAACTTCTGTATTTGGAAGCCGATAACCCCACCAAAGATATCGCGCTCTACATCAATTCCCCTGGCGGCGTCGTGACATCGGGCATGGGCATTTACGACACGATGCAGTTCATTAAGCCGCAAGTTTCCACCATTTGTATTGGCCAGGCTGCCTCTATGGGATCGCTACTGTTGGCTGCTGGTGCAAAAGACTCACGCTTCATCCTGCCCAATGCGCGCGTCATGCTGCACCAGCCGTCAGGCGGTTTTCAGGGCCAGGCCTCCGATATTGAGCGCCACGCTGCCGACATCGTCAAAATGAAGCGCCGCCTGAACGAAATTTATGTTGAGCACACCGGTCAGGACTATCAGACGGTGGAAAGCACCTTGGACCGCGACCACTTTATGACCGCGCAGGAAGCCAAAGACTTTGGAATCGTTGATGAGGTGATCACCTCGCGCGCGGCTTTGGAAGAGTCGGCTGAGTAATCTAAGGCCGCTTATACGTCCAAAACGATGAATTTTGTGCCCGGTAGTCCACAGCTCTGGGCACAATTGCTTTTGAACGTGAAGCATGGCCGCATCACGTATTGACAGCGACCGGAAAGCCAAGAAGGCTTAAGCATAACCGGTGTAAGCTGGCGCAAAGCGTCAGCCAATGTGCCAAAGAGCTAAAAATGGCTCGCCCTTTGGGCTCCTTCTGTGTGCTGCGTGTTAACCCTTGAGCCGAACTATGGGTTTAATCTGATCGAATCCTCTGGTTTGATCGACGTCGTTCGCGGCGTCTCACCAGATGTTAAGTTTTGTGGCGGTAGCATCCGTCCGTACCAAAGGCAGTATACTGCCAAAGCGGCTCGCAACCAGCGCGCCGATATGGAGATAGAAGAGTATGAGCAAGTCTGGCGGCAACGGCGGCGGCGATTCCAAGAACACACTTTACTGTTCGTTCTGCGGAAAGAGCCAGCACGAGGTGCGCAAACTTATCGCTGGCCCGACAGTGTTCATCTGCGATGAATGCGTTGAGCTATGCATGGACATCATCCGCGAGGAAAACAAAACCTCGCTGGTCAAATCCTCTGACGGTGTTCCAACACCGCAGGAAATCCTTGGTGTGCTGGATGACTATGTCATCGGTCAGCCACAGGCTAAGCGTGTTTTGTCGGTTGCGGTTCATAACCACTATAAGCGGCTGCATCACGCGGCAAAGAACCAAGACATTGAGCTTGCTAAGTCAAATATCATGCTCATCGGTCCGACTGGCTGCGGTAAGACGCTGCTTGCGCAGACCTTGGCGCGCATCATTGATGTGCCGTTCACAATGGCTGATGCGACCACGCTGACTGAGGCAGGCTATGTGGGCGAGGATGTGGAAAACATCATCCTCAAACTGCTTCAGTCTGCCGATTACAATGTGGAACGCGCGCAGCGCGGCATCGTTTATATTGATGAGGTCGATAAGATTTCGCGCAAGTCCGATAATCCCTCCATCACCCGAGACGTTTCGGGCGAGGGCGTGCAGCAGGCCTTGTTGAAAATTATGGAAGGCACAGTTGCCTCCGTGCCTCCGCAGGGCGGGCGCAAGCATCCTCAGCAAGAGTTTTTGCAGGTCGACACGACCAACATTCTGTTCATTTGCGGCGGCGCGTTTGCCGGGCTGGACCGGATTATTTCTGACCGTGGCCGCGGAACCTCCATCGGCTTTAAGGCATCGGTAGAAGATCCTGATGCCCGTAAAGTTGGCGAACTGTTTGCCGAAGTTGAACCGGAAGATCTGGTGAAATTTGGCCTCATCCCGGAATTTGTGGGCCGCTTGCCTGTTTTGGCGACGCTCATGGATCTGGATGTGGATGCGCTTGTGCAAATCCTTCAGGAGCCAAAGAACGCGCTGGTTAAGCAGTATCAGCGCCTGTTCGACATGGAAGAAGTACAGCTCACTTTCCAGGATGAAGCGCTTGAGGCGGTCGCCAACAAAGCGATTGAACGTAAAACCGGTGCACGTGGTTTGCGCTCCATCATGGAGACAATATTGCTCGACACAATGTATGAGCTGCCAGCTATGGAGGGCGTGGAGCAGGTGGTCATTTCCGATGAGGTGGTCAAAGGTTCAGCCCGTCCGCTGTATATTTATGCTGACAAAGAAGAGCAAAAAACAGCTGACGCTTCTTAAGCTCTCAATAAATTCACGTTATAAGCGGCGCCCTATTTGGGCGCCGTTTTTGGTTTTGCGGTCGATTTTGGCGCGAAATCACCCTCAAATCGGTATCAACGGTGAATATCCATGCGCCAATTCACCTAAGTCGCGCCCACACCGTTGAAATATGCCGCGCATGCGCCCAAGTTTGTTGCAACAGACGTTGTAGCGTGATTCACGTAAGCTCAATTGTGAGCGATGATTTGCGTTGCGTAGCGTTCCTCCCCCTTCTGGGCCATGTGGCCGTAGGGTGGTGCCAAGGCGGCGGTAAAGGATGATCTTAGGCTGATCGTTCTGTGCCAGTCACCTCGACCGACTATAGTGTTCGGTTCGATCCGCATCGCCTTTCGGCTTGGACAGTGTTCCGCGCATGCCCGATTGCCAAAGGCCTGAAGTATGACTGACCAAACCCCTGATTACGCTGCGGCCTACCGCGACGCTGAGCCAAGTGTGCATCCGGTGCTGCCACTGCGTGACATCGTTGTGTTCCCACACATGATTGTGCCGCTTTTTGTTGGACGCGAAAAATCCATTGCCGCGCTGGAAGAGGTGATGCGCTCGGACAAGCAAATCGTGCTTGCCACGCAGATTAATGCCTCTGACGATGATCCCGCTGCTGACGCTATTTACAAAGTTGGCACAATTGCCAACGTTTTGCAGTTGCTTCGCCTGCCAGATGGCACGGTGAAAGTGTTGGTGGAAGGCACTGACCGTGTGGAAATCGTGCACTACCATGAGCGCACAGAATTCCATGAAGCTGATATCCACGCGCTCATTGAAGATGAGGGTGATGAGGTTGAGGTTGAGGCATTGGCACGCTCGGTGACAGCCGAGTTTGAAAGCTATGTGAAGCTCAATAAGAAGGTCTCACCAGAAGTCATCTCAGCAATTAGCCAAATCGAGGGCTTTTCTAAGCTCGCTGATACTGTGGCTTCGCATCTTGCTGTCAAAATTTCTGAAAAACAGGACATTCTGGCCACGATCTCAGTGGCTGGCCGATTGGAGCAAGTGCTCTCGCTGATGGAGAGTGAAATCTCTGTTCTGCAGGTTGAAAAGCGCATCCGCAGTCGCGTCAAACGCCAGATGGAAAAAACACAGCGCGAATATTACCTCAATGAGCAGATGAAGGCGATCCAGAAGGAGCTTGGCGAAGGCGAAGATGGCAAGGATGAGCTGTCGGAGCTGGACGAAAAAATCGAGAAAACCAAGCTCTCTAAAGAAGCGCGCGAAAAAGCCACCGCTGAAATGAAAAAGCTGCGGGCAATGAGCCCAATGTCGGCTGAGGCAACGGTTGTGCGCAACTATCTTGATTGGTTGCTTGGTCTACCTTGGGGCAAGCGTTCGCGCATTTCTGTTGACTTGAAAAAAGCGCAAGAAATTCTGGATGATGATCACTATGGCCTGGATAAGGTCAAAGATCGCATCATTGAATATCTTGCAGTGCAGTCTCGTTCCAATAAGTTGCGCGGCCCAATTCTTTGCCTTGTCGGCCCTCCTGGTGTTGGTAAAACGTCGCTTGGCAAATCGATTGCCAAAGCTACCAAGCGCGAGTTCGTTCGCATTTCACTTGGCGGCGTGCGCGATGAGGCGGAAATTCGTGGTCACCGACGCACCTATATCGGCTCGATGCCTGGCAAGGTTATCCAGTCGATGCGCAAAGCAAAGAAATCCAACCCGCTTTTCTTGCTCGATGAGATCGACAAGATGGGCCAGGATTTCCGCGGTGATCCGTCTTCAGCCCTGCTTGAGGTGCTCGATCCGGAACAGAACTCAACATTCGCTGATCACTATCTAGAGGTCGATTATGATCTCTCTGGTGTGATGTTTGTGACCACGGCCAACACGCTCAATATTCCTGGTCCGCTCATGGATCGCATGGAGATCATTCGCATCGCCGGTTACACCGAAGATGAGAAGATTGAGATTGCGCGCCGTCACCTAATTCCTAAGGCGATCAAGAATCATGGCTTGAAGCCTGAAGAGTTCACGATCGACGATGAGGCGCTGCGCTTGGTTGTGCAGCGTTACACCCGCGAAGCTGGTGTCCGTAATCTAGAGCGTGAGCTGTTCTCATTGGCGCGCAAAAGCGTGAAAGCTATTATGCTCGGCTCTATGAAATCGGTTGATGGTGATGAGGTTGAAATCACCACCGCCAAGATCACAGCGCAAAACCTCGCCGATTTCTTGGGCGTGGCGAAATTCCGCCATGGCGAGATTGATGACGAGGATCAGGTTGGCGTTGTGACCGGGCTTGCTTGGACCGAAGTGGGCGGTGAACTATTGACCATTGAGGGCGTTATGATGCCTGGCAAAGGCAAAATGACGGTTACCGGTAACTTGCGCGATGTGATGAAGGAGTCCATCTCTGCAGCAGCCAGCTATGCCCGCTCACGTTCGGTGGATTTTGGTATCGAACCACCAAAATTCGAAACCAGTGACATCCACGTGCACGTGCCTGAAGGTGCAACGCCTAAGGATGGCCCATCCGCCGGTGTGGCAATGGTCACCTCCATCGTGTCGATGATGACGAGCATTCCAGTGCGCAAAGATGTTGCCATGACGGGCGAGATCACTCTGCGGGGCAGGGTGCTACCTATCGGCGGCTTGAAGGAAAAACTGCTGGCAGCGTTGCGTGGCGGTATCAAGAAAGTTCTTATCCCAGAGGAAAACGCCAAGGACTTGGCTGACATCCCGGAAACGGTGAAGAACGCACTTGAAATCGTTCCGGTGGCACGCATGGATGAGGTGCTTGAGCACGCTCTGGTCGAGGCGCCTGTGGCGATTGACTGGAACCCAGATGCGGTTGCTGCTGATTCGAAGTCAGGCGAGGAAACCGATGCAAGCGGGGCAATTGTTGCGCATTAGGCGCCAAACCGCTGATTGAAACGTCTTGCAACCTAAAACTTGTACACAAAGTGGCAAAAAACCCCGGTTTACCGGGGTTTTTTGTTGTCAGGGCGAGGTAAGATCGGCAGGGTTTTCTAGCACGCAGCCGCAGATTCGCGGCCCATGCTTTGCATCCGGGCGCCATGCGGAGCGGCCCGCCAGTAAAATTGGAGAATAAAATGAACAAGAGCGAATTCGTTGCAGCTGTCGCCGAGAAGGCAGACTTGGCCAAAGGCGACGCGACCAAAGCAGTTGACGCTGTTTTTGAGGTGATCACATCTGAACTCGCCTCAGGCGGCGACGTTCGTATGACCGGTTTCGGCAATTTCAGCATCACACACCGTGCTGAAAGCAAAGGCCGCAACCCATCAACTGGCGCAGAAATCACCATTGCTGCTGCCAAGCGCCCTAAATTCACAGCCGGTAAGGCACTTAAAGACGCCGTCAACAACTAAGACGCGCCTTTCAGTCTTTGTGTTCAGTGATGGACACCTAGCAAGAACGCCTGAGTTTTTATGCTCAGGCGTTTTTTGCGTTTTAGCCGGGTAATCTGCTGCGACAGGCTCTTGCAATTGCTGGCACTGCCACCTATCAAGGCGCACGTTTCGGCACCGTGTATGCGGGCCGGGCAGGGCGGTTAGCTCAGCTGGGAGAGCATCTCGTTTACACCGAGAGGGTCGGGGGTTCGAGCCCCTCACCGCCCACCAGATTGTTTTGCTATGCAAAACAATACGTCTGGCAGGTGATTGCGTGGCATTCACCGAGAGCTTCGCTTTTTATTTCGCTTCCGATTGCTGCAGTTCATTTACCCATTGCTCTGGGCCTTCGGCTCTATCGTGAGAGTGCCCAATCACCTTCGTGCGCGCATGGTCTGAAATTTGATTGGCTATACGGTCATCCCCAGTGGTCGGGTTGCCATTACCCTGCATAATGCAATTAGCTGTCTATGGTGGGGGAATCGATATTTCGTAAAGCGGTGAACCCTGTCATGTTGGCATAATCGGTGTCGCTGGCCTCTTCCTGCGCTGGCCCGATGAGATGAGGGATCCCTTTGGCCCAGCTCACGTCTAATTATCGTAAGCACCCACAATTTGATGCTGCCGCACGTGCCACGCATTCGCGCCCCGCGTTGCCGGTAAAAGCACCAGCAGAGATAAACCACGCGATCATTTTGGCTGGCGAGGCGAACCAGGCGAGCGATCACGCACGCTTTGTCGATGCAATTGAGGGCATCGGTTGGCAGGTCGTTCAGGATGGTGGGGGTGAGGTGCTAGCGGTGAAAGAGCGCAGCACCATCAAGTGGGAGCGTCACACCGAGTTTATCTCGCTTACCGCAGTGGCTGGTGAAAAGCTGGGCAACACCGAAACCTCGCAAGCCTTTGAGGCAACGCTGGAGGCTCTAACGTCTGGTGAAAATGCCGCTTCAAGCGACGATGTTGGCGTTCTGTCACGCACCCGTGTGTTGGTGGGTATGCTGAAGGATGAGCTAAACATTCCGCGTCAAGATGTGCCCATCCAGCGTGTCCTCGTGGTTGGTGATGGTATTGAAGTTTCCACAACGCTGCTGCACGACCAAAGCCAGATGGTGGAGTATCGCGCCACGCTTTTGGATGATGAAGCCAAGCCAATGAGCCCACGCAGAGTTGGCCGGTTTGTGCAGCGCCTCATCGAAATAGAAAGCTATCGGCTGCTTGCCTACCTCGCTGTGCCAATGATGCAGCTTATGGGGCCGCGTGTTTCTGCTTTGGAAGCGCAGGTCAATGAAATTGCTCAGCGCGCAGCTGCTGATCCCAAACCTGATGAAGAGCAGGCCATTCTAACGGAGCTGACCAATCTTTCGGCCGAGCTCCAGTCGATTGGCTCTGATTCTGAGTTCCGGTTTGCTGCCTCGCTTGCCTACAGCGCAATTGTTGATGAACGTTTGGAATCACTGCGTGAAAGCCGCATTGAAGGCAGCCAACGCATTTCAACGGCGGTCAAACGTCGGCTCGACCCAGCCATGCGCAGTTGCAACGCGCTTTTGCGGCGCCAGCAAAAAATTGCCGAGCGGATCAGCTATGTCACCGATCTGCTGCGCACCCGCGTTGATCTTGCCTTGCAAGACCAAAATGCGGCTGTGTTGCAAAGCATTGATCAGCGCGCCAAGGCGCAGTTGCGTTTGCAACAGGCCGTTGAGGGCCTGTCGGTTGCCGCAATCACCTATTATACCTTGGGCATTCTCTATTACCTGGTGAAAGGTTCGCCTGTTTTGCCGCTGGGCATGTCGGCCGATGCATTTCAGGCACTGTTTGTCATTCCCACTGCTGTTCTGGTTTATTGGGGCCTGCGGCGCGTGCGCGCGCGCAATGAAGCAGCAGATGATGATGTAGATAGTGCGCTTTGAGGCCTTGAAGTTTGGTCAGCGTTTTAGGTGGGTTTTCAGCAAACTTGCATAGGGTGCAAAAAGCCTGCGCTAAGTCGCTTGACTTGCCTTTGGGCGTGTCTTATCCCGGCGCATCTCTAAAGCTTTACAGCGTTTTGCGCGGCTGTAGCTCAGTTGGTTAGAGTGCCGGCCTGTCACGCCGGAGGTCGCGGGTTCGAGTCCCGTCAGCCGCGCCACCATTATTGCTCCTTGCCTTCGACACAACCAACTTCAGAACGAGCAACAGGTGATTGTACAGCAATCGCTGAGTTGGAAGAGCTTCCCTTTGCGTTGTGCGGATTGAGCAACCAGAGATTTCTTAGAAATTTCCGGATGTGACTTCCCACCTGAGCCATCGCTCTCCACTCAGCCCCTAGATTCTCGGCATTGCTTCAAACCGGTTTCGTGTTTGATCCTCAATACGTTAAAGTGGCTGCGTCAATCAGCTCTCGCTTTGGCCAAAGGCGGGATTGACCTCTGCCATCAGTTCGATAAGCACTGGCAGTATCGGGAACACATAATTTGGAGGCGCGCTGTGGAAGCGTTGCTGGCAGAATATCTGCCCATACTGGTTTTCTTTGGTCTTTGTTTGGTGATCGGGCTTGCTTTGCTGGTCGCGCCATTCGTGGTGGCCTACAAAAATCCTGATCCGGAAAAGCTTTCTGCCTATGAGTGCGGTTTCAATGCGTTTGATGATGCGCGTATGAAATTTGATGTGCGCTTTTATTTGGTCGCGATCCTTTTCATCATTTTTGATCTTGAGGTGGCGTTCCTCTTCCCGTGGGCAGCAAGTTTCGGCGATGTTGGCCTGTTCGGCTTCTGGTCGATGATGGTATTCTTGGGCGTGCTTACCATCGGCTTCATCTATGAGTGGAAGAAAGGGGCCCTGGAATGGGATTGATCGATACCAAGGGTCAGCCAATGCGTTCTCCCGCCGAAACTTCAAGTGGAGCCATGGTTGCCCCAGCTCCTGTTGGCGCGACCGATCCATCCGGCAAGCCTGTGGGCTGGGATGATCCCTTTTTCACTGGCGTAAATGACGAACTGGCCGACAAAGGCTTTCTTGTCACCTCCACTGACAATCTCATTCAGTGGGCACGCCAAGGCTCGCTTATGTGGATGACATTTGGCCTTGCCTGCTGCGCTGTTGAAATGATGCAAATGGCCATGCCGCGCTATGATGCTGAACGTTTTGGCTTTGCACCACGCGGCAGCCCACGCCAGTCTGATGTGATGATCGTGGCTGGTACGCTGACCAACAAAATGGCGCCAGCGCTGCGCAAGGTTTATGATCAAATGCCTGAGCCGCGCTATGTGATCTCCATGGGCTCTTGTGCCAATGGCGGCGGCTACTATCACTATTCCTATTCTGTTGTGCGTGGCTGCGACCGCGTTGTGCCGGTGGATATTTATGTGCCTGGCTGTCCACCAACGGCCGAAGCCTTGCTGTATGGCGTGCTGCTTTTGCAAAAGAAATTGCGCCGCACCGGCACCATTGAGCGCTAGAACGAGACCACGATGGCAGATGTGACCAACACACAGGACGAAGCGCTGGGCGAACTGGCTGAAACCATGGCATCCAGTCTGGAGACAGACGTGGGCGCTGTTGAGGTCTCCCACGGCCATCTGGTCATACGTTTGGGCGTCAACGAAGTGTTTGCCGCGATCCGCACGCTTCGTGATGATCCAAAGCTCGCTTTCGTCAACATCATTGATATTTGTGGCGTTGATTATCCCGCGCGCGAACGACGTTTTGATGTGGTCTATCATTTCCTTTCACCTACGCAGAACGCACGCGTCCGCGTGGTTGTTCAAACCGATGAGCGCACCGCCGTGCCGTCCATCACGGAGCTTTTTCCCGGCGCTGAATGGTTTGAGCGTGAAGCTTATGATCTTTACGGCATCTTGTTTTCTGGCCACCCCGATATGCGCCGTCTGCTAACCGACTATGGTTTTGATGGTCATCCGCTGCGCAAGGACTTCCCGCTGACCGGCTTTGTGGAAGTGCGCTATGATGATGAGCAGAAGCGTGTGCTTTACGAGCCGGTACGCCTGAACCAAGAATTCCGCGATTTTGACTTTGTTTCTCCATGGGAAGGCACTGATTATGTGATCCCAGGAGACGAAAAAGCATCAGACGAGAAGGCTGGCTGACGGATGAATGTGATGCCAACCAACACGAGCGGCGAGACGCAGGTTCGTCAGTTCAATATCAATTTCGGCCCGCAGCACCCCGCTGCCCACGGCGTGCTGCGCCTCGTGCTGGAGCTGGATGGTGAAATTGTAGATCGCGTTGATCCACATATCGGCCTGCTGCATCGCGGCACCGAAAAGCTGATTGAGCATAAGACATACTTGCAGGCGATCCCGTACTTTGATCGTTTGGACTATGTGGCGCCGATGAATCAGGAGCATGCGTTTGCTTTGGCGGTTGAGCGCATGATGGACATTGAGGTGCCACGTCGTGGACAGCTTATCCGCGTCCTGTTCTGCGAAATTGGCCGCATTCTCTCGCATATTCTCAACATCACCACGCAGGCGTTGGATGTTGGCGCGCTAACCCCGCCGGTTTGGGGTTTTGAAGAGCGTGAAAAGTTGATGGTGTTCTATGAGCGTGCCTGTGGCGCGCGCTTGCACGCAGCCTATTTCCGCCCTGGTGGCGTGCACCAAGATCTACCTCAGGACCTCATCGACGATATTGAAGCCTGGTGTGATCCGTTCCTGCAGACGGTTGACGATATTGACACGCTGCTGACTGACAACCGCATCTTCAAGCAGCGCAACGTGGATATTGGCGTTGTGACGCTGGATGAGTGCTGGGCTTGGGGTTTCTCCGGCGTCATGGTGCGCGGCTCGGGTGCAGCCTGGGATTTGCGCAAAAGCCAGCCTTATGAGTGCTATGAGGAATTCGACTTCGACATTCCCATCGGCAACAATGGTGATTGCTACGACCGGTACTTGATCCGCATGGAAGAGATGCGCCAGTCGACGTCGATTATGAAGCAGGCCATTGCCAAGCTAAACGCGCCTGAAGGCAAAGGGCCGGTGTCTAACACCGACAATAAAGTGGTGCCGCCTAAGCGCGGTGAGATGAAGCGTTCCATGGAAGCGTTGATCCACCACTTCAAGCTCTACACTGAGGGTTACCATGTGCCGGAAGGCGAGATTTACGCTGCCGTAGAGGCGCCCAAGGGCGAGTTTGGCGTTTATCTGGTTTCTGATGGGTCTAACAAACCCTATCGCTGTAAAATCCGGGCGCCAGGATTTGCCCATTTGCAGGCGATGGATTTCATCTGCCGTGGACACCAGTTGGCTGATGTTTCGGCCATTCTTGGCTCACTAGATATCGTATTTGGGGAAGTGGACCGCTAGGCCTCTTCCGAACGCATAAGGGCGTGTAAGCGCCTGAAAAGAAAGACTGACCGCATGGCTGTTCGCCGCCTTTGTGAAGACCAACCAACAAGCTTTGCTTTTACGCCCGATAATGAAAATTGGGCCAAGGAGCAGATCGGCAAATATCCTGAAGGCCGCCAAGCCTCAGCGGTTATCCCGCTGCTTTGGCGCGCGCAGGAACAGCATGAAGGTTGGCTACCCGAGCCTGCTATTCGCGCGGTCGCGGATATGCTCGATATGCCTTACATTCGCGTGCTGGAAGTGGCGACATTTTACACCATGTTCCAGCTGCAGCCGGTGGGCAAGAAAGCGCACATTCAGGTGTGTGGCACGACGCCGTGCATGTTGCGCGGTGCGAACGATCTTAAAGATGTGTGCCGCCGCAAGATCGCTGAAAACCAGTTTGATCTGTCCGAGGACGGTAACTTTTCCTGGGAAGAGATGGAGTGTTTGGGTGCCTGCGTAAACGCGCCAATGCTGCAAATTTTCAAAGACACTTATGAGGACCTGACGCCAGAAAAGCTGGAGCAGCTGATCGACGATATCGCCGCCGGTAAGCCAGTGACACCTGGCCCGCAAAATGGTCGTCATTTCTCCGTTGCTGAAGGTGGCCTGACCACACTGGTTGATTTTGATGGCGGGCCTGAAGGCGGCGTGCCCGTGCCTCAGGTGATTGATGGTGCAGAGGCAACGATTGATTCGGTGGCTGGTTTCTCACTGAATGGTGGGGAAGGTGCGCCCGTTAAGGCAAAAGCTAAACCTGCTGCCAAAAAAGCAGCGCCCAAAAAGGCCGCACCAGCCAAAGTTGAGTCTGCGCCAGCACCAGTTGCTGAAACTGATGATGGTCCCGCCGAGCAACCAGAGGCGCTCAGCGCAGCCCGTGGTGGCCAGCCGGATGATCTGAAACTTATCAAGGGTATCGGTAAAGTGCTCGAAGCCAAGCTGCATGGCCTTGGCATTTTCCATTTTGATCAGATTGCTGGTTGGGGCGACGCTGAAGTGAACTGGGTGAACTCGCACCTGTCCTTCTCCGGTCGCATCCAGCGCGAAGAGTGGATCGCGCAAGCCAAAGAGCGCGTATCCGCCGGGAAGAAGGGGTAATCCGATATGCTTCAGGATAAGGACCGCATCTTCACCAACATTTATGGCTTCCACGATTGGGGCTTGGAAGGTGCGCTTAAGCGTGGCCATTGGGACGGCACCAAGGGCATTATCGACAAGGGCCGCGATTGGATCATCGATGAGATGAAAGCATCCGGCCTGCGTGGTCGCGGCGGTGCTGGTTTTCCAACCGGTCTCAAATGGTCGTTCATGCCCAAGGAAAG
>JBGCDM010000054.1:0-12596 GCA_045105395.1 Devosiaceae bacterium | reverse complement strand
GGCGAAACGGTCTGGTGTTCAACCTGATCAAGCATGGATCAACGAACGACTTATCGCTCTTGATGACCTTGCTGAGGATGGCTTGTGCGAAATTGTTGGCTCGCAGGTTAGCATTCCGCGCGATGCACGCTTTTTAGCGCGGCTGGTCGCTGCTCGCTTTGATGAATTTGCCGAACAGAGCAAAGCCCGGCATTCGGTTGCGGTTTAACTTTCCTGCCAGTTTGAGGCATGAACTAACTCACAAATACGAAAAAGGGGCCTGTTGAGGCCCCTTTTTTATTGCAAATACAATGTGTTATCAGTCTGGGTGCGCGCCAGTTAGTTGGCATAGAGAACAGACCCTGTTGATGATAACGTTGTCATGTTTCTCAAGGCGAATGACACCCTTACGCTTCATGTCAGAAATCACACGGCTTACTGTTTCGATCGTTAGGCCCAGATAATCCGCCATCTCTTGCCGCGTCATGTTCAGCATCACGGTGCTTTCATCGCAGGCATCATCCTTGGGGCCAGCACATGTTACCGTTCCACGATCAGGAACGAACCGCATGAGAAAGCTTGCAACCCGCTCATAGGCTGACTTGCGCCCAAGGAGCACTGCGTGATCATGCATGGCATAAACTTGCTGCAGCGCGCAGCGTGTTAGGTGCGACTGGGCAGCAGACGAGGATTCCACATCACGACGACTGAAATTCAGCACGGTCGTTGAAACTAGGGTCTCAGCTGAACAATCGTGAAAGGTGTCCATATCAAAGCCGAAAAGATCGCCCGGGCCTAGAACCTCAACAACTTGCCGGCGACCATCAGGAAGCAGCTTATAGAGCATCGCCGCACCCGATACGATTTCGCACAGGTTCTTGGCATCATCGCCCTCAAAGTAGATAACATCATGGGCGTCATAAGTTTGGCGGCGCGTTGTCTGAGCGTTGCGAAGGGCTTCCCATGCGTCGTTCTTGGCAGGGGAATGGGATGACTTCGACGGAGTTGGCGCATTGAGCCCAGCTTGTCGCAATGTAGAGTGTGGCATTCCGTTTCCTTCCCCAACTACGCCGTTGTGGCAGCGTTTTTATGGATGGATAAGCGGAATAGGTTTCTAATTCAGCAGCCGCTCAACCAACACCATCAAGCTTATTTTGCTTTTTAATATAAATCATCCCCGCCTATTTACCCTAGGTAAAAAGCCGTAAAACTAGGCACTTCAATACAGCTCTAGAGGGCACAGCACTGGGGATTCATGTAGTGGCTTGGGTCAAAAGTGTATCAGCCAGTACCTACTGGAGGTGATGTGCCAGTTGGTTTGCGGAAAGGGGTTTGCGCAAAAGCTGGGTGGATGGCAGACCGCCAAGAAAGTCGCGTATAATTGTTTGCGACTGACCGGTGATTGCTAGCACGCGTGGCGTATCAGCCAACGCATTGACCCAACTAACAACTTTTGTCCCATCAATGCCTGGCAACCCGATATCCACGATCACCATATCATCACCGGAAGGCACGCCAGCAGCAAAGAAGCTCTCTGCATCCGAGAATAGGCGCACCGTATGGCCCATCTGCTCAACGAAAACGCTGAGAGCATCGCGGACGGACGCATCATCTTCCAGAATAAAGACGGTCACTTTGGAGTCACTTAAGGATCACCGTGGTTGCACTTTCAGGCACTTGCCATTGCCCAATGTAAAAATGGCCAGGCATGCATGATGCCTGGCTATAATATGGAGCATATCCGCCAAAAGCGCTATAAGCACGAGCCCGTAACACCTGACCCGTAAGTGTAATGACGATCCTGCGTCAAAAGCCGTTCTGTTTTGAATTCAAACAGTTAGGCGGGTAAACTTAACGCGCTTCCATTTGGGCTGGGCCAGAGAGCACAATACGCACCAGATCAGCAGCATTCTTAGCGCCAAGCTTTTCCATAATGCGTGCACGGTGCACTTCGATGGTGCGTGGTGAAATACCAAGCGTACGGCCTGCTTCCTTATTGGAAGCGCCAGCAGTAATCTGCTCCAGCACTTCACGCTCGCGCGGGGTAAGCAGCTGAAGATCTGGATGCTCAGCCTGCCCAACCTCCTCAGCAGACTGGCGGCGGGCGATGACGGCAATGCCCTCACGAACCCGGGCTACCACTGTTTCAGCATCAAACGGCTTTTCAATGAAATCGAAAGCACCGGCCTTCACCGCAGCAACGGCCATTGGGATATCGCCCTGACCGGATATGATGAAAATGGGAGCCGGATAATGTTCCGGGTTAAGAGCCTTGAGTGTTTCCATGCCGGAACGTCCAGGCATATGCACATCCAAGAGCACGCAAGCGCTTGGCAAATTTGGAAGCGCTTTCACAAAGTCATCACCGCTTGGAAATGTCTCAACATCGAAACCTTCCAACGAGAATACCACGGACAGCGCATCACGCACCGCAGGGTCATCATCGATGATGAAAATAGCTTGGTCGGGGTTCATGGCACGGGCCATCATTGGCGGCCTCCTTCATCATGGTCTAGTGCGGACTTGGGGCGAATATTGAATGTCTGATTGTTCGCAGTCTCAGAAAAGTTTTCAACAACGGCCATCGTCGGCGTTACAGGCGCGCTTTGCGGTAAAGTGAGCATAAAGCGAGCTCCTTTTCCGCTGCCGCCAGGATCAACGGTGAGATCACCGCCATGGTTTTGCGCAATGGATCGGCTAATTGACAAGCCAAGACCCATTCCAGTGCGCTTGGAGGTGGAAAACGCTTTGAACAAGCGCTCATGCACCTCTTGGGGAATACCAGGACCAGAATCCTCAACACTTACTGTCACGGTATCAGGGGATGTCGTGGCAGTGATAAAGACTTTTGGCGTTGTGCTGCCACGCACAGCCTCAAACGCATTACGGATAAGGTTGACCAGTATTTGCTGAACCTGAACAGGATCGGCTTCGATCGCTGGCAGGTCCTTAGGCAAGTCAACATAGGTCTGAATGCCTTCGGAATTGGTCCCAATACTTGTCAGCTCAAGGGTTTCGTCAACCAATGGCGACAACTGAACCGAACGACGATCTGGCTCGCGCTTTTCAACAAAATGGCGCATGCGCTGAATGATGTTGCCTGCCCGTTCAGCCTCACGCTTGGCTTTGTTGATCGTTTCATGGATCATCGGATCTTTCGGGCCATCGCCGTTAAGCGATTCAATACGCCGAGAGACAGCCTGCAAATAAAGCATAACTGCGGTGAGTGGTTGGTTGAGCTCGTGAGCAACCGCTGAGCCCATCTCATCCATGGCCGACACTCGCGCCAAATGCACAAGTTCGGCCTGAAGCTGATTGAGGCGCCGTTCCACTGCTTTGCGTGGGCGCAGATCGCGAACAATGCCAACAAACTGACGACCGGCTGGCGTTAACGCTTCGCCAACAGAAAGCTCCAGCGGAAAATCGCTACCATCACGGTGCATGCCGCGCACTTCGCGGCCAATGCCAATGATGCGGCGCTCACCGGTTTCCATATAATGATTCACATAGCCGTCATGCTCATGGGAATATTCGGCCGGCATGAGCATAGAAACGTTTTCGCCGATCACATCATCGGCCGAATATCCAAAAAGTTGTTCGCACGCTGAATTGAACACGAGTATGCGCATCGCGTCGTCGATGAGGATCACTCCATCGACCGCGGTATTGAGAAGGCTATCGAGCCTAACTTCTGAAACAGTCTTGGGCATCATGCCCTTTCCACGCTCTTATACGTAGAAAATGGCACATTCAAACCGGTTTGAATATACGGTTTTAGGATAAACCGTTAAGCACTTATGCTGATCCAACGTGCAATGCGAGCGGCAACATCGGCGATATGATCGGGGTTTCGCGCAAAGCACATACGCAAAAATGTCTCGCCTCCGGGGCCAAAAGCGGTGCCTGGCGCCAGACCAACACCCACTTCATCAACGAGTTTCTTCGCCAACACGCTTGTATCGGCTTCGCCTAAAACCTTGAAGAACAAGTAGAACGCGCCATCGGGCGCACTTACTTGCAATCGATTAAGCGGAGCAAACGCTTCCACTAAAACATCCCGGTTGGTTGCCGCCCTGGCAATCTGCTCGTCGATGAACGCATCGCCTTCATTGAGGGCGACAATGGCTGCCCGCTGCATGAAGGCAGCAACACCAGATGTTGAATATTGAATAAGGTTTTCAATGGTTTGCGCCAATTCAACAGGCGCCTCTAGCCAGCCTATTCGCCACCCGGTCATAGCCCAGTTTTTGGACATTGTGTTAACGTAGAGAACGCGTGGCGAAAGTGGGTCAATATCTTTGAAGGATGGTGCGCGACGTGGAATAGAACCAGGCAGAGCCGCATCTCCATAAACAAAGCGAGCGTAAATTTCGTCGGCAATTATCCACAGATCATTGCGCTCAGCCAGATCATGAACAACTTTGAGTGTATCCAGATCAGCCACCCAGCCGGTTGGATTTGAGGGTGAATTGATAAAGATCGCTCGCGCCTTTGGATCTTGGGCGGCTGCTTCAATGGCATCCATGTCGAGCGTAAAGCGGCCATCAACAAACGGCATGGCGATTTCGCGCACATTGGCCCCGCGCAAGCCAGAGGCGGCAACAATATTGGGCCAAGCAGGCGATGGCACAATAATCGAATCGCCTGGATCCAAAGCAATTTGCAGCGCGATCTGGATCGATTGCATACCCGATCCAGTCACGAAGAAGCGTTCTACATCCAGCTTTTGACCGCTTAAGCGCTGCGTATAGGCAGCAAGCGCCTCGCGCAATTCCGGCAAGCCACATTGCCACGTGTAGAAGGTTTCCCCATCTGCGATACTTTTGGCAGCTGCCTCGCCAATGAATGCAGGTGTTGGCAGGTCACCCTCGCCAGCCCAAAGCGGCACCACATCACCGCTGCTTCGGCGACCATAATTCGCAATATCGATAATGCCGCTTTCAGGCGTACGTAAGGCGATATCAGATAGGGTTGGCGGTAGAGTGGTCATATGATTGAACCTTACACATATAAGCAATCGGCAGTGCGCTTGCCGACAAAACAAGGGCGAGACACCAGATCACTCAACCTGGGCTCGCCCATTTTCTATGAGCTACCGCTGCCAGCAGCGATGCCCTATGTGTCCGGCAGACCGGTTATTTTTTCAAGAGGTCACGAATTTCGGAAAGTAGTTTTTCCTGCGCAGGTGGTTCTGCAGGCGCTGCAGGCGCTTCTTCTTCCTTGCGCTTCATGTTGTTCACGCCCTTCACAACAAGGAAGAGGATAAACGCAATGATCGCAAAGTTAACAATCGCTGTGATGAATGAGCCATAGGCCAGTACAGCGCCCTGTTCACGGGCAGCATCAAGCGTGGAGGCGTCCACAGCAGAGGAAAGCCCAACGAAATAGTTGGTGAAGTCCAAGCCACCAAAAATGGCACCAACAATCGGCATGATAACATCATCCACCATGGACGAGATAATAGTGCCGAACGCCCCGCCAATGATCACACCAATGGCGAGATCGAGCACGTTGCCTTTCATAGCAAACTCTTTGAATTCCTTAAGCACGTTTAATGCCCTCCTTAGGCATGGTGCCACGCGCCTTGCACATGGCAAAAAATTGAATAGGAGCAAATGAATTAGCTCGAGGCGATGCTTTATGGCCTAACGCGGAGCTTTGAAAGGCCATAAACGTTGCAGCGTTGCATCAGCTTTGGGCATTACCAAAGACCTGAATTGAAACAATGTGTCAATTCGCGTTACGCCGTCAGTTGCGCGCGCTGGGCACTCAGCGTTATTGTCACCATCTATCATGTGAAGAGCCAAAGCTAGGAGGACCATAGCGTGGTTCCCAGTTGGCTTGCTCTTGGCGCAGCCCTTGCCTACATCGCAGCGCTTTTCTGGATTGCCAGCTATGGTGACCGGCGCGCGTTGGCGATGCCTGCGCGCCCATCTCGCCCAACGCTTTATGCTTTGGCGCTGGCTATTTATTGCACCAGTTGGACGTTTTTTGGCTCTGTTGGTTTGGCCGCGGTCAGTGGACTTGATTTTCTAACCATTTATCTCGGGCCCATTCTTATACTGACGCTGGGCGCCCCGCTGCTTCGGCACATTATTGCGCTTTCCAAGGCCGAGCGCATCACATCAGTCGCTGATTTTCTATCCGCGCGCTACGGCAAAAATGGCAAGGTTGCAGCACTTGCAGCCCTAATCTCTGTTGTTGGCGTGGTGCCTTATATAGCGCTTCAGCTAAAGGCTGTTTCCAGCTCCGTTGAGCTATTTTTAGAAGTACCAACCGTACCGCTCAACCCAACCTTTGTGTCGGACATAGCTTTTCTTGTGGCGATGGCGATGGCGGCCTTTGCGGTGTTGTTTGGCACACGAACTGTGGACACGAGCGAACACCAAGATGGGTTGATGCTGGCTGTTGCCGCTGAATCTGTGGTCAAGCTGGTTGCCTTTATTGTGGTGGGAAGCTTCGTCACCTTCTTCATGTTTGATGGCTTTGGTGATCTCTTCAGCCAAGCCGCCGCCATAGGCGCAGTGGATGCAATAACCGATGGCATCAATGGCGGCACGTTCATTGCGATGAGCTTGCTTTCCGCCTTTGCGATTATTCTACTTCCACGCCAATTTCATATTCTGGTGGTCGAGAACAATCACCCTAGCGAGCTCAACCGCGCGCGCTGGTTGTTTCCGGCCTATCTGTTGGCGATTAACGTGTTTGTGGTGCCGATTGCGCTGGCTGGCCAGGTGTTGCTGGGCGGCCAAGTGGAGCCTGATACCTATGTGTTGAACCTGCCCATGAGTGTGGATGCGGGCGCGATTACACTTATTGGCTTTGTTGGCGGGCTATCGGCCGCAACCGCTATGGTGATCGTGGCAAGCGTTGCGCTCTCGATCATGGTTTCCAACGATTTGGTGATGCCGTTTGTGGTTCGCCGGCGCGCCAACGACAAAGCCGAAGAGCTTGGCGGTCTTGTGCTCATCATCCGCCGCGTTGCCATTTTTGCGATCCTGGGCCTGGCCTACCTTTATTACCGCGCGGCCGCAGGTACGGCGGCTTTGGCTGAAATTGGCCTGCTCTCTTTCGCCGCCATAGCGCAGATGGCGCCAGCCTTCTTTATTGGACTGGTGTGGAAACGCGGAACAGCGCGCGGCGCCGTAGCCGGCATGTTCGCTGGGCTCTTGGTATGGGGTTACACACTTCTGTTGCCCAACCTTATTGCGGCAGGTGCGCTATCTACCGACATTCTTGCCGAAGGGCCGTTTGGTTTTGCCTTGCTGCAACCAGAACGGCTATTTGGCTTGGCTTTTGATCCGCTAACTCATGGGGTGTTTTGGAGTTTGGTTGCCAATATTGCAGCCTATTTCATTGTGTCCATTGCCCGGCAACCAGAAGCTATTGAACGGCTGCAAGCGCAGATTTTTGTGCCAACCGATCTAACGCCAACACCAGCGCTGCGCATGTCACGCACCCGTGTCACATTTGCCGAATTGCAAACCACTGTTTCTCGCTACCTGGGCGAGCAGCGAACAGACCGCTCTTTCCAACGTTTGGCGCGTGAACGTGGCGAGCCGATTCAAAGCAGTGCTGAGGCAGATATCCATGCGCTGCGCTTTGCCGAGCAGTTACTTGCCAGTGCCATTGGCGCAGCGTCCTCTCGCTTGGTGATGACGCTGATGCTGCGGCGCCATCAAACATCCTCACGCGAGGCGATGAAGCTTCTGGATGAGGCAAGCTCTGCCATCCAATACAATCGTGATCTGTTGCAAACTGCGCTTGACCAGGTGCGCCAGGGCATCAGCGTGTATGATCGCAATTTGAACCTAATATGCTGGAACCGGCAATTCCGAGACCTGCTGGATTTGCCCGCTGAGTTTGGCCAGGTTGGCACCTCCCTGCACACAATTTTGCGCCACAATGCAGAACGAGGGGCTTTTGGCAAAGGCAGCCCATCAAGGCTGGTTACAGAGCGCATAGACAGGATGGTGGCCGACATGGCGACCTTCACTGAAACGCTTTTACCTTCTGGCCTGGTACTGGAAGTGCGCACAAACCCGATGCCCGATGGCGGCATCGTGACCACCTATACTGACATCACGGATCGAGAACGTGCAGCCGGTGAGCTGGCGCAGATCAACGAAGAACTTGAACAGCGCGTGCACGAGCGCACTGAAGAGCTCACGCGTGTGAATCAAGAGTTGGAACTGGCCCGCCAATTGGCCGAAAATGCCAATATCTCTAAAACCCGTTTTTTAGCGGCAGCCAGCCACGATATTTTGCAGCCGCTGAATGCAGCAAGACTCTACACATCAACGCTGAACGAAACACAGATGCCACCGGATGCAACCAAGTTTGCGCAGAATATCGATAAGTCGCTGGAAGCGGTAGAGGATATTCTAGGTGCGCTGCTAGATATTTCGCGCCTTGATGCCGGAGCTATGAAGCCCGAGCCCAGTATTTTTCAAGCGCAAACGCTGTTTGATCAATTGCAGGTTGAGTTTGGCCCGGCAGCGCAAGAACGTGGCTTACGCTTGCGCTTTGTGGATAGCGAAGTTGCCATACGCTCAGACCGCAAACTGCTTAAGCGCCTGCTGCAAAACCTTGTGTCCAATGCTGTAAAATACACTCACTCTGGCGGCGTTACAGTAGGTATTCGACGCGGATCTCATGGCGCGCGCATTGCGGTCTACGATACAGGCATCGGCATGGGTAAGCGCGAACAGCGCCAGGTGTTTGAAGAGTTCAAGCGCCTAGATGATGGTGCGCGCACGGCCAGTGGCCTTGGCCTTGGGCTTTCCATTGTTGATCGGATTGCTGGCGTTTTGGACTTGGACGTGTCGATTAAATCCGAGCGAGGATCAGGCACCTGCTTTGCTGTCAGCGTGCCGCAAGTGGACCCCGCAATGGCCGCAGCCGCAGCCAAAACCAGTGGCGCTGCCAGGGCCAGAACAACCAGCCGAGCACATCAGACTGACCTAACGGGTGTTGTTGTGTGTTGCATTGATAATGAACCTACGATTTTGGAAGGCATGAGTGGGCTTTTGTCGCGCTGGGGCGCGGAGGCGCTCACTGGGGCAACAGCTTCTGAAATCAAAGATGAGCTGGCAGCCAAGGGCACTGAACCGGAAATGGTGTTGGCGGACTATCACCTGGACAATGGCACCGGCATTGAAGCGGTGAAGGAGCTACGCGAAGCTTTTGGCGCAGAACTGCCTGCAGTGCTTGTGACCGCAGATCGATCACCGCAGATGCAAGAACGAGCCAAGCGCAATGGCATTGCCATCCTCAACAAGCCGGTGAAGCCTGCGGCGCTGCGTGCGATGATTGCGCAATCCCGGAAAATGCCAACAGCCGCAGAATAGCTTTTCACCCACAAAAAAGCCCCGCACTGTGCGGGGCTAAACTTGATTATGCTTTGTGCGTTCGGCGTCTAGTGCGCAAGCTCGGCAACAGCTTCCTGCCAATTGCCCATCTCAATGCGCGAGGCAGCAATAACCGCCTGGGTGCGGCTTTCCACATTCAGCTTTTGCAAAATAGCCGATACGTGGGCCTTAACGGTGGCCTCAGATACGCCAAGTTCATAAGCAATTTGCTTGTTGAGCAATCCTTGGCTGAGCATCATTAACACACGAACCTGCTGCGGTGTTAGCGAGGATAGGCGCTTGGCAAGGGCCGCTGCCTCATCATCATCAGGGGCATTGGCAAGGTCCAGATCAGCTGGCGTCCAAATATCACCATCCAAGATGGCCTCAATACCAGCGGTAATATCGTCCACGCCAAGTGACTTGGGCATGAAGCCTGCCGCACCAAAGTCTAGAGCGCGACGAATGATAGCCTGATCTTCTGTTGCTGAAACAATACACACAGGAACACCTGGATACTGCGCCCGAAGATACATGAGGCCTGAAAAACCACGTACGCCTGGCATGTTCAAATCCAGAAGGACCAAATCCACATCAGCGTCACTTTGAAGCTGCGCAGTGACGGCATCAATATCGCCGGCCTCAGAGATACGCGCATTTTCAAAACGCGAGCCAACAATTGTTTTTAACGCATCGCGGAAAAGTGGATGATCATCAGCAATGATGAAGTGGTGCGCGTTTGCCATTAGGTGCCCTGCCCTTTTTTGCGGCGGCTGCCGCAATTGTGTGCGACCAACCATCTATTTTATGAAACCGGTATGGACATACTGTCGATTATGACAGTTTTTGCAAGTCACATAAGCCGTTGGTAGGGTCTATGCGTAGAGAATACGCAATCCAACTGTGCTTTTTTGGAGGAGCTTGGGCTTTAAAGCTTAATTTTAAGGCATGTATCACCCGCGCAAGCGGCTAACAAGCAAGGGTAAGCGCAAGACCAACCATACAATTGAAAGCACATTGCCTAAAAACATAAGCGCGATGACCCAAACAAAGCTTACTGGTTTCACGCCATCAACCAGGAAAACAAAAGCGGCAAAGATAAAGAAGCCCAGATAGAGATCAGCAATGGCAACAGCGCCCCAAGGATCGGCAACGATTTGGCCAAAACTTGCAATAATATCAGCGCTGAAGGATGCCCATAGGATCATCACACCAAGTCCAATGCCCAAGAATGCAAAAATTGCCCTCCATAGGGTAACGCTTTGGTGCGGGGCTGAAGACTGGCTTTGCATGGTATAGACCTTTTTGGGCTTGCTTGGAGCGTTGTATTGGCTAGCTAGAGCATGACTGGGTGGCGCATAAGCAGCCCACACTCCTTGTACGCTGCAAGGCCCACCTGGTTTGCTTTGCAACCACTATAAGACAGGCCAAGGCTTTGAATTCCATGCAAGACCCCAGACCCTACAGCCCAATTCATGGCGAAGCAGCAGCGATCAACCCGTTTGATCCAGCGTTGGTGAGCGAAGAAACAGACCGCTTCAACACTGAACTTTTGGCAACGCTATCCGCCCTGCCGGATACGTGGTCTGTGCCGCCGCACACCATTCGTAAGCTGCGCGCAGAGGGTAAGGGCCCCTTCCCGTTGGAGCCAAAGCTGCCTCATGCACGTTGCGAAGAGCATGAGGGCGTGCGCCTACGCATACTGGAGCCGCAAACGCGCGAAACGCGTGGTATTTATTTGCACATACACGGTGGTGGCTGGACCTTTGGCCAAGCAGATTTTCAAGACCCTGCGCTGGCATCTCTTGCAGAAGCCACCGGCCTTGCTGCTGTAAGCGTCGACTACCGGCTTGCGCCAGAGCATCCCTTCCCGGCAGCCCCAAGTGATTGCCTAACGGCTGCTAGCTGGGCCTATGCGCAGGGTGGGCCGCTTCTCCTTGGCGGAGAATCTGCCGGTGCCCATCTTTCATTGCTCACTGCGCTTTCTTTGCGCGATGCCGGTGTGGAAAGCGCAGGCCTTGTGCTTGTTGCAGGGTGCTTTGACCTTTCGCTCACGCCTTCAGCTCGCAATTGGGGGTCAGAGAAGCTGATCCTCAACACCCGCGACCTTGAGAAATTTCGCCAGGCGTGCGTGCCAGATTTTATGGATGCGCGCGCACCAAGTGTTTCGCCACTTTATGCGCATCTGGATGGGCTACCACCCTGCTTCTTATCGGTCGGTACGGCCGATCCATTGCTGGATGACAGCCTGTTTTTGCATCAGCGTTTAGTGGCGGCTGGCGCGCAAAGCGAACTGGCCGTTGCGCCTGGTGGCTGCCATGTTTTCCACGCCTATGATCTTGCTATAGCGCACGAGGCCAATGCTGGAGCCCATGCTTTTTTAAACCGCACTTTGGATGCAATGGTCCCGGTACCAGCATGATAGGCCCGATAGAAACCATTCGCGATACAGCCAATAGCTGGGAGTGCGATGAGAATGACCACATCAACGTGCAGTCCTATGCCTGGCGCTTTGATACGGCCACGCGTGTTTTTCTGGTTGAGGCTGGCTGGCAAGTACCACACCGCACCGCTCGGCTGATCCGCTACCATGCAGAACTGCGTAGCGGTGAGCCGGTGATTGGCACAACCGGCATGGTAAGCTTGAGCGATGGGCGCGTAGGTCTCGAGCATCGCCTTTACGCAAGCCAGCGAAACATCGGTAGCGATGACGGCGTGCTCTCTGCCACCGCACTTGATATCTTACCTGATGTTTATCGCGATGACCTGAGCGCTTTTGATCTACCACGCGCCAGCGACGATGCGTTGCCCAAAACGGGGGACCTTGAGCCGGGTGCGTTCCCGCAAGTGCAGAGCTTGGATTATCTGACTACAACCTATCGCGGTGTGATCCCGCCATCTGCTTTTGGAGCACCAAACGAAAGCGCCAATGGCGCAATGCTGACCGATCGCTATGTGGTGGGCATTGTGTCCGATGCTGCAACCCATGCTTGGGCGCTGGTAGGAGCGGATGATGCGTGGCTGCGTGATCGCGGCTGGGGCCGAGCAGCAGTGCAGCTGCATCTTACCTATGGTACTCGGCCAAAGGCGGGCGATGTGACTACCATCCGCACCGCCTTGCGTGCCCGCTCGGCCAAAACAATCAGCTACCGGCATCATATTGTGAACGTGATGAGCCAAGAGCTGATCGCTGTGGCAGAAATTACCAGCCTGATGCTGAATCTTGAAACGCGCCGCGCAATGCCTTGGCCGCAGGATATGCTGGCC
>JBGCDM010000053.1:0-29821 GCA_045105395.1 Devosiaceae bacterium | reverse complement strand
GGTGAAACCAACTCGCCATCACCACTGGCAATGCGCGCAGGCAGTTGACTGTTCGCCAGGGTGCCCAAGAAGAATCGCGTATCATAGCGAATTGGAAAGCGCGGCGGCGTGATGGCACGCGCAATATATCGCAGAGGCGCGGCAAGATGACGTTCTGCATCTAAGCCGGTCTCCTCTGCGCACTCGCGCAGCGCCGCATTCGCATAGGCCGTGGCGCTCATACCACCAATGCCACCAAGCTCAGCATCCAAGACTGTGCCGCAGGCAAGGTCTAGTGGCGCTTGGGAGGTTGCATAATCTTGCCGCTCCACGCGCCCTCCAGGAAACACCAGATAACCCGGTAAGAATTTCAGAGAAGCGTTCCGCCGCCCCATGAAAACCAAGGCTTGGCCAGAGGCGTTGCGACAAAGCAGGATAAGGCTGGCCGCCGGTCGTGCGCGGGCCGCCAACTTACCGCCCCTTGGCCTTGCGCACGGAGCGGCGAGCATGGGCTGCCGGTGTTTGGGCGCCCGACTGCTTGTCACCAGATGAAGTAGAACGCCTCGGCGCTGTGCCTGGTTTCTTGCTCTTTTTAAACGCTCCAGATTTGCCAGGGCGGCGAGATCTGCCAATCGGCTTACCTGCCTTGCCTTCACTTAACATTTCAAAGCGCAGTGAACCGGCTAACGGGGCAACCTCAACAAGGCGGACCTGCACCTGATCACCCAGCTGATAAGTAAGGCCAGTTGCTGAACCAACCAAACGTTGCTGCGCTTCATCATAAGAAAAATAGTCAGCGCCCAACTGGCCAACCGGCACAAAACCATCCGCGCCGGTTTCCGCCAATCGCACAAACAGACCAGCACCCACGATACCAGTGATACGGCCATCAAACTGTGCGCCTACTTTATCGGAAAGAAACGCTGCAATCAGCCTGTCAGTGGTCTCACGTTCAGCCAGCATCGCGCGGCGCTCGGTGCCAGAAAGGTGATCACCTAAGCGGGCCAGCACTTCATCATCGGCAGCCGTTGCATCAACCCCATCGCCAAGCTTGTAGGCATCAAGCAATGCACGATGCACCAGCAGGTCGGCATAGCGGCGGATTGGCGATGTGAAGTGCGCGTACCTGGACAGGTTCAAGCCAAAATGGCCAATATTGTGCGGCGTGTACTCCGCTTGCGCTTGGCTGCGCAGCACCATTTCGTTGATCAACTGCTCGCTCGGTTGCCCTTCAGCACGGGCGAGGATTTTGTTGAAATCCGACGGACGTAAAGAACTTTGGCTCGCAATGGAGATATTGAGGCTTTTCAGGAAAGCCCGCAGCCCTTCAAACTTGGCAGCACCGGGCGCATCATGCACGCGGTACATGCACGAGGTTTTCTTTGCTTCCAGCAGCTCAGCAGCGGCGACATTTGCCTGGATCATGAACTCTTCGATCAGCTTATGCGCATCCAGCCGATCCGGCACGCGCACTCCCGATACTTTGCCAGCCTCATCCAGCACCAGTTTGCGCTCTGGCAAATCTAGATGCAGCGGCGCGCGGCGTTCACGCGCCGCATGCAACGCTTTGTAAGCAGCCCACAATGGCTTGAGCACACCATCTGCAATATCGGCCGGGCAGGGCGTTATGCCCTCTGGTGGTTCTGTGCCATCCATAGCGGCCTGCGCCGCCTCATAAGCCAGGCCTACGTGCAGCTTGCACCAAATTCGGTGCAGTGAATGTCTGCGCTTCGTGCCGTCCGCGCCAAACACCATACGGATGGCAAGCGCCGGGCGCTCTTGCCCTTCGTGCAGCGAGCATAGATCCGTTGATAGCCGCTCAGGCAGCATGGGGATCACGCGGTCGGGGAAATAAACAGAGTTGCCGCGTGAGCGTGCCTCGCGATCAATCAGCGTCTGCGGGCGCACATAATAGGCAACATCGGCAATGGCCACGGTGACAACAAAGCCACCTTCATTGCTGGGATCATCATCTGGTGCAGCGTGTACCGCATCATCATGATCTTTGGCATCGTATGGATCAATGGTGATCAGCGGCAGGTCACGCCAATCCTCACGGCCATCTTTCTGGGCAGGCTTAAGTGCATCGGCGTGTGCCATAACATCGGACGGAAAATCATCCGGCAAGCCCTGCCGCAGCACAGCAATCTGGCTGATGGCGCGTTCTGATCCCAGCTGGCCAAAAACTTCCTCAACCTTGCCATGCGCAGTGCGGCCACGGCTACCACCAGGCAGGCGAATGGCCGCTACAAGATCGCCGTCTTCAGCGCCGTTTAGATCATGATGGGCAATATGTAGACTGTCAGCTTTACGCTCCACAGGCTCCAGCTCCGCTTGGCCATGCGATGGCATACGCACCACGCCGTAATGACGAACATCACCTCGGCCGATCGCTTTAATCAGTTGAACACGGCCAAGCTCATTGCCATCAGCTGGCTCAAGCATCCGCACAAGCAGTGTGTCACCAACACCCGGCGTTTGATGTGCAGCTGGGCGGCCTTTGCGGTGACCGCGCTTTTCAGTGAGCACGAACCGGTCTGGTTCATCCTGGCCATCCAATTGGATGCGGGGCACAACGAGTAGGTCACCATCATCATCCACACTGACCACTTGCGCCGGGAACACAGGCGGCAGACCATCGGTGGGGCGGAAACTGCTGCCCTCTTTGGAAATGCGGCCAGAATCCTTCAGCGCCTTTAAGCGTTGCTTCAGTAAGATGCGATCTGCACCTTTGATGCCAAAAGCGCGCGCCACCTCGCGCTTTCCTGTTTGGCCTGGATTGTTACTGAGGAATTCGAGCAATGCCTCATCTGAGGGGAAACCGTTCATTCGGCGCTAGCTGCTTTCGCTTTTGCAGGCGCTTTTTTGGTTGCAGGCTTCTTCGCGGTCGTCTTCTTAGCAGCGGCTTTTTTTGCCGGGGCCTTTTTCTTCGCGGGCGCCTTCTTTTTGGCTGCAGGCTTTTTGCCAGCTTTTTCAGCCCGTGCGCGGATTAGCTCCACCGCCTGATCCATGCTCACATCTTCAGGTTTGGTGTCCTTGGGGATCGTGGCATTGATCTTGCCGTGCTTCACATAGGGGCCGTAGCGCCCTTCATGCACGGTAATCGCGCCACCTTCATCGGGATGATCACCCAATGTTTTAAGCGCAGCCGGTGCACCACGACGGCGACCACCGCCGCCAGCTGCTTTTTCGGCCAAAACAGCAACAGCGCGGTTGATACCAACCTCAAAGACTTCATCCACCGACTCAAGATTGGCATACATGCCATCGTGCAGAACGAACGGTCCGTAGCGACCAAGGCCAGCCACAATCTCTTTGCCGGTCTCCGGATGGTTACCAACCGGACGAGGCAAGGAAAGCAAACGCAAGGCTTTCTCAAGGTCCATCGCGGCACGATCCCACCCTTTGGGCAGGCTGGCGCGCTTTGGCTTCTTTTCTTCGCCAAGCTGCACATAGGGGCCAAAGCGACCATCACGCAGGGTTATTTGTTCACCGGACTCAGTGTCTTCGCCCAGCACGATAGGCCCAGCTTGCGCCGCACCATCATTATCGTTGGAAGCCAGTTGGCGTGTGAAATTACACTCAGGATAGTTGGAGCAGCCAATGAACGCGCCGTAACGCGATATTTTTAGCGATAGCTGGCCGGTATCACAGGTTGGGCATTTGCGCGGATCGCTATCATCGCCCTTATCGGGGAAAATATGCGGCCCAAGCAGCTCATTAAGCGCATCAATGACCTGGCTGATACGCAGCTCAGAAATCTCATCCACTGAACCGGAAAATGCAGTCCAGAAGGCGCGCAGCACCTCTTTCCAATCGCGCTCGCCTGCCGATATCTGATCCAGCTCTTCTTCGAGCGAGGCCGTGAAATCATACTCAATATAGCGCTTGAAAAACGCTTCAAGGAAACCGGTAACCAGGCGCCCCTTGTCGGTGGCAAAGATGCGGCGCTTTTCTACCTCGATATACTCACGGTCCTGAAGCACAGCCAAGGTGGCGGCATATGTGGAAGGCCGACCAATGCCGAGTTCTTCCATGCGTTTCACCAGACTTGCCTCGGAGAAGCGGGCAGGCGGCTCAGTGAATTTCTCCACCGCCTCAATGCTCTCTTGGGTAATTTTATCGCGCTGCGTTATCGCGGGCAGGCGCTTGTCGTCTTCATCCTTGGAGGCAGCACCGATATCATAAGCAGCCAGAAACCCATCAAATGTAATAACTGAGCCACTGGCACGCAGTTCTGCGCTGTGCCCGCCCTGATTGGCGACCAAATCAACGCTTGTTCGCTCAGACACAGAGGCTGCCATCTGGCTTGCCATCGTGCGTGACCAGATGAGCTGGTAAAGCTTCGCCTGATCGCCCTCCAAATACCCTTTAACCTGCTCAGGTGTGCGATCCAGGTCAGTTGGACGGATCGCTTCGTGCGCTTCCTGAGCGTTCTTGGCTTTAGTGGAATACATGCGCGGCGAATCTGGCAGGTATTTATCGCCATACTTTTCACCGATCAGCTTACGTGTCGCGCGGATAGCCTCAGGTGCCATTTGTACACCATCGGTACGCATGTAGGTGATCAAGCCCACGGTCTCACCGTTGATCTCGGTGCCCTCATACAAACGCTGTGCCACCCGCATCGTGACCGCCGGTGACATACCAAGGCGAGAGGATGCATCCTGCTGCAGCGTAGAGGTTGTAAAAGGCGCGTAAGGATTGCGGCGAACCGGCTTGGCCTCAACCTTGGCAACCGAAATATCCGCTTGTTCCAGCATCGTCTTAATTGAGCCAGCAAGCGCGCCATCGTTTAGGTCATGACGGCCATATTTGGTGCCGTTGTAAGATGCCAAGCGGGCGTCAAAGGGTGCGTTGCTGCCATTCTTCAGGTGCGCGGTAATTGTCCAATAAGCCTGTGGTACGAAGGCCTGAATTTCGGTTTCCCGCTCTGTCACCAGGCGCAGTGCAACCGACTGCACACGGCCAGCAGAACGTGAACCGGGCAATTTGCGCCATAGAACCGGCGAAAGTGTAAAACCCACCAGATAGTCCAGCGCGCGGCGCGCCAGATACGCGTCCACCAGCGGTGCATCAATCGCCCGCGGGTTCTGCATTGCTTCCAGCACTGCGCTCTTGGTGATCGCGTTGAAAACCACACGTTCAACTGGCTTATCTTTCAGCACTTTCTTGGCCTTCAAGATTTCCAACACATGCCAAGAAATAGCCTCACCCTCTCTATCAGGGTCAGTGGCGAGGATTACGCGATCGGCTTCTTTCACGCTGCGCGCGATGTCGTTGATTGTTTTTGATTTGCCTGCATCGTTCTGCCAGCGCATGGCAAAATCATCATCAGGGTCTACCGATCCATCCTTGGATGGAAGATCTCGAACATGCCCCATGGAAGCCAGAACCTTAAAGTTCGGGCCGAGATATTTGTTGATGGTTTTCGCCTTAGCAGGCGATTCCACAATAACGAGATCCATGAAGGCAGCACTTTCACGCGGGTTATAAAAGGGGACATTGCAGCGATGCGTAACGCCTGACCTGCCAAAATTACTCAGCGGCGCAATGGTGGCCGGAACATGAGTATGCGTCTTGCACTTGTCAAACGACAAACGACGATGAGCAACATTTTGCTTGTCCTTTTACCCCTGCAAGCAAAGCAAACAATAAGATAAATGCAACTTGAACGTGTATTTATAAATTGCTACACGCATTGTATAGCGCGGTTAAGGGGCAAGACAGTGGACAATCCTCACGGCATCAAAACTGATCATGAAAATGGTGATATGTTCGCCAAGCATATTCGTCTGGTTGACCTACATGTTGCCGCAGCGCCTGTGATTCTTGATCTCAGTCCCCAGAAGCAGCCTTGTTGTGACATACCAAACGCAACAGCGGATAAGGATATCGATATCAAAGCCGGTGATGTAGCGGACTACTTGGCAAGTATGCTGCGCACGCTTGAAGTACTTGCCCAACGCCGTGGGTTAGATGTGCTTAGCCTCATGATCGCAATGGCCTGTGAGCAAGCGCACGATGACGCCCTGGCAAGAAAAATGAAGTGAACGACGGCGAAAGCTAGATGGCCCGTTCGGGGTTCCAAGCGAATCTATCTCCGCTTGAGCGCACAATTGCGCCAGCAAGCTCATTTTCTAAAAGCCAGCCGCGCACCAGATGCGTCGGCACGCCCGTTGTCGCAATCAGCGTATCTGCCTCAACAGGGCTAAAACCCATCGCGGCATTGAGTGCACTATCAGCATCCTGGTCGGTCAATTGATGTTCGAAAGGAAGGTCTTGGGCTTCCTGTAATAGATCACCTTGCGGTTTGCTTTGGTGCGCCAAATAGTCCGTTTTGCCCTCCAGCGGACGTAGCTCAGCGATCACATCGTCCGCATCGCGCACCAGCCTTGCACCATCACGAATGAGAGAATTGGGGCCATCGCTGCGCGGATCCATTGGAAAGCCGGGTACCGCCATCACCTCACGGCCAATTTCAAGCGCTTGCCGGGCTGTGATCAATGACCCGGACCGTTTTGCTGCCTCAACCACAATAAGCCCAAGCGAGGAACCGGCCACCAGGCGGTTGCGCTTGGGAAAGTCCTGCGCGCGCGCCACCCAATTGAGCGGCATTTCCGAATAGACAGCGCCACCTTCATTCGCGATTTGGTGCATCAAGTCGCCATGCTCTGGTGGGTAAGGGCGGGCCAGCCCGCCTGCCACAAACGCAACCGTGCCAAACTTTAGGCTGCCCAAATGAACAGCGGCATCAATGCCACGCGCCAAACCAGACAGAGTGGCATAACCTTGGTTTCCCAGCGCCTGCGCCATGGCTCTTGCAAGACTTAAGCCGCCGGCTGAAGCATTGCGCGCACCAACAATGCCAATGCCGGTTTTCTGCGCGATTTGCTCATCGCGCATCAAGGCACACAGCATGGGCGGTGGGCGCGAGGTATGATTGAGCAAGACAGGGTAACCCGGCTCCCCTGTAACAACGAACCGTGCACCGATTTTGTGCGCACCTTGCATTTCCGCCTCAGCATCAGCGCGGGCGATGGGGCGAAGGGGTTTGCCACGTCTGGCGGCCATATCAGGCAAGGCATCAAGAGCGGATGCAGCACTGCCAAAGTGATTGATCAAGTCTTGAAAGAGAGCCGGGCCAACCTGCGGCGTTCGAATAAGCTGAAGCCAATCAAGCCGCTGCCCATCGGTTAGACTGAACTGCCCCTGGCTCACACGGTCGTGCCTTTGTCTTTCTTGCCACCGATGCGGCTTTCCTCGCCCTTCACCAATCTGGCGATGTTGGCGCGGTGTTTCCACCAGATCAGTAGGACCATTATCAGTGTAATTTCACCGATGGCCCAGGCGCCCAACGCCGTACCTTCGGGCAATAAAAATGCGGCGATAGGCACGCATAAGCTGGCAACCAAAGCGGCCAGAGAGGAATAGCGCAGAGCAAATGCAATGCCGAGCCAGATAACAGCGAACAAAAGTGCGTGCGGCCAAGAAAGGCCGATCAAAATGCCAAGATAGGTAGCAACGCCCTTGCCGCCCCTAAATTTTAGCCAAACCGGATAACAGTGGCCCACAAGTGCGCCGATACCTGCCAAGGCAGCCGTAGCAGGGCCAAACTGCGCGGCCAGTAGCACCGCAGCCAGGCCTTTTCCCGCATCCAATAGCAAAGTTGCCGCAGCAATATCTTTGCGGCCTGTGCGCAGCACATTGGTTGCACCAATATTACCAGAACCAATGGAGCGCACGTCACCCAAGCCCGCGAGCCTAGTCAGCAACAGCCCAAAGGGTATTGAGCCTAGTAAATAGCCAAAAAGCAGCGCTGCTAGAAAGTAGGGCGCTGAGGCCGCAAGATTGATGGGATCAGGCATGAAACCTCAAAAGTTCGGACTTGCACGCTAGCGTGCTGACCTGGCCATGAAAAGCAGGCCTTACAGCTAGGTGGGGACACTAGATAGAGACAACTTGCATGACGCCTGCATCATCGCGATGGGCAATTTTGCGACCGCCAACAAAGGTCATACCGACGCGACCAGAAAAACGAGCATCTTCAAATGGTGTATTTTTTGATCGTGATAGCAACGCTTGGCGATCCAGAACCCACGGTTCATCAGGATCAAACACAATAACATCCGCAGGCGATCCAGGTTTTAATGTGCCAGCATTGAGCCCCAGGATGCGGGCAGGGGTGGTCGATAGCTTGTCGATCAATTGCATCAAGCCCAGATGCTCATTGTGCACCAGGCGCAGCGCAGCTGGCAGCAACGTTTCCAGGCCAATGGCGCCATCATGCGCTTCAGCAAAGGGGTGGCGTTTGCGCTCCACATCCTGCGGATCATGATCAGAGATAATGACGTCTATTGTGCCGTCACAAACACCTTCGATAAGCGCCAAGCGATCATCTTCTGTGCGCAACGGTGGCGACAGCTTCAAAAAGCTTCGCCACATGCCGATATCAAGCTCATTGAGCGATAAATGATTGACCGAGACGCCAACACTAATGTGCACACCCGCTGCTTTCGCACGCCGCACTGTATCCACGCTTTGTGCGCACGATATCTGCGCACCGTGATAACGCCCGCCAGTTAACTGCGCGAGCCGTATATCTCGGTCCAGCATAATCAACTCGGCTTCAACGGGGATGCCGGGCAGACCATAGCGCGTGGCTGTCTCGCCCTCATTCATCACGCCATCACCACGCAAGTCAGGGTCTTCGGGGTGGTGAATGACCAGCGCACCAAAATCGCGGGCGTAAGTGAGCACATGGCGCATGATGGCAGCGCTCGCCACTGGGTGGCGACCATTGGAAAATGCCACCGCGCCAGCCTCTTGCAGCAGACCAATCTCGGCCATTTCCTGACCAGCCAGTTCTTTGGTTAGCGCAGCAATGGGGTGGATGTGCACAATGGCTGTATCGCGTGCGCGCCGCATCAAAAAATCAACCAGCGCTGCATCGTCAATCACCGGATCGGTATCCGGCATAACGCCAAGGCTGGTCACACCACCGGCAGCAGCAGCTTGGCTGGCTGAAGCAAGCGTTTCAACATATTCAGCGCCCGGCTCGCCCACGCGCACTTGCATATCCACCAAGCCGGGGCAGGCGACAGCACCGCGACCATCAATGGCATAGCACCCATCTGGCTCGGCTGTGGAAACAGCATCTGGCCCAGCGGCAATAATTCGGCCATCAATCATCAGGATAGCGCCCTGCGCATCCAGATTGCGAGAGGGGTCAATAACCCGCACATTGCTGATTTTGGTGGGGCGAATAGATGCCATTTAGTGAGCCTCCTCTTTGCCTGCGGGCAGATGATGTGCCAACGCGTCCAGCACAGCCATGCGCACGGCAACGCCCATTTCCACCTGCTCGTTGATCACGCTCTGCGCGCTTTCAGCCACTTCTGGGTCAATTTCAACACCTCGATTCATGGGGCCAGGGTGCATGACCAGCGCATCAGGCTTGGCCAACGCAAGCTTGGCAGCATCCAGGCCGTAATAGCGGAAATACTCGCGTGTTGAGGGGATCAATGAGGCGTGCATACGCTCACGTTGCAAGCGTAGCATCATCACCACATCTGCACCATTCAGCGCGTCTCGCATGGAGGTGAAAACCTTGCATCCCAGGCGCTCAACACTCGCTGGCATCAACGTTGATGGACCGCACAGGCGCACTTGAGCACCCATGGCGTTGAGCAGAATGAGGTTGGAGCGTGCAACGCGCGAATGTTTAATGTCGCCGCAAATGGCCACAACCAACCCACGCAAATCACCCTTGTGTTGCAAGATGGTCAGCGCGTCTAACAAGGCTTGCGTGGGGTGTTCGTGTGCGCCATCACCGGCGTTCACAACCGAGCACCCAACTTTGCGCGCCAGCAATTGCACCGCACCAGCAGCGTGGTGCCGCACGACGATAATATCCGGACGCATGGCATTCAGCGTAGCGGCTGTATCAACCAGCGTTTCCCCCTTCTTCACCGAAGAAGAGGCAACCGACATGTTCATAACATCAGCGCCAAGACGTTTACCCGCCAGCTCGAAGGACGATTGCGTGCGCGTTGAGGCTTCGAAGAAGAGGTTGATTTGCGTTCGGCCACGCAGTGTGGAGAGCTTTTTCTCGACCTTGCGACTGACCGCGATAGCGTCTTGTGAAAGATCAAGCAGCGCTTGAATATCTAGGGGTGAAAGGTTTTCTATACCCAGCAAATGCCGGTGACCAAAGCGCTGCGCGCTCGAGCCTGTCGACGGTGCGATGTCTGATGATGTCATAAAATCGGGTCTTAGCGGCACCGAAGGTCGCTCGCAAGCAGAACCAGCAGCTATGCACCGGTCAATTCAACGCGTCGCTACACCTGATGGGCTTGTGCACGCCAAACGGAAGAATGGCTGGCCAAAGCATCACCCAATGCGCCACGGGGCGTTCCGGTTTCAATATGCACAGCAACCGTGCCAGTTATCGCCGCATGCTCGGCCAAGCTTAGTGCCATCACCTGCGCATCCTCGGGGTGCAGGCGTGGTGCGAGCCCAAGAATTGCGTGGTGCGGCACTTCGGGCATCCACGCGCATGGCATAGCCAGAACCCAAGCTTCACGCAGCCCATGCGTTTTGCCGAACAGTGCTTCCAATGTTGCTTGATCCTGAGCGTCCATTGTGGCTGTGGTCAGGTTCTCCAGATCAATTTCTGCACGCTCACACGCGATTGCATCGGCATTCACATGCATCTGGTCGATGGCTTGACGAAGCCTCTCACCATCAAGTGGGCTCACCATGGCAAGACCGCTTTGCAGTCGATCAAGGATTGTCGGCAACGCACTTGGCAGGTTTTCAGCGCAAGCCATCAAGTGTGAAACAGCATCAGAAAAACCCGTTTCCAGTTGCGCCTCAGCCAACCGTAATCTTGCCAACGTCCAGCGCGGATGCGCATCAACCAGCGCCTGATACGCTTCAAGGCCAGTTCCTGGGTCGCCTTTGAAAATTTCATCAGCTTGATAAAGTGGCTGATCGTGCATGGACACACTAATGGCTTGATCTGTCTTGGTTTTTTTACCGGTCAACAAACCGCTCAGGAGACTTTTCTTTTTGGCGTCTTGGCCAGCCTCTTGAAGCTCATTCAGTCTGCCAACAGCCTCACCGGACTGACGCTTCTTCGATTTGAAGAGACCATTCTTTTTTGCAGGTTTAGCAGTTTTTTTTCGCTCAGATTTGCTGCCTTGCGCTTTGGTTTTTTTAACCTTTGGCGCTTTGACATCAGCCAAACGCTTTTCAAGCTTCGCCAGTGTCTTTTCCGGCATTGCAGCCGCAATTGGAGAGGCCGCAGGTACCGACGGGACAGCACAAGATGTGTCCAATCCACTCAAGCGCTGCAACAATCCAAACGGCAAACCCAGCATGGCATCCTGTGCACTTGGGTGCTGCGTTTGCGCAAGCAGACGCAGGGCACCATCGAGATCGGTGCGGGAATAGCTGGCCTTAAGCTCGGATAAAGCGTCACCAAGTGGAACTTCGTTTTGCTGATTTTGCGCAAAGCGAGATGCGATCAGCGCCTGTGTCAGCAAAGCATCCACCAAAGCTTTTGGTCCAGCAAAGCGAGCTGTTAACTGGTCAGCATCGCGTGCCTGTATTTCACTTGCAGTGTGCCAGGTGCGTGTTGCAGCAAGCGCATGATCTTGAAAGGCACTAAGGTTTGCAAGGCGCAGCACGCTCTTGCGCGTTGCCAGTCTTGCCTGCGCCGCGTCCAGACGCGCCACCGTACTGGCTTCAACACTAGCAGTTTCCAGCTGCGATTGCGCAACGACCAGCGCGTGAGCGGCTAAAGCTTCAAACTGAGGCAATGACAAACCAAACAACAAGGGCAGGCCAATCTTGACAGTATAGCCCTTGGAAGAGGCAAGGCGTGAGCCAGGCTTTGCATGCGCACGAAGTGCCGCACTGCGGTCAACAATGACGTTAAACGAAGGATTGTCGAGCTGGATCAATGCACTTGCACTTTCCAGCGCAGCAAACACATGTTCAGCATCTTTACGCTTGAGTGCCAATGTTGGCGCTTTGTCAGACGGCAGCGCTTGCACGCGCTTGCCAACCATGCTGCCAGCTAAGGCGCCAACCGCAGCCCCCGCTGGAAAAACCAATGGCGCGCCCGTTGCGCCAATGCCGATCAGGCCGCCAACAACACCGCCTACGCCAGAATGGGCCAATAGGCTGTGTTTCAAGGGCTTGTATGCGCTTATCGCATCGATTGCTTGTGCGGACTTGTAAGAAGTTGCCGCTGGCGCTTGCATCGGTGGTGCCGTTTGAGCCGTGGTTTGTGCAACCCCGGATTGCCCTACGGCTAAACCTGCAACACGTTGCAGGGGGTTTCGAGCCGTAGACGGACTGTCAGAATCCCTTTTAGTAGGTGCTTGCCCGCGACCACCGATAAACGGCAGTTTACCCAGAACACTGGTTTTTGCAGGCTCACTTTGAAAAGTCTCTGCGTTTCGCTGCGCGCCAATGCGGCGCATGTCGGCCACTGACAATCCGCTCATTCGTCTCATCCCGTAATCAATACACATCGGGGACGCGCCAACTGGCACATCAACAAAACGTTAGACTAACCGCGAATGCTTACCGATTCGTGAGGCCGCGCAGATGCTTTAAGCAATCGCCCAATATGTGGGCCGCCGCCGCCGCATCAACGAGATCTTGGCGTTGCCGCGCACTGCGCCCTGCATCTGCCAAACTGTCGCTCGCAGCGGCGCTGGATAGGCGCTCATCCCAGAACAGCATTGGAAGCTCAATATGCTCTGCCAATGATCGCCGAAACGCGCGCACCGATTGTGCCCGAGGGCCAGCAGACCCATCCATGTTGTACGGCATGCCAATGACCAAGCCAGCGATCTGTTCCCGCTCGATAATTGTCATCAGCGTTTCAAGATCGACATGCATCTTGGAGCGCTGGATTGTTTTGACCGGGCTGGCCATCGTCCAGTCTATATCACTGATCGCAATGCCAATGGTTTTCGTGCCAGGATCAAGCCCAAGCAAAGCGCCATGCGCTTTCATTTCAGCCGTAAAGGCTGACGGATCGTACAATGCGTCTGGAGCAGCCATGGTGCGGTCTACTGGAACGCGGATTCAGAGAAACTGCGCAACTTACGTGAATGAAGCCGCTCACTGGGCATGGAGCGCAAAAGCTCCATGGCTCGTATGCCAATCTGCAAATGCTGATTGACCTGCGTTTTATAAAACGCGCTCGCCATGCCCGGCAGCTTTAGCTCTCCATGAAGTGGCTTGTCCGACACGCAAAGCAATGTCCCATAAGGCACGCGGAAGCGAAAGCCATTGGCGGCGATGGTTGCCGATTCCATATCAAGCGCCACCGCACGCGATTGGCTAAACCGTTCAACGGGCTCGGAAAAATCACGCAGCTCCCAATTTCGGTTATCAATGGTTGCCACCGTGCCAGTGCGCATAATTCGCTTCAGATCATAACCCGAAAGATCAGTGATCTCAGCAACGGCTTGCTCAAGAGCAACTTGCACCTCAGCGAGAGGTGGAATTGGCACCCAAGGCGGCAGGTCTGCATCCAAAACATGGTCTTCGCGCACATACCCGTGGGCCAGTACATAGTCGCCGAGACGCTGCGAGTTGCGCAAACCGGCGCAATGGCCAAGCATCAGCCAGGCATGCGAACGCAGCACAGCTACATGGTCGGTTATGGTTTTGGCGTTGGATGGGCCCACGCCAATATTGACGATCGAAATGCCCTCATGCTCGCCAGTGCACAGGTGATAGGCCGGCATTTGTGGCACACGAGCAGCCACGTCTCCCTCTGGATCACGCCCCAAGCGAGCATTGAAACTTGTCTTGCCGCCCGGCTCAACAAAGTGGGTGTATGCGCTCGCGTGATTGTTTAATTCACGCTTAGAAAATTCAATAAATTCATCAATATAAAACTGATAATTCGTGTAAAGAACGAAGTTTTGAAATGCCTCTGGCGGCGTCGCCGTGTAATGCTTCAGCCTGTAGAGCGAATAGTCGGTGCGTGGCGCTGTGAAGAGTGCCAGTGGAAATGGTTCGGTCGAAAGAGATGGGGAAACACCATTCACAATCGCATCATCAGTGATGCCAAGATCAGGCACATCAAAATAGTCGCGCAGCGGGCGATCATCTTCCAGCGTCCCATCGCCCTCAATCACCATGCCATCTGGAAACGCAAAATGGATGGGAATTGGCGTGTCTGAAATGCCCACCTCCACAGGCACATCATGATTGGCGATCAGCGCGCCAATCTGCTCCAATAGGTAGGTGCGGTAGAGTTCTGGCTGAGTAACCGTGGTTTCATGTTGGCCAGGACGCGTGACATGACCATACGCAAGGCGCGAATCGACATCGGCGTAGGTTTGTGTCGCCAAGCGCACAAAAGGATAAAAGCCACGCGTTTTTGCCTTGCCAGTTAGGCCCGTCTTCGCACCACCCAGCGCGCCCATATGCTCATAAAAAGCTTCACGCAAACGCTGCGTTTCCTCGTTATAGAGCTCGGTTAGCGCATCAACAGCCTCTTCGGCATTGCGTGTTTGCAGGGTATGTGGGTGGCTATGCGACATGCGTTTTTATCTTTTCTTTTCTCGGAGCGTACGGGTATGGCCGTGCACATTGGCACAAAGTCATGATGATGTGACGTATCACCACTCGGGCTGCGCTTGAACCCATGTGGTGCGCGCGCTATCACCCTGCCAATGTTTCCTGCAGCTTTGCATGCATCAGTGGATGCATCACGACCATAGGTTTACCAACGTTGAGTGTAGACAGCGATACAGTGCGCCGCATTGCGCACCTTGCCCGCATCAAGATTGAGGACGAGCGCATTGAGCCTATGCGCGAAGAACTCAACACCATTTTGGCTTTTGTTGAACAGCTTGATGAGGTGAACACAGATAATGTCGAGCCGATGACATCAGTTGTGGCTACGAAGATGCGCTTGCGCGCCGACGCCGTGACCGATGGCAGCATAGCTGACAAAGTGACAGGCAACGCGCCTGAAAGCGATGATGGCTTCTTCATGGTACCCAAGGTGGTTGAGTAGCGCACACAGCTGCGCGCCTCTAAACGAACAAAAAGATACGAACCCGCATGACAGACTTGACCACCCTCAGCATCGCGCAGGCCCGTGAAGGTCTTACCGAAAAAAACTTCACAGCATTGGAACTGACTGATGCCTACATCGCTGCCATAGATGCGGCGAATGACAAGCTAAACGCCTATATCGTTGAGACCCCGGACCAAGCGCGCACGATGGCCAAGGCGAGCGACGAAAGGCTTGCAAACGGGCAGGGCGGTGCACTGGAAGGCATACCGCTGGGCATCAAAGACCTGTTTGCGACGCAAGGCGTTCACACACAGGCTGCAAGTGGCATTTTGGATGGCTTCAAACCAGCGTACGAATCCACGATCACACAAAACCTGTGGGATGATGGGGCCATTATGCTCGGCAAACTCAATATGGATGAGTTTGCTATGGGCTCGTCCAACGAAACTTCCGCCTATGGCCCGGTTATCAATCCATGGCGATCAGAAGGCTCCAATGCTGATTTGGTGCCCGGCGGCTCCTCTGGCGGTTCGGCCGCTGCGGTGGCTGGCTGGCTATGCGCTGGAGCAACGGCAACCGATACTGGTGGGTCCATTCGCCAGCCTGCAGCGTTTACCGGCACGGTTGGTATTAAGCCGACCTATGGCCGTTGCTCACGCTGGGGTGTTGTGGCGTTCGCATCCTCTTTGGACCAAGCAGGCCCGATAACACGTGATGTGCGCGATAGCGCGATATTGCTGAAAAGCATGGCATCTATGGACCTTAAAGATACCACCAGCGTAGACATTCCTGTGCCTGATTATGAAGCAGCCATTGGTGGCTCAATTAAAGGTAAGAAAATTGGCGTGCCAAAAGAATATCGGATGGACGGCATGTCCGATGAAATTGAAGCGCTATGGCAGACAGGCATTGCCTGGATGCGCGATGCCGGGGCTGAGATTGTCGATATTTCTCTACCTCACACCAAATACGCACTACCGGCCTATTATATTGTGGCACCGGCTGAAGCGTCATCCAATCTGGCCCGCTATGATGGTGTAAAGTACGGCAAGCGCATCACTGGCGACAGCATAGACGAGCTATATGAAAACACGCGCGCGGCCGGTTTTGGCGGCGAAGTACAGCGCCGCATCATGATCGGCACCTATGTGCTGTCTGCAGGCTACTATGATGCGTATTATAAAAAAGCGCAGCGGGTGCGTACGCTGATCAAACAGGATTTTGAAAAAGTCTATGCCGACGGCGTGGATGCCATCCTCACCCCCGCAACCCCCAATGCTGCCTTTGGCGTGAATGCGATGGCCAGCGCATCTCCCATTGAAATGTACCTGAACGATATCTTCACGGTCACCGTCAACATGGCGGGATTGCCAGGCATGGTCGTACCAGCGGGCCTTAACAAGGATGGCCTACCTTTGGGCCTTCAGCTTATTGGGCGCCCATTTGATGAAGAAACGCTGTTTACTATTGGCTCTGTAATCGAAAGCCAGGCGGGGCACTTCTCGCCCAAGAAGTGGTGGTAGTGGATGGGGCTTTTCCCACTCACTTTGCGGCCTGCAACATCAAGCGATCTTGATCGATTGATTGAGGTTGGCAGTGCGGCCTGCATCAATTTTCTGAGTGATCAGCCGGGCTGTGAACAGGCACCACAAACGGTGCCTGATGCTGTGAAAAGCTGGCTTGCCGGTGGTGTTGAAAGCGTTCTGGTTGCCCAAAGCGAAAGCGCAATTCTGGGCTGGGCCCGGACCGTTCCAGAATCAGGTGAAATTGAAGACCTATGGGTGGAACCTAGGGTGCATGGGCATGGCATCGGCGCTATGCTGCTGGCCGCCGCTGAAGCGCAGGTGAAAGCTACTGGCCATAGCTGCGCTTGGCTCACCACACATGCGCAGAAAAACGCAACGCTGCGCTTTTATCGCACCCATGGTTATGCGCTGCTGAACATCAGCCAAGCCAAGACCGAAAGTGTGCCAGGCTTGGTTTACGACAAGGCGACTCTTGGCAAGCAGCTATCGCGGCCAAATGCTGTCAAAGCGACTAGCATGACCGATGTGCGCGTTGGCATCGACACACTGGACCCGATATTGGTATCGCTGATCGCAGAGCGCTTTGCGTTCATTGATCGCGCAGCAGACCTCAAACCGTTGCTTGCGATGCCTGCTCGCGTGGAAAATCGTGTCGAAGAAGTGGTGCAAAATGCACGTATGGCTGCCTCAAATATTGGCTTTGATGCCGACCTAACCGAGAGCCTATGGCGGGTAATGATCGACATTGCGATTGCCCGCGAAGAAAGCAAAATGGGGCCAGATAGAGCGCGTGCCTTAGACGAGAGCGCCGCATGAGCAGGCTTCCGCTATCAACGATGCTTCTGGATGTGTTTGCCGGAATTCTCGCCATCTTGATGCTGGTGGTCGCTGTGCTGCTGATTACACTTGTCGGTATGAACGCTGCCCGCGGCCAGGGCGATGTCAATGATACACTTTTAATAGCGGCAGGATTTTTTATCCTTGGCGCAACTGGGTTTTACGCTCTCAAGCGCTGGGCCAAACGAACAAGCGCTTGATTTTTTTCCAAGACATTACGGCACAACGAAAGCCTGAAAGACTGCTATGAGCCAACCTGCAAACTACACCGAGATGCGCCAAGCTGATCCGAAAAAGTTCATTCCAGGCGCAACGGGTGATTGGGAACTGATCATTGGGCTAGAAGTGCATGCGCAGGTGACCAGTCAGTCGAAGCTGTTTTCTGGTGCATCCACGCAATTTGGCAATGCGCCCAACACCAACGTTTCGTTGGTGGATGCGGCCATGCCCGGCATGCTACCAGTGATAAATGAGGAGTGTGTGAAACAGGCTGTGCGCACAGGTCTTGGCCTAAAAGCACAGATCAACCTACGCTCAGTGTTCGATCGCAAAAACTATTTCTACCCTGATCTGCCGCAGGGCTATCAGATTTCGCAGTTTCTTGATCCCATTGTGGGCGAGGGAATTGTGAGCGTTGATTTGGTTGATGGTTCGTCTTTCCAGGTTGGTGTAGAGCGCCTGCACTTGGAGCAGGATGCAGGCAAAAGCTTGCATGATCAGCACCCAACCATGAGCTTTGTTGACCTCAACCGGTCCGGCGTGGCGCTGATGGAAATTGTTTCTAAGCCAGACATTCGATCCTCAGAAGAAGCACGCGCTTACCTCACCAAGCTACGGTCAATTCTGCGCTATCTCGGCACGTGCGACGGCAACATGGAAGAAGGTTCCATGCGCGCCGACATCAATGTGTCAGTGCGTCGCCCTGGCGAGGGTCTTGGCACGCGCTGCGAGATCAAAAACGTGAACTCTATGCGCTTTGCCGTGCAGGCGATTGAGTATGAAGCGCGCCGCCAAATCGCTATTCTGGAAGATGGCGGGGCCATCGACCAAGAAACACGCCTTTTTGACAGTGTGAAGGGCGAAACGCGCTCCATGCGCTCCAAAGAAGAAGCGCATGATTATCGCTATTTCCCGGACCCTGACCTTCTACCGTTGGAGTTTGATCAAGCGTTTGTTGATGCGCTTGCTGCCCACTTGCCTGAACTTCCTGATGACAAAAAGAACCGCTTCATCGCGGATTATGGCATCACGCCTTATGACGCGGCGGTTCTGGTTGCAGAAAAAGAAACCGGCGACTTCTTTGATTGTGTGGCCAAAGGGCGCGACGGCAAACTAGCTGCCAACTGGACAATCAATGAGCTCTTTGGACGCCTCAATAAAGAAGGTGTGGCCATAGCTGATAGCCCGGTGAACGCGGACCAACTTGGCGCGATCATCGATTTGATTGGTGAAAAGGTTATTTCCGGCAAAATCGCCAAAGAGGTGTTCGAGATCGTTTGGGCCGAAGGCGGCGATCCACGCCAAATCGTTGATGATCGTGGCATGAAGCAGGTCACCGACACAGGCGCGATCGAAGCCGCCGTTGATGAAGTGATTGCCGCCAACCCTGATAAGGTGGAACAGGCTAAAGCCAAGCCCAATTTGGCAGGCTGGTTCGTCGGTCAGGTGATGAAGGCCACCGGCGGCAAGGCCAACCCACAAGCTGTTCAAGAATTGGTGCGCCAGAAACTCGACATCTAGCCGGCGAGCTCCAGCACGATGATCGCCAAAGTGACCTTAGCGCAGAATACCAAAAGTTGGCTCAACAGCCTGCCAGGCGCAGTTACTTTGATCGCGCTATACTGCCTAGCCCACATGGCGTTGCGGCTGAGCACATCAGTTAATATCGGCGAGAATGACCCACAAATTATACTGTCTATTCAGGATGGTTTGCGTTGGTCCTATTCAACAGGTGAGCCGCCATTGTTTGAATGGTTGGCTTATCTATTTGCAGAAATTTTCGGCCCAACGGCACTTATTTTTCAGTTCTTAAGATACAGCTTCCTCGCGCTCGCCCTTGTGTTCGTATTTCTGATTGCGCGCCACATTTCTGGTTCTAGCTTGTGGGCACTGCTCACGGTCGAAAGCTACGCCTTAATCTACCAAGTCAGTTGGCGCATGCATGAAGGGTTCACACATCCGATAATCGCGATAGCCGCGGTTACGGGTGTGTTTTATGCGTTTCTGCGATTGCGCGATCATTTGAGCCTTTTCAACATAGCGCTGTTCTTTGTGTTTCTAGCAATGGGCTTGCTCTCCAATATTTGGTTTTACGGCTTTCTAGCGGCCTTTTTAATAGCCATTGCAACAGAGAGTTCAGCCCGCGCACTCCTTTTCAAGCCATTGATTATGCTTGCGATCATAGGAGCGATAGGGCTCGCATGGCCCTATTGGCAAGTGGACAGTAGATTTTGGAATGCACCCGGCTGGTTACTTTTCACCACGCCTGAAGGCTTATTGGCATCAGAGGTGTCTGCCAGATTAAGTGGATTTTTTACAGGCCTCACACGGCCTCTGCTTTTTGTTTCACCACTATTGCCGCTGCTGATCCTCTTCTTTTGGCCGAGTCTTTGGAAAACGCGCTTTTATCTACTTTCGTGCGAACCGGCCGAGGACAAATGTGATCGCCGCCGAGTTGATGACCTGCGCTTGCTGTGGGCAACCACGGCAATCGCAGTTTTGGGATTGGTCGTGCTGGGCATAACCAATGGTTACACTGAATACTCAGAACATGCGGTGATGCCGCTATTCTTTCTCGCTCCCATCGGGCTTATGGCATTGGTGCAGCGTTCAAATCCAGCTCGCAAGCAGCAGCATTACTTCCTCATCCTTTGCATACTTGTGTTGGCTGGCACGTTTTCATCACGTGCGGCCAATTTGGTCATTCTCGACCCGATTTGTTCGCGGTGCTATTTCGGTATTCCGTTTGATGGCTTGGCACAGCATATTGCCGATGATCGCGAGGTTGGTGCAGTGCTTACCTTTCATCGCCGTATTGGCGGCAATCTTCGCGCGCACATTCGCGAAGACCAGAGAGTTTACGATATCGGTTGGCCTTCGCTGGCCACGCCCCAAGCTGGTGACGGAGCAATGATTGTAGCGCCTGACGAAGCAAGTATTGACGGCTACGTCAGCTCGGCACAGCGCCGATACAGATTTGAACAAAGTGGTGCGGCGCGTTTGGTTTCCGTGCCTTGGACCCATGCGTTTCGCCAGGATGGCTATCGCGTCAGCGAATGGTATGTTGTTCCTGGAACAATAGGACCAACCAACCAATAGGACCAAGCGTCATGCTGCGTTTTTTGAAAATAGCCCTGCCGGTCTTTGTCGTGGGGTTTCTGGCAGGCAACGCCTTCTGGTACTTGTTTTCCCCGCTCTGGATCGACCAAGTCGTCTCTGAAGCACTGCCGGACGAACTGATGGTGGACGTGGTGGCTGAAGGCAGCTTCCAGGGCGCTGACCGCGCGCACCAGGGCTCTGGTAATGCCATGCTGTTGCAGACTGCCACTGGCGCCCACCTGATGCGTTTCACCGAATTTGAAGTGACCAACGGTCCAGACCTTGAAGTTTGGCTTGTAGCCGACACCGAACCAACGAGCTCTCGGGATGTGCTTGATAGCACTTGGGTGTCACTGGGTATGCTGAAAGGCAATATTGGCGACCAGACCTACACCATTCCAGATGATGTGGATGTAAGCCAGTATGGATCAGTGGTTGTGTGGTGTGAGCAGTTTAGTGTGCTCTTTTCAGTCGCAAGCCTGGCAACGGCTAACTAGCAACACCAAACACTTGTGCGGCCAAGCCAGCCGTTGATTGATAGGCTGATGCTGCCGAAGCTGCACTGAAGCTTTCATTGCTCTGATTTGCGCCATCAGCCTGGCTGATGATTTGTGCCATCAAGCCGGCATCCATGCCCACCGAAGAGGCGTCTGCACCTTCCTCGTTTTCGCCCAGCTTGCCACGCTCATCGGCCTGTTGCTGGGCCAATTGTTGTTGTGCTTCTATTCGTTGCTGCTGGGCCATGCGCGCAACCGAGCGATCTTGAGATGATGGCTCAGCCGGAGCCAATGCGGCTCGGATAACAACATCCATTTTGCGGATGGTGGCATCAGGTGTGCGTTCTGGCGATGTATCGATCTGCACCTCGCCACCAACGGCATATTTTTTGCCATCAGGCCCACGCGTGTAGGTGTATTTTGGAGCGCTGGCATAAGCCCCACCAACAGCGGCGTGCGCCTGCTCATGGGCCTTCACTTCTGCATCCCGCTTTTTCAGGTCACGAACCTGCGCCTCTTGTTCCTTGGAAAGTGGTTCACCAGTGGACGATGTTGCGCCAGGTTGGTTCGGCTTGTCCGGCCGTTCGCCGGGTTTGCTATCATGTTCGCGACGATCAACAGCAATGTCCGCAGCAGCCGTTGGGCCGCGCGGTGAGGGCAGGGGTGATAGGGAAAGAGCGCCAAGCTCCAAGTCCAATCTCCGATAAACCTAAGCTGATAATGGGAAAAAATGGTCAGCAAAGTCTTACCCTTTGCCTTTATCCAAATCACAGTGCGGTGATCACCACATCTTTGTGCGGCGCGCAGCTTTGCAAATTGCGCCTTTCGTCTTAGATAGCCCTCATACCGCGACACATATGTTAGCCAACGAGAACGCACGTCTAGCGCGTAAGACGACAGTTTGAAGGACACGCAAATGACAACGCAAACCAAGCCAATTGATCTTTACTATTGGCCCACACCAAACGGCTTCAAGGTAAGCATCTACCTAGAAGAACTGGGCATTCCTTATACTTTAAAGCCCATCAACATCGGCAAGGGAGACCAGTTTGCACCGGAGTTTCTCGCCTTCTCACCCAACAATCGCATGCCCGCCATCATCGATCCTGAAGGCCCTGACGGTGAGCCTATTTCAGTGTTCGAATCTGGTGCTATTTTGCAGTATCTGGGTCGCAAGTTTGGTGCGTTTTACCCCAGCGATGAGCGTGGCCGAGTAAAAGTGGAAGAGTGGCTGATGTGGCAAATGGGTGGCTTCGGCCCCATGCTTGGGCAAAACCACCATTTTAATAAATATGCACCTGAGGACGTTCCTTACGGCAAGAAGCGGTATACCGATGAGACTCACCGCCTTTACGGCGTACTGGATCGTCAGCTTGCAGGGAAAGACTACATCACGGGCGAATATTCCATTGCTGATATGGCCTGCATTGGTTGGGCGCAGGGCTGGGAAGCTCAAAAAATGGATCTAAAGGATTTCCCCAATGTTGCTCGCTGGCTGAAAACCATGGGCGACCGTCCTGCTGTTGCGCGTGGCCTAGCTGTTGGTGCGGAACTGCGGCAACCCATGTCCGACGCAGACAAAAAAGTGCTGTTCAATCAGCGCGCCAAATAACCGACTTCCAAAAGCTGGACGAGGCTAACCTCGTCCAGCTACCGGAGATAGTTGATGAAGGTCCACGCCGAGGCCAGACATACTGGCTGCATAATGCAGCTCCGGCGGCGTTCCAAAAAGCGCTTTTGCGTCCATCGGGGCATGCAGCCAAACATTCTGTAAGATCTCTTCGTCCAGCTGCCCTGCCGACCAACTTGCAAAGCCGAGCGCTAAAATAAAGTTATCTGGGCCTTCGCCGCTGCCAATTTCCTTAAGCACATCCAGACGGGTGGACAGATGAATGTCATCACTGACCGCCACAGTGCCGTCGCGCTCGAGAATATGCGGACTGTGCAACACAAAGCCGCGGCTCTTTTCTACCGGACCACCGATCAATAGGCGCGCTTCAAGCTCAGCGCGGCTTAAATCCTTTGTTTTTTGGTCAATCAGATCCAACTCGCGCAAAACAGAGCCGACGCTGCGTTTTGGATCAGGTTTATTGACCACCACGCCCATCGCGCCATCCTCATCATGGACACATAAATAGATAACCGTTCGCTCAAAACGTGAGTCGCCAATTGATGGCATCGCTATCAAAGCTTGACCGGCAAGGCTGGGGAATTCATCCATGACGCTAAAAGCGGCTTTCAGTTGGTACGCAGAGAAGATGGAAACACCCCCTTATCTTGCCTCTCTTGCCTGGAAAGGCCAGCAGAAAGTGTCGAAATTTGCGTTGGCAGCAAGCTTTGGCACCGCGCTTTTGGTGCCGTTGCCAGCAACTGCCCAGCAAAGTGTAACGCTTGAAGGCGCAACGATAAGCTTGATGTCGGCGCCGGTTATGGCCAATGCCCTGCTGGCCGATGTCGTACCGTTGGAGAGCCACCAGCAATTGCTGTTTGTCAGTATTGATCTTGCACCAGGCTGGAAAACCTATTGGCGCCTTCCGGGGCGTTTTGGCTTAGCGCCTGATTTCCAGTGGGAGGCAAGCGAGAACCTAAGCGATGTAGAAATCCTGTTTCCCAAACCACACCTCTTTGAAGAAGGAGGAGGGCACTCCATTGGTTATGATCAGCCGGTGCTTTGGCCAATTGTTGTTAGTATTGGCGATGAATTGCTTGGCGGGCAGTTGGACTTGGAAATTGGTCTGGGGCTTTGCGAAGCTTTATGCCTGCCCGAACAGGTCTCCTTGGGTGTGGACTTATCCGCGCAAGAACTATTGCCAACACCATCACTAGCCGATGTGCTTGCACTGTCCCAGGCGTTGCCAACCACACATTCTACGCTCAAGGACGCTTCAACTGTCTTGTCTCATATTGATGAAGTGGAAGGCGGCATACGTTTCATCGTGGCCGAAAATGCACAGCACCATAGGCTTGTCCTACCAGATGCTGATGACGCGTTTCAGATTAACTGGGACAGGGTAGATCCAATGGTGCTGATAACAGCGGTGCCGGAAAACGGGCCGCCAATCGCATATACGCTGACACCAACGAACTGACAGCAGCAGCCTTAAAGCTTTTTAGCTGGCCTTTTCGGTTTCCCGACATAAATGGGCAGAGTACGTATGCCATGTCAGGCATAACCAACCAAGGAGACTGCATACATGCCGCTAACTGTTGGCCAATCCCTTCCCGATGTCCCGCTTGCTGCTATCACTACTGATGGTCCTGAAGAGCGCAGCAAAGATGAGCTTTTTGCTGGAAAGAGGGTTGTTCTATTTGCCGTACCTGGTGCGTTTACGCCCACATGCGATGCAAACCACTTGCCCGGCTATATTGAGCATGCCGATAAAATCCTTGCCAAAGGCGTCGATCAGATCGCCGTTGTGTCGGTCAACGATGTGCATGTTATGAAAGCGTGGAAAGAAGCATCTGGCGCAGGCGACAAGGTTTTGTTCCTAGCGGACGGCAGCGCAGCCTTCACGAAAGCTGCCGACATGGTGCTGGATGCGACCGCGTTTGGCATGGGCATTCGTTCATTAAGGTTTGCAGCATTGGTGGAAAATGGCGTGGTCCAAGCCATTGAAGTGGAGGACGCACCGGGCGAAGCGACCAAATCTGGCGCAACCACAATGCTTGCTATCCTCAACACCAAGTAAACAGCGTACCAACAAAGTGTAAAGGCTGGAGCCATCTTGCCTTTACTTTCTTTGCGTGAATCTAGGTAGGCTCTGGCTCCAAAGGTTACACAGTTACCAGCAAGTGAATCCGGCATTTGCATTGAATTAATTGAAAATTTTAGCAAGCGATTCAAGGATCATCGCCATAGTGCACCCATCGACGTTGGGGACGACGTCTCAGGTAAATACGCCAAACGCCGTGGGAGGCACAAACAATGGCACGTCTTGCACTAAATGAATTTGAAGCTGGCTATCTGGGTCAAAAAACAGAAGATGGTGATCTCTTCTTTGATCTTGGAATGATGTACGCAACCGGTCGCTCCGTAGCGATTGATCTGGTCGCGGCGCACAAATGGTTCAATCTTGCCTGCGTTCGCGGCAAGCAAGCCGCCAAGACCTATCGTGAAGAGATTGCCGGTGAACTATCAAAAGCTCAACTGACTCAGGCATTGGCTTCGGCACGCAGCTTTCTTGCTGCAAAGTCTTGATCCAATTCGTGCAAATGAGCAGCATTAAAAAGAGTTGAAAAAACCATTAATGCTGCTCTGCACAAAATGCATGGCTGGTTTGATTTCTTGGGTCTCCTCGTTTGGGTGAAACGCGCTTAGATGCGTCTCGTCACCCCCCGACAAAACCCTTTTTTGAGGATCAACCCCAATGCCTATGATCAAAGCAATCACATCCGGTTTCGAGCACGCAATTGCAGTCTACAGCGAGCAGCGCCAGCGTGCTGAACAAGAGCGGCTGACCGAGCTGCAGTTCGCACGCGAAATGCGCAACCGCGCTGAGCCAGGTTCATCTGATTTCTATTACTACAACGCCATCGTCAAAAATTGCGGCGGCTGGTAGTATAAAGACTATCGAATGCCAAAGGGGCGCCCGTCGGGACGCCCCTTTTTTGTGTCTGATTACAGACCATGAGTTCTTGAATTCGACCCTAACTGCTGTGTCGTTAAAGGCATGGCGAAGAGGGTTAGGGCGAGATCGTGCCTTAGATATGCCATGAACCGGATGCGGCCTACGCTGTTTTGGAGCATCATCTGTGCGTTGATAGGACTGCAGCAGGCTGCAATGATAGCCTTCTTGGCGGCGGAGGCTAAGCGCTTCTCCCTTTCGGCCTGACCACCAAAACGCCAAGCACTTTTCGATGGATTTTAGATGGAAAACTCATCATGCTGAGTTCACGTATTCATGTGGGCTACCTTCGTACGCCTGCAGCGTTGCTAGGCGAGAACCAGCATGTCCCAAGTAGCTCAAGTCGCCTACGCTGCCCCAGGCACGTCTGGCACCAACGTCTTCATCGGAATGATGTCCGCGCTTATGACGTCATGCAACGCCGACCGCACGCCCAACTTTGATGCGCTCGTCAAAAAGGGCAGGGAGATGATTACGGCCGGCATGCTATCCGATGCACAACGCAATTATTGCGAGCAGCAACACACGTTCTTTCGCGCATGGTTTGCAGACTGGCTCAAACAGCGCGGAATCATTGCGAAATGCATGTAATTGATAGCCACACAGGTGGCGAGCCCACCCGTGTAATTCTTGATGGTGGGCCCGATTTAGGGGCGGGGTCACTGGCGCAGCGCGCTGAACTGTTGGCGCAAGAGCACAAGCAGTTTTATCAATCCGTTACGCTGGAGCCGCGCGGCCACACAGCGATGGTTGGGGCGCTGTTGGTGGAACCTATTGACCCCTCTTGCGTAACAGGTGTGATTTATTTTGATTGCGAGGCCGTGCTTGGAATGTGCGGGCACGGCACAATTGGCCTTGCCGTCACGCTGGCGCATTTGGGGCGCATCGGCGTTGGCAACCACAAAATTGAAACCCCTGTGGGCATCATCAATATACGCCTGTCTGACCCCAACACAGTGACCGTAACAAACGTTGAAAGCCACCGCACAGCACGTGCTGCGCAAGTGGAGGTTGAGGGGCTAGGCACGGTAACCGGCGATGTTGCTTATGGAGGCAACTGGTTTTTCATTATCGATCCAAGCCCTATCGCCATTGAGATGGCCAATATTCGAGCCCTCAGTGATGCCGCGCTGGCAATCCGCGAAGCGACGCTGGCCCAAGGTGTGCGCGGCGATGACGGACACCCGATGGATCACGTGATCTTTCAGGAAGCTTCTCCTCATCACGGTGTGCACAGCCGTAACTTCGTTTTCTGTCCTGATGGCAATTATGACCGCTCGCCGTGCGGCACCGGCAGTTCGGCCCGGCTGGCCTGTTTAGCTGCAGATGGCTTGCTGGAACCGGGCGAAGAGATTGTGCAGGAAAGCGTGATCGGCAGCACGTACCGACTGTCCTATCAAACCGGACAAGATGGTGCGGTGATACCCAGCATCACTGGGCAAGCCCATGTGATGGCGCAAAGCACGTTACTGTTTCAGGATAGCGATCCTTACAAGCACGGCATTATATAAGGGTTTTTAAGTGAACCCTCCACAGATTGTCGTCATCGGAGCAGGCATTATCGGCGTTAGCATCGCGCTGGCGCTACAAAAAACTGGTCTGAGTGTGCAAGTTCTGGACCGTAATGGCGTTGCGAGCGAGGCCTCAGCGGCCAATGCTGGCGGCTTTGCTTTTTCCGATATTGTGCCATTGGCCACACCGGGCATCATGCGTAAGGCACCCAAATGGTTGCTTGATCCGCTGGGGCCGCTGTCCGTTCCGCCATCATACGCTCTCAAAACTACGCCATGGATGATGCGCTTCTGGCGGGCAAGTTGGCGTGATCGGTTTGAGGCATCTTTGAAGGCGCAGGCTGCGTTGAACACATTGTCGCGGCAAGCGCTGGAACGCCAGATCATCGACGTGGATGGCGAAACGCTAATTCAGCGTGATGGGCAACTTCAGCTCTATCAGGGCGAACGCGAGTATGAGGCTAGCCTTGAAGAATGGGCGCTACGCCGCCAACACGGGCTTGCCTTTGATCTTCTCAAAAGTGCTCAGGCCATTGCCGAGATCCAGCCTGGTCTCGATCCACGTTTCACCCATGCCGGGCACACGCCCGATTGGGTCAACACCATCGATCCACGCCGATGGACGGAGCGCCTGGCCGATGTTTTTGTAGGTCACGGCGGTGCCATTGTGCGCGGCGAAGTGAACGCGCTGGAGCAACACGATGGTCAAGTTATCCTCAAAATGCCCTCTGCGGATGTGCTTGCCAGCCAGGTTGTTGTGGCGGCGGGGGCTTGGTCGCACCATTTAGCGCGGAGTTTTGGTGACAGGTTTCCGCTAGAAACTGAGCGCGGATACAACACCACGCTGCCTGTTGGCGCGTTTAATTTGCGCACGCACCTTACCTTTGGCAGCCATGGCTTTGTAGTAACCCGCATCAATGGTGGCGTGCGCGTTGGTGGCGCGGTCGAGCTTGGCGGGCTTGATTTACCGCCCAACTACAAGCGTGCTGATGTTCTATTGCAAAAGGCCAAGCAGTTTCTGCCAGAGCTGAACACTCAAGGCGGAGAGCAATGGATGGGGTTCCGGCCCTCCATGCCGGACAGTTTGCCAGTTATTGGCCGCTCGCCACGCAGCCCCAACATTGTGTATGCCTTTGGCCATGGTCATTTGGGCCTTACTCAGTCGGCGGCCACAGCGCAGATGGTTGCAAGCTTGGTTGCAGGCGAAGCTGCGGCACTACCAATGGAACCCTATTCACCGGCACGGTTTTAAAGCTCGCTTTGAAGGGCTAGCAGGTCCGTGTGCAATGAAGCTGAGATTTCCACATAGCCACGTTCCAAATTGCGCGCGCGTGCAGCATAGCGGCGCTGCGAGGGTAGGCGTGCGCCCTGGTCGATAATGTCAGCAAACAGGCGTTCAGCGCGCGCATTGTTTTGTGCCAGTTTGCCATCAGAAAAGGCTGCAGGATCAAAGGCTAGAATGATTTGACCATGATAGGGAGCACCGCCTAGCCCACCTGCATAGTCAATGCTCTCAAGGCTGGTCAGATCATCAATCAATGGACCGGCCATCAGCTCGATCATGATGGAAAGGGCGGACCCCTTGTAGCCGCCAAAGGTCAACATGGCGCCTTGCAAGGCAGCGTCGGCATCGTTGGTTGGCTTGCCGTCCTTATCGATGCCCACGCCGTCGGGAAGCGGCTTGCCAGCACGCTTGTAAAGCTCAATCTCACCACGCGCAAAAGCGCTCGTTGCAAAGTCAAACGTGAAAGGCGTCTTACCGTGGCGTGGCCAGCTGAAGGCCAGCGGATTGGTGCCCAACGTGCCTCGTGTGCCGCCGGCGGGCGCAACCCAGGCATGGCTTGGCACCATGGCCATGGCCGCAAGACCAGCCTGCGAGAGGCGTTCAACTTCTGGCCACAGAGCGGAAAAATGAAAGCATCGATTGATTGCTGCGGCGGCTATGCCATACGTGCGCGCCTTATCGATCAGCGTGTGCAAGGCAGCATCAACAGCAAGGAGCGACATGCCACCACGCGCATCAGCTCTAACAACCGCATTGCTGCTCTGCGAAATGAGCGGTTCAACATGCCCATCAATCTTGCCCGCTCTGATGCTCTCCAGGCACATGAACAAACGGAATAGCCCGTGTGACTGGCAGTCATCCAACTGGCAGGTGTAGAGCATGTGCGAAATGGCATTGGCATGGCTTTCGCCAAAGACAGCTGAGGAAAGGATGGAGAAGGCCAGCGCTTGATCGGCAGCCAGATCCATCTTGACGGTGGTGTTCATCCAGTTAGGCCTTCTGCTTGAAGCCGGTGGTTATCGGTAGCGCGGCCAGGTGTCAGACAGGCGATAGCCCTCAGGCCATGGATCGCTTGGGTCGAGCATATGCTGGTGGATGCCGGTTACCCAGCCACGGCCACTGATCTGCGGACGGATTGCGGGCAGGTCGCCCACTGTGGTTTCTCCCAGAATTGTGCCGTGA
>JBGCDM010000052.1:0-23688 GCA_045105395.1 Devosiaceae bacterium | reverse complement strand
AAGGCGCAGCGCTTTGACGTGGTGCTACTGGACCATAAGCTCGACCGGCAAACGGGAGTAAGTGAGTCGCTGCCCATCCTTTCGCGTCATTTGGGTGATGCGAAGGTGATTGTTGTTTCCGATTTCATTGCAAGCATCGATCAAAACCGGCTGCCCCCAATCGTCTCCGTCGTATCCACAAAGGAACGATTGCCAGGACTGATAGAAGACATGTTGCGCGTTTAGCCTACGGCGCACCACACGCTTGATGTCGTGCGATACCCACCTATCTGAGGGCGCATGGAAAAACCCGACACCCTTTCAGAAGACCATCGCAGCGAAATTGTGCAGATGGCGCTGTCTGATCATGTTAGTTTTGCCGACATTGAGCGCGAGTATGGGCTGCTTGAAAAACAGGTCAAAGCGCTGATGCGTGATACCCTAAAGCCCGGCAGCTACAGGGCATGGCGCAAACGCGTGCGCGATTTTTCCGATAGGCGCGCGCATTACAAGTAAAGCGAGCTTCGCACCCGATCATGTAGGCCCAATAGATTTTGTCGACGTTGCCTAAATTGCAGGCATTTTCCTTTTTTTTCCATAGGGTCGTAACGTAAATTTGGTCAACATAGCCGTTGCCGACTGCACCTGCTGGCACTACGTGATGACCGTTAAAAGTTTCTACGCACGCATATCCAAGGTCACAATTCGAGCATGGTCAGGAACCTTCACGCGACACTGAGTGAGGTGGCAGAGCCACTTGCCGCGCATCATAAGCGCCTAAAGGCACAGCTCGATGCAACGTTGGCAAAGGCCTCTTCGTTGGAGCGGACCGAGGCCATCGCCCATCTTAGCGAAGAAATTAGGGGGCTTGCCCGAGAACTGCGTGAGCAGGCAAAACGCGAGCGCGATCTCGCCAAGGTTTACAGTGCCATCAACGAAGAGTTGATCAACTCCAAACGCACGGTAGCGCCTGCCAAAGCCGCATCCCTCAAGCAGGCTGCCTTGAGAGCCATTCGCTAGACAGGTTGGATTCTTGTCGGTTCTCCTGCGGCACCCTGCCATGATTGCTGATGAGATGATGCCCAGCTATGGGTTCGCATGGCCTCGATCTTAGAAACAGAGCTCTATCAACCCATCAAAACCTTCCTGTTGGCGCAGGGCTATGAGGTGAAAGCGGAGGTGGGTGCAGCCGATATTGTGGCCTGTCGCGGCGATGAAGACCCGGTGATTGTGGAACTAAAGACAGGGTTTTCGCTGAGCCTTTTTCACCAGGCTGTAGCGCGGCAATCGATCACCGATGCGGTATATGTCGCCGTGGCGCGCGGATCGGGCCGCCGATTTCAGCAAGCCTTGAAGAAAAATATCACGCTTGCGCGACGCTTGGGGCTGGGCTTGATTGCTGTGCGGCTAAGCGATGGGTTCGTGGAAGTGCATGTGGACCCTGCACCCTATGCACCGCGCAAGTTTAAGCCGCGCAAAGACAGGCTTCTGCGTGAGTTTGCCCGCCGTGTGGGCGACCCCAATACCGGCGGATCAACGCGGGTGAAGTTGGTGACTGCCTATCGGCAGGATGCCATGCGCTGCGCGGCCTACTTGCAAGCCCATGGGCAAGCGCGCGGGGCAGAGATTGCCAAAGCAAGCGGCGTTGAGCGGGCGACCAGCATTATGGCAGCGGACCATTATGGCTGGTTTGAACGGGTAGAGCGCGGTGTTTACACGCTAACGCCCAAGGGATTGGCGGTTGCAGCACAGCCTAGCGATGCGGCAGGTAAAACCTAGCAATGCGTGCCCTGCCGATCGTCCATCACCCTGGCTATGTTGCCCAATTGCCAGAGGGCCATCGCTTTCCCATGGCCAAATTTGGCGCGCTGGCAAACCATCTTCGCAAGGAAGGGTTGGTGCCCCATGGTTTTCACAAACCTGGTGAAGCACCCGATGGATGGCTGCGCCTTGCCCACAGCTCGGCCTATGTGGATGGGGTGAACAATGGCTCTGTTCCCCGGCAAATCGAGAAGGATATCGGCCTGCCGATCACAGCTGATGTTGGTCGTCGCGGGCGGCTGGCCACAGCTGGCACGGTGCTGGCTGGGCGGCTGGCACTGGAGCATGGCATGGCTGCCAACACCGCTGGTGGCAGCCACCATGCACGCTATGAGCAAGGGGCTGGCTTTTGCGTGTTCAACGATGTGGCGGTGGCGGTGCGCGTGTTGCAGGCCGATGGGCTGATTGGCCGAACGCTGATTATCGATCTGGATGTGCACCAAGGCGATGGCACAGCGCGCATTTTTGACGGTGATGAAAGCGTGATGACGCTATCGGTGCATGCGGCCAACAATTATCCCACTGACAAAGCGGTGAGCGATGTGGATATACCGCTGGCAGATGGCGTGGAGGATGCGGCCTATCTGGATGTGATCCGTGCGGCACTTCCCCGCGCGCTGGATGCGTTTCACCCCGATATGGTGTTTTATAATGCCGGTGTAGATCCCCACCAGGATGATAAGCTGGGCCGGTTAGCGCTGACCACAAAGGGCTTGATGGACCGCGATCTTTTTGTGATCGACCAAGTGCGCATGCGTGGCCTACCGCTGGCGGCGGTTATTGGGGGCGGCTACGGGCCCGACCATGGCGAGGTGGGTGTGCGCCACGCCACGATCCATAAAGTGATGAGCGGTTATCTGGCAGGCGCCCACTTTTGATCGCTTTCGTCGGACGGAAAACCAGTTCCCACTTTTCCTGCGAAAGCTCGGGACTAGCGGTTGCTGCGATCCAGCAAGCGCATGATGAACCACACCGGGATCACCAGCGTTGCGCCCAGCACGATCCAATGGCCAAATTGGCCCAGCGCATCAAAACCAAGGTTCCAAATGCGCTCGAAAAAGTCGATGATGAAATCCACCACCGCCAGCGGTGTTAGGCCGAGCGCAGAGAGCACCACGCCGACCAGCAGTGATATAAGCAGCAACTTGATTGCCACACCAAGGGGGGAGCCCCCAAGGAAGCGGTTGACGGCGTTGGACATGTTTGGTCTCCCAGGCGGGACGGAACTTTACGGTGTCCTGCATGTGGCAAGGCACGCGGCAAGTTGCAAGATGATGGCAAAGGTTTGAGGCATATGCGGGTTTTGGTTATCGGCAGCGGTGGGCGTGAACATGCACTGGTGTGGGCGCTGAAACGCTCAGCAACCGTGGAAGAGCTTTGGTGCGCGCCGGGCAATGCAGGCATGGATTGCAACATTGATCTGGATATCGCCGACTTTGAGGCCGTGACCGATTTCTGCGCCATCGAGGCCATCGATTTGGTGGTGGTTGGCCCCGAAGCACCATTGGTCACCGGCATGGTTGATGATCTGGAAGGCAGCGGCACCGCTGCCTTTGGGCCAAGCGCAGAGGCTGCCCAGCTTGAGGGCTCCAAAGCCTTCACCAAAGCGCTGTGCGATGAAATGAACATCCCCACCGCCGCCTATGGACACTTCACCGATGAAGCCGCCGCCCTGGCCTATCTCGACGCTCAATGCGCGCCCATCGTTATCAAGGCTGATGGGTTGGCCGCCGGCAAAGGGGTCACCGTGGCGCACACTATGGAGGAGGCGCGCGCGGCTGTCTCCGCCTGCTTTGAAGGTGCCTTTGGCGATGCTGGCGCCAGCGTGGTGATTGAAGAATGCCTGGTGGGCGAGGAGGCCAGCCTGTTTGCGCTGTGCGATGGCGAACGGGCGGTGCTGTTTGGCTCAGCGCAAGACCATAAAGCGGTGGGCGAGGGTGATACCGGCCCCAACACCGGTGGCATGGGGGCCTATACCCCTGCGCCAGTGATGGATGAGACAATGACCGCACGCGCGATGGAAGAGATTGTGCAACCAACGGTCGACGGCATGGCCGCGCGCGGCACCCCGTTTAAGGGCGTGCTGTTTGCCGGGCTGATGATCACAGCTGATGGCCCCAAGCTCATCGAGTTCAACACCCGCTTTGGCGACCCAGAAGCCCAAGTGTTGATGATGCGCTTTGATGGCGACTTGGCTGAGGCTTTGATGGCCTGCGCCCATGGCGATGTATCTGGCGTCAACCTGCCCTGGAAGAGGGAAGCGGTGATGAGTGTGGTGATGGCCAGCAAGGGCTATCCCGGCGCTTACGAAAAGGGCTCTGCAATTGCGATCCCTGATAACAATGACCCTGATGTGATGGTGTTTCACGCGGGCACAGCGCGTGATGAGGGCGGCACCTTGCGCGCCAATGGTGGGCGGGTGCTGAACGTGACAGCGCGCGGCAAAACCCTGCAAGAGGCCCGCGACAAGGCCTATGCAACCGTGAATGCCATCGACTGGCCAGAAGGTTTCTGTCGCCGCGACATTGGCTGGCGGGCGCTGAAATAGCGATCATTTCTGTGCGTGCCATAAGGGCGAGGGAGACGCTTACGTTATAACCTAAACCGCCACCGCGCCTGATGGCACACGCGTGGGCAAGGTCAGCACACGGAGCGCGCGCCCGGTAAAGCTTCCTGAGCAAGCGCCAATGAGGCTGGCAAAGACCAGCGTGAAAACCAGGTTCTGTTGCAGCTCAGGCCGCATGACTTCGACAACGCCATTGACGAAATTGGAAAAGAAGATCGTCATCACTATCACAAATGTCAGGCGCTCACCTTTCAGATGCACCTTCATACCCTGCTTGGTGATGACCAGCGCATCTTGCCAAACAAATGCAAGGCCGACACCGAGGATGTAAGCGATGCCAAAAATGATCCAGTTGGCCGGTGTGTGCACCAAACTGGCAATGCCATTGGCCGCTGACAGCCCAAAAAGCGGATAGAAAAAGTAGGGAACAATAGAGCTGTTGCGGGCGCGCATGGAGAGCGTGCCAATAACAACAAGCACAACGAAAAGCGGCCAAACCCAGATGGGCGCATTATGCCAAATGCCCAAGAGAAATGTGCTCATGGATCGCCTACCCTATATGCCAAGCCTTGAAGGTTAGGGTTACGCGCAAACACAAGGCCTGGCTATCGGGCAGCTTACCTATGCTGGCCAGGATTGTGTCGCTTTCGTCTTGCCGGTTTCAAAGCCCCTTATACCGCGCCATGGCACTGCGCTCCAATGCGGCAACGGTAAGCTTATCCAGGCCCAACGCATCACGGATCATTTGCAACATGCGCAGCTCTTCTTGGCGAAGGGATAGGTCTGCAGCGGCCACTTCCACGCCGCACGCATAGGCGGTGTCGGACAGGCGATCAGGGATAGCCTCGCGCGCCGCATCGAGCACCGATTGCAAGCCGCCGTCTTCTGCCAGCGCGTGGCTTGCCGTTTCTGCCGTCAGCATCAGCCGGTCGTGCGAATAGCCGGCAAACACCGGAAACGAGCTAACAACCTCGCCGATCTTGGCCAGCTCTTCGTCTTTCATCGACCGGTCGGACGCTGAGACCATAACCATCAGCATGACGAGCGCGTCTTGGGCGGTGATATCGGACATGGAGTTTCCTGCTCTGATATTTGTGTTTCGCTAGCCCTCAAGCTAGGAACGCCAAGCTGCTTGTACAAGGCAGGTTCCATCACTATTGAAAGCCTCCTCAATGCCCAATCTACTGCCCTTTGATTTGGATGCTGAAACGCTGGACGCGGCAACGCGCGCCAAAGCCTGGCCGTTTGAAGAAGCACGTAAACTGGTCAAACGCATCGAGAAATCGGGCAAAACCGATCCTGTGCTGTTTGAAACTGGCTATGGCCCCTCGGGCCTGCCGCACATTGGCACCTTTGGTGAGGTGGCGCGCACGACCATGGTACGGCACGCCTTTCATGTGCTGACCGGTGGCAAAGTGCCAACGCGCCTGCTTGCTTTTTCCGATGATATGGATGGTATGCGCAAAGTGCCTGGCAATGTGCCAAACCAGGCCATGCTGGAAGAGAGCCTCGGCAAGCCACTGACGGTTGTTCCCAACCCTTTTGAGGGTGATGCGAAAAGTTTCGGGGCGCACAACAATGCCAAGCTGCGCGCATTTCTCGATCGCTTCGGCTTTGACTATGAGTTCGCCTCGGCCACCGATTACTATAAAAGTGGTAAGTTTGATGAGATGCTGGTGCGCACGCTAGAGCGCTACCAGAAGATCATGGATGTGATGCTGCCAACGCTTGGCGAGGAGCGCCAGGCCACCTATTCGCCCATCCTGCCGATCTCACCAACCACGGGTCGCGTGCTTTATGTGCCGATGAAGGAGGTGAACGCCGCCGATGGCACCGTGACCTTTGCTGATGAAGACGGGCGTGATGTGACGCTGGATGTGCGCGGCGGTAATGCCAAGCTGCAATGGAAGCCAGACTTTGGCATGCGCTGGGCAGCCCTGGATGTGGACTTTGAAATGTATGGCAAGGACCACCAAACCAACACGGTTGTCTACGACAAGATCTGCCGGGTGCTGGGCGGCAAGCCGCCAGAGCACTATGTGTACGAGTTGTTTTTGGATGAGCAGGGCGAGAAAATCTCCAAAACCAAAGGCAATGGCATCACCATTGATGAGTGGTTGGACTATGCCTCGGCTGAGAGCCTATCGCTGTTCATGTTCCAAAAACCGCGCACGGCAAAGCGGCTCTATTTTGATGTGATCCCACGCGCGGTGGATGAATATTTCCAACATGTGGGCGGTTTTGAGCGCCAGGATACCAACCAGAAGCTTGGCAATCCAGCCTACCATATCCATTCCGGCGATGTGCGGCAGGTAGAATTACCGGTGAATTTCTCCATGCTGCTTAACCTTGCCAGCGCTGCCAATGCCGAAGATGAGGACGTGCTGTGGGGTTACATCAACCGCTATGCACGCGACCTTTCCAAGGGCGATAACCCCAGCTTTGATGAGCTGGTGGCCTCGGCGGTGCGCTACTTTATCGACCGGGTGAAGCCCAACAAAACCTACCGAGCACCAACCGGGGAAGAGACGGCGGCTCTGCAAGAGCTTGCGCAAAAGCTGGACGGCATGGACAGTGCAGACGCTGCCGAGCTGCAAGGCGTGGTGTATGAAGTTGGGCGCACGCATTTTCCCAACCATGACAAGCCCAATGCCGATGGCACGCCTGGCGTGACCGTCACCTGGTTTTCTGCGCTTTACCAAATTTTGCTGGGCGAGGAAAAAGGCCCGCGCTTTGGCTCCTTTGTGGAACTGTACGGTGTAACTGAAACTCGCGCGTTGATAGGCAAAGCCTTAGCGGGTGAGCTAAGCTAACCACGCAAAGGGACTGGTTTTATGCCTCTGATCAAACTGCCAAAGCTGCGCAAAGGCCCTAAGCTGCCGTCAACGGTGGTGGATTTTATCGAGGCTTACAACACCAACAATATTAGCGGTATGCTGGCTGATGTGACCGATGATGTTATGTTCCGGCACTATTGCGATGCAGGTGTGCTCTTTAAGGCTGGCGATAAGGTGGGCTTTGAAGCCGCGCTGAATGAGGATGCAAGCGCCTTCAAGCAGCGCACCCACGCAGTTAAGACGTCCATGACAATGCTGGGCAGTACCGTTTTGACCACGCAATTCGAAGCGGTTGTTGCCCAAGATTTGAGCAATGGCTGGAAGGCAGGAACAGAAATCAAGCTGCCCAGTGCAGCAGAGTTCCAGTTTCGCGATGAAAGAATCGCCAACATCACGTTTCGAACCTAAACCAACAGACCCACGCACCAAGTTCCCATGCATTCTGTCGCCGCCCTCTACCATTTTGCCAAAGTGCCAGACCCAGAAGCTGTTCAGGGCCCGCTAAAGGCCCTGTGCGAGACGCTAGGTATCAAAGGCATTTTGCTGCTGGCGCCCGAAGGCATCAACGGCACCATTGCCGGGCCGCGTGCCGGGCTTGATGCGGTGCTGGCGCATATTCGTGCGCTGCCTGGCTTTGCCGAGCTTGAGTTTAAGGAAAGCACTGCCCAAGCAATGCCGTTTAAGCGCATGAAGGTACGGCTGAAGCGCGAAATTGTTACCATGAACCAACCAGACGTGGACCCAACCTGCGCGGTCGGTCGCTATGTGCAGCCAGAAAATTGGAACGCCTTTATCAGCGAACCCGATGTGGTGGTGATCGACACGCGCAACACCTACGAAACGGCGATTGGCACGTTTGAAGGCGCCATTGATCCTGGCACACGCACGTTTGGGCAATTCCCAAACTGGTGGGAAGAGAATGCGGAGCGCTTTCACAACAAGAAGATCGCCATGTTCTGCACGGGTGGCATTCGCTGCGAAAAATCCACCGGCTATCTGGTGAGCCAAGGCGTGGAAGAGGTCTATCACCTCAAAGGTGGGGTGTTGAAATATCTGGAAACCGTGAAGGCAGATGAAAGCCTATGGCGCGGCGACTGCTTTGTATTTGATGAGCGGGTATCGGTAGGCCATGGCCTGGCGGAAGGTGATCACAGCCTATGCAGGGCATGCGGACGTCCGCTGAACGCGGATGAGCGCAACCACGCCGATTTTGAAAAAGGCGTGCAGTGCCAGCACTGTGTGGAGGAATATTCCGACAAGGCCCGCGCCCGTTTTCGCCAGCGCCAGCAACAGATGGAACTTGAGGCGAAACGCAAATCCGTTGGCGCTGGTTAGCGCATGACCTTCTGGATACTGGCTGGCCTGGCTGCCTTTGTTTTGGGCGTCTCCAAGGGTGGCATGCCGGTGGTGGCCATTTTGTCGGTGCCGCTGCTTTCACTGGCGATGGACCCTGTGATGGCCGCTGGGCTGCTGCTGCCGCTATACCTGATCGCCGATTGCTACGCGCTTTATCTGTTTCGCAAGGCGTTTTGCGTGCGGAACCTTAAAATCCTGATCCCTGCGGCAGGGGTTGGTGTGCTGATCGCTACGTTTACGGTGTCCTTGGTGCCACCCAATGCTGTGAAGCTGCTGCTGGCCCTTATCGGCCTGTCTTATATTGCAAACGCGATGCGCAAGCGCTTAAGCGCGGGCCAGGTTGCGCCGCGCCCTGCCGATGTTCCACGTGGGCTTTTCTGGGGCACACTGGCGGGCATCACCAGCTATATCGCCCATTCTGGCGGGCCGCCCTATCAGGCATATGTGCTGCCGCAGAAGCTGGAGAAAATGACCTATCTGGGCACCACGGCCATCGTGTTTGCCTGCATCAACTGGATGAAAGTGCCAGCTTATATTTTTACCGGTCAGATGGACTGGCAGAGCGTGGCACAGTCACTTTGGCTTGCCCCGTTTGCGTTGGCAGGCGCTTGGAGCGGCGCGCAGATCAGCAAATGGCTGCCGGAGAAAATCTTCTTTGCGCTGATCGAAACGGCCTTGTTCCTGGTTTCGATTAAGCTGATGTACGAGGTGCTTTTTCAGTAGGGCGTTCAGTTAGATTTTCAATCTAAACTGATCTTACCGCTGCGCCCCTTTTTCACTGCGGCACGTTTTGTTTTGCCCTCTAGGCGGCGCTTTTTCGAGCCCAAAGTGGGCTTGGTGGCGATGCGGCGCTTGGGCACAAAAGCTGCCTTGCGGATCACCTCAAACAGCCGGTCGCGCGCATCCCTGCGGTTCATCTCTTGGGTGCGATGGCGCTCGGCTGAGATCACCATTACCCCCTCTTTGGTCAGCCGACTGTCGCCGGAGGTCAGAATTTTGGTGCGCACACGCTCTGGCAGATTGGGCGAAGTGCGCACATCAAAGCGTAACTGCACAGCGGTGGACACCTTGTTGACGTTCTGCCCGCCAGGCCCGCTGGAGCGCACGAAGGCCTCCACCAGCTCATCATCAAACAGCGATATGGCGTTGGTGACACGGATCAAGGCCATCAGCGACTTTCCAATTCGAGATTTTCCATCACAGAATCATCCAAACTTGCCCAAAGGCCGCGCTGCTCTTGCCTGGCGGTGGTCTGCGCAGCGCGCATTTGGGTGCTGGCATCGGCACCCACAAACGCCCAGCCTTGCGCGATGATCCATAACGCAAGGTCTGTATCGCCAAGGGTGCAAGGGGCGGTGTGATCCTCGCCCGTATCCTCCCGCAGGCCCAGCGTGCACGATACGGTGCGGCGGGCCACAAAGCGGCGCACGGCGGTGCGCGCTAACACTTCACAGGCCGGTATGCGCCCATCGGCCAGCGGGCATGTCGCATCGGGCGCAATGGCCTGCGTGCCGGCCAGCATCACCATGCCGCGGCGGGTGCGCAGACGGTTGGCCTCTTCAACCACCACAATACCAAGGTTCACAGCACGCGGGGCGAGCGGCGCAACCGGGGGTGCGGGCAGGCGTTCCAGTTCCTCGCCCACAGGCGGTACATGCACCGCGCGGCCAGGTATCACTTGGCGCACATCGGGTAAGATCTCAGTTTCTGTTTCAGGAAGGGCAAGGGGCGCTGCGTTGGTGCTGGTTTCAGCAACCGAGTCCTCAGCGCTTTGCTGCGGCGAGCAGGCCGACAGGGCCACGAAAGCGGTCAAAACGCATAGCGCCCTACTGGCTGGCCCAAACAATGCGCGCCATCCATTCAATATCAGAGAGGTCGATCTTGCGGTTTGCATGGTCTTTGTTCAGTGAGTGCAATTCCACATGGCGGTTGGTTTTGCGGGCCAGGATTTTGGCCAGCACTTCGCCAGATGTTGTGCGCACCACCACACGGTCATGGCGACGCAACTGGGCACCAGGTGAAACCACAATAATATCACCATCGCGATAAAGCGGCAGCATGGAGTCGCCCGACACTTCCAGCGCGTAAGACTGGTCATCTTCCAAGTCTGGCACGGGGATCGCGTCCCACCCATGGCCAGCTGGGAAGCCAGCATCATCAAAAAAGCCACCATCACCAGCTTGGGCAAAGCCGATCACCGGCACCACATCGCTCACCCGGTTGTGTTGGCGACTTTTGGTTTCCAGCCCAGCACCGCCCATCAATCGGGCGAAACTGTCAAAGTTTTCCCCGGTCGCATCAAGCACTTTGAACAGCGATTCGGTTGATGGCCAACGCGGACGCCCATCCTGCGCATAGCGCTTGGAGCGATTGAAAGCGGTGGCATCCAAACCCGCCTGCTTGGCCAAACCAGATACCGAAATTGCATGGCGATTGGCCAACGCATCAATGGCGGACCAAATTTGTGTGTGTGACATGGCAAGCATATCCTTAGATAGGAAATTTAACCTATCCTTACGTAATTCGGGCATATCGTCCTGTCTACATCGTCAAAATAGCGTCAAATAGGAATACAACCATAACGTGTTATTCTGACGCTTCACCAGCAAATGTTCACCTCACGTTCTTTTTTTGCAGTTCTGTGCACAATTCATTGCCGTTACGGCACCCTGAAACGGTCGCATCGCTCCATTGACCTTGCCTCCATGCGCGCCTTAAGCGATCTGCACACATGGGAGATGCCGATGGGACATTTGATCTTTAAAATCGAAGCCGCTGACATTTGGCAGCGCGCGCACGCGGCAGGGGTCTATACCGGTGCTCCGGTGGATATAGCCGATGGGTTCATCCATTTCTCGGCCGGTGACCAAGTAGCGGGCACGCTGGACAAACATTTTGCCGGGCGCACCAACCTGCTTCTGATCGCCATTGACGCTGAAAAGCTAGGATCGGACCTACACTGGGAAGTTTCACGCGCCGGTGCGCTGTTCCCGCATCTTTATGCTGACCTCAAAATGAATGCTGTGGTGGAAAGCCGCCCCATCCCCGACAGTCATGATCTGTCAGGCTTTGCTGATTGGGGCGTTGAGCCGTGAGTTTAGATCCATGGTCGCTGGCCCGGCGGCTTGTTTTTACCCGCCCGCCAGAAGAGGCGCACACCCTGGCTTTAAAGGGCTTAAAAGCTGGGCTGGTGCGGCCATCGGCCAAAGCCATGCGGCCTCGACCCGCGCTTGCCAAAACCGTGGCAGGCCTCACCTTCACCAACCCGATTGGCATTGCGGCGGGCTTTGATAAAAATGGCGATGTGCCGCTGCAGGTGCTGGCCCAAGGGTTCGGCTTTACCGAGGTTGGCACCACCACTCCGCGCCCTCAAGCTGGCAACCCCAAGCCACGGGTGTTTCGTTTGATTGAGGACGAGGCCATGATCAATCGGCTGGGGTTTAACAATGAGGGCCATGATGCCATGGCGCGCCGTTTGGAAGCACTGCCCGCCAAGGGCCGCCGGGCCGGGCCAATTGGCGTGAACATTGGTGCCAACAAGGATTCTGAAGATCGTATTGCCGACTATGTGACCGGCATGAAGCGGTTTGCGCAACTTAGCGATTACATTACGATCAATATTTCCTCGCCCAACACGCCGGGCCTGCGTGATTTGCAAGGCGAAGAGGCTCTCACCGGACTTTTGAGCGATTGCCTAGAGGCGCGCGAGACGGTGCTTGGAGCCGGCGAAACATGCCCCGTATTCGTGAAAATTGCACCCGATTTGGATGATGAAGGCTTGGCCGACACGCTGGAGGTGATCACCGCCAGCCCCATTGAGGGAGTTATCGTTTCCAATACCACCAATGACCGCCCTGCATCCTTGCGCTCGAGAGAAAAGAGCGAGACCGGGGGGCTTTCGGGCAAGCCGCTGTTTGCACCCTCCACCGCTATGCTGGCGCGGGTAAAGGCAGTGCTGGGTACCAGCAAAGCCCTCATCGGTGTAGGCGGGGTGGACAGCGCCGCCACCGCACACGCCAAGCTGGATGCGGGCGCCGATCTGGTGCAGCTTTACACCGGCTACGTGTTTCAAGGACCGGGCTTGATCGGTGAAATACTGCATGGTCTCGACAGAGGCGAGAAAGCGGCCTAACTCTTCAAGCCAACAACTGACACAGCCCTAAAGGCTTTAAAACATTGGCACGTGATAGCGATGACGCGACCCCACTGGGTGGACGCGATGCGCTCGTGGCGTATCTGGCAGGCGGCGAGAAAGACCCATCAGCCTTCCGCATCGGCACCGAGCACGAGAAATTTCCCTTCACCTTAGATGGCCATAGGCCCGTTCCCTATGAAGGTTCGGGTGGCATTGAGCAGCTGCTCAAAGGCATGGAAGGCCTGCTTGGCTGGGAGCCTATCCTGGATGAAGGCAAGATCATTGGTCTGGCTGACCCAACCGGCGGCGGCGCGATAAGTCTAGAGCCAGGTGGTCAGTTTGAGCTGTCTGGTGCACCGCTGGAAACGCTGCACCAAACCTGCAGCGAAGTGCACGCCCATTTGGCGCAGGTGCGCCAGGTGGCAACGCCGCTGGGCATTGGCTTTTTGGGCACCGGCATGTCACCAACCTGGAGCCTTTCTGAAACCCCAGTGATGCCGAAATCGCGCTACGGCATTATGGCAGGCTACATGCCCAAGGTTGGCACGCGCGGGCTGGATATGATGTTCCGCACCACCACCATCCAGGTGAACCTTGATTTCCAATCGCAGGCCGACATGGTGGCCAAAATGCGTGTTGGCCTGGCGCTGCAACCTGTGGCCACGGCGCTGTTTGCCAACTCACCCTTCAATGATGGCAAAGTGAACGGTATGCAGTCGGCCCGAGCCAACATTTGGCTGGACACCGACAACAATCGGGCTGGCGCGTTGCCGCAGGCCTTTGAGGCCAGCTTTGGCTATGACGCGTATGTGGAATGGGCGCTAGATGTGCCAATGTATTTCATCAAGCGCGGCGAAATCTATCACGATGTGACCGGCTCATCCTTCCGCGACCTTATGGCGGGCACGCACCCGGCAGTACCGGGCGAAAAAGCCACCCTGTCGGATTGGACCAACCATCTCTCCACCCTCTTCCCCGATGTGCGACTGAAGCAGTTTCTAGAAATGCGCGGCGCCGACGGTGGCCCGTGGGCGCGCATCTGCGCGCTGCCAGCGCTGTGGGTTGGCCTGCTGTATGATGACGCGACCTTGAGGGAAGCTGAAGCCCTGGCGATGGACATGAGCGCGGCTGAGCGTGCGAACATCCGCGAGCAGGTGCCGGCGCTGGGCCTTAAAGCACCGTTCCGCGATGGTAGCGTGCAGGATCTGGCCCGCCAGATGGTGCAGCTTGCCAAACAGGGCCTTAAAGCCCGCGCCAACCTCAACCCATCGGGCAATGATGAAACGATTTTCCTATCAGCCTTAGAAGAGGTGGTGGAAACAGGTCGCAGCCCAGCCGATGTTTTACTCGAGCGGTATCACGGCAGCTGGGGCGGCAATCTGGACCATGTGTTCAATGAGTTCGCCTACTAGGTTTGGCTTGTAAGTTGGGCTCTGAGGCTTTGGCCCGGCTCAACTGGCAATTTTTTGTGCAGGCGGATCTAACTGGTCAGTCAGCGCGCGCGCCAACTGCGAGTTGAATTGTACTGGCGCACCGCTTTTTGCGCGTTTGGCCAGATACATGGCTGCATCGGCCTGTCCGATTAAGGTTTCCCAAGGCACGCCTGCGCTTGAGGTTGCTATGCCAATGGATGGCTTAATAACCTTACGATGCCCATCAAGTGCAATTGGCTCATGGCAGGCTTGCGCGATACGATTTGCAACCTCGGTTGCAGCAGCCAGCGGGCTGGCGCCAAGCACGACACAAATAAACTCATCCCCGCCCAGGCGCACCACCTGATCGCTCGGGCGCACGCTTGCCTGCAACCGCTGCGCCATTGCTTTAAGCGCCCGGTCACCATCCTTGTGGCCGTGCTCGTCATTGAGCTTTTTGAAGTCGTTCAAGTCCAGATACACAATGCCCACATCACCGCGCTCTATCTGTGCAGCGGTCGTTGGGTCCGCAAGCACATGGCTGAGCCCGGAGCGATTAAGAAGGCCAGTGAGCTGATCGGTTGAGGCAAGCGTATTGGCCTGTGCCAGCATCTCACTTTGTTTGCGAAAGTAGAAAGCGGCCGAAATGCAGATGCTAAAAATGCCAAGGCTGACCAGCAAGATACCCGGCATGACCTCGGTACGAAGCACCGTGCCCAACTCTTGCGGGGTCCAAAGGATCTTCGCCACCGCATCGCCGCTCGGGCCCGGCAGCAAGACAAAAGGCTGGTTGTCAGGGCTGCCTGCCTCACGAATAGCGTAGCTGCTGCCTTGAGTGAGATGTTCAATGGCCGCCAGCGCATCCTCCCCCAAAAGCTTGGTGCCGATCATGATCGGCAGCGTATCACCGCCAAGCTCTGTATTCTCATCTGGCGTGAGCCAAGCCATCGCGATGGCAGCGTAGGTGCCATTAATCTGACCGATACCTTGGGCTACTTGATAATCTGACGGCGCATAACGCTGCAGCTCGGCATGAAAAGGCAGCAAACTGGACACATTAAGCTCTGCCAGTTCAAGCGGGTTTTCCGTACCATCAAACAGGTGGGCAACGGTTAAATCGGGTGCGAGAATGATAATCTGATCAAACAGCTCGCTACCGGTTGCACCAGAACCCAGGTGCTCAAATACAGCCTCAGCATCCTTGGCCACAACGATTTGGTGGGCCAGATTCCAATGGGAATAGTCAGCGGTAGAAAGGGCAACCTGATCGATGGTCTGCAGGACCAATAGCTCAACCATATCGGCGGTTTGATTGCGTTCGATCTGGTTTATACGGTCGGTGAGCCAGATCACAGAACCAAGAATCATGCCGACGGCGACAAAGCCCAGCACAAACAGCTTAGCAAAAATGACTTCGTGTTTCACACCTATCAACATGCACTTGACGTAACGCAACCACGTTTAAAATTTGGAAAGTGCTAGGGTAAAAAAAGCCTTTGTGGATTCCATAAAATACTGCGACACGTCAGCACCTCACAGCTCTTTGAAGCGACGGTGAACGCGCGTTAGGCTATGGAGATGGAAAGCCATTCCAACGAGGTTCATGTGCCTGAATTATCTGAAGCCACTGTCCGTCTAACCGCCTTTATCGGCATTTTCACCGCCATGGCGGTGTTTGAGCAGCTGCTGCCACGGCGCGAGCGCTTTCCTGCCCGTGGGCGCCGCTGGCTGACCAATTGGGGCATGCTGATTGTGGACAGCGTTATGCTGCGCATCATCTTTCCCGCCGCGGCCGTAGGCATTGCGCTGTGGGCCGAGCAGGCTGGCTTTGGGCTGTTTAACATCATCGAGGTGCCGACCATTTTGGTGGTGCTGTTTGTGATTGTGTTCTTGGATTTTGCAGTGTGGCTGGAGCATGTGGTGTCGCACCACTGGCCGTGGCTATGGCGCATCCATAAGGTGCACCACGCTGATGTGGACCTGGATGTGACAAGTGCGCTGCGCTTTCACCCGCTGGAGATTATCGTGTCAATGGTGTGGAAAGGCGCGTTGGTCGCGCTTTTGGGTGCACCGGCCATTGCGGTCCTCATCTTTGAGATCATCCTCAATGGGATGGCCATGTTCAACCATTCCAACATTAAGCTGCCGCTATGGATGGATCGTATCATTCGCCCATTTGTAGTGACGCCGGATATGCATCGCATTCACCACTCGATTATTGAGCGGGAAACCAACACCAATTACGGCTTTAATCTATCGCTTTGGGACCGGGTTTTTGGGGTGTACACAGCTGAGCCGGTAATGGGTCAGGAAGGCATGACGATTGGCCTGGCTGAACACCAGGACCGTGCACCAACCGGTCTGTTTTGGAGCTTGATCCTGCCGTTTCGCACCTACGCTAAGGTGGATGTGCCTGACCCGTTGGCTGAGGGAAAGAGCGCTACTGACCGAGCGGGTCCAGCGGAAACGCCGTCAGCATAATGCGCTCCAAATCGCCGGAGTTTTCAAGCCGTGCGAGCGCTGCATTTAGCGCCTGCACCAGTTCTGGCTGGCCCTGCGGGATGGCAAAGGCCAAGCCCTCACCAAAATAATCACGCGCATAAAACGGCCCGCCAACAAAGTTGCAGCACTGGCCAGACTGCTCGCCTGCAAGCCAGAAAGCCAAATCCACGCCATCGCCAAAGCCATGGGTTACATCTCCTTGGCGTAGCGCACGCAACAACGCTGCCTGGGTGGGGAAAAGTTCCAGCGCCACATCGGAAAAAACATCGCGCAGAAAGGCAGCATGGGCGGTGTTTTGCACCACGCCCACAAGCGCCTCACCCATCCAATCCTCATCTTGTGAGGCCGTTGAAAAGCGCGCCACAAAACGCCCTGCAAAGCGATAATAGGGCCGTGAAAAAGTAAGCTGGCGCGCCATTTCATCACTCACCGCAAGCCCTGCAACGAGCACAAGATTGGTTGGGTCTTCGTCCACCGCGCCAAGCACCTGATCAAACCGACGCGCCTGCAGCGTGCACGGCAGGTCAAGCTGCGCACACACACCGCGCACCAAATCGATATGCATACCGGCCAACCGGCCAGCCCCATCGATAAAGGCAAAGGGTGGATAGTCATCGGCCACCACAAAGCGCAGCACCGGCCCTGGCATGGGCTCTGGCAAGGTGGTGCGGGCGCGTGGATTAATGAAGCGCAGGTTAGAAAGCCCGGCTGGCTCGTCTGGAATAACAGCGGGTGTTTCAGCATCCTGGTCAGGCGCGGCCGCGCTATCCTCAGTCTGCGCCCAGGCAGGCGAGCTAAGCGTGAGGCAAAGAGCGGCAAAGATGGGTAAAAATGGGCGCACGGTAATCCAAACATTGCAAAGCTTGCGCAGGGTATACCCTCCCATAGCCAATCCTTAAACAGGCAATTTGATCGCTTGGCGACCGGTCCTAACCCAAGGACACCTGACACGGATGGGTAATCCCCCGATAGCCGGACCACCCTATTGCAGACACTGTGCAAACTTCGCGCGCAGGTTGCAGGCTGGCACCATGGATCGCCCCAATGACCCTTTTCTCGCATCGTCAGTTGGTCTGAACACTGGCGATAGCGAAAGTCCGTTGGGCTGGGGCGATGAACCAGAACCGCCGATGGACAAATCTAGCTCTAAGCAAACCTCACCGCGCAAAGCCAAGCCAAGCTGGCAAATGGATCTGCCTGTCTCGAAAGATGGCCTGCGGGGGTTGGCGCACAGCGCCCGCTATGTGCCGCTGCGCACGCCAGATGGTCAGCGCGGCGCAGTGTATGAGGACACACCGCATGCCCGCACATTGATCGCGCGGCTCAACACACATCATCCGATGAGCAAAGACAGATTGTTCCTTGCTCCGCGCAACCAGATACAAGCCATGTGGGCGCAGGGCCTTAAAGAGCGCCTGACCAGCTTTGCGCTCACCCACCTCATCAACCGCCAACCTGGCATGAGCGCCAAGCAAACGCTGGTGCGCAGCCAGGCTATCGCTTTGGTTCTGTTTGGCCTGGTTTTTGTAGCTTGGGGCGTGGTTCAAACCCACAGCCTGCTGTTGCTGTTCAACGCAGCCTTTGCCTTCTTTTATCTATCGGTGGGGCTGATCCGCGTGATGGCGGTGCTAACGCCGCTGCCTAATGCGGCTCGCTATCGCACTCTCAAACACCGCACGAGTGATGATGCGCTGCCGCCCTATTCGGTGCTGGTACCTATTTATGATGAGGCGGCAATGGTGCCACACCTTATTGCGGCGATGACAGCGCTGGATTATCCCGCCGATAAGCTGGACATCTTGATCTTGGCTGAAGCTGATGATGCGAGCACTTTGGAGACCCTAAACGCCCAGCCCTTGCCCGATCATATCGCAGTGATTGCGGTGCCGCCCTCTCAGCCACGCACCAAGCCAAAGGCGCTCAATTTTGCGCTACCACTCACGCGTGGCACCTATGTGACGATTTATGATGCCGAAGATCGGCCCGAGCCAGATCAGTTGCGCAAAGCTGTGGCGGCTTTTGATGCCAGCAAGAAAGACACCGCACCCATCGGCTGCGTACAGGCGGCGTTGAACATTACCAATGGCTCGGCCAACTTTATTACTCGCCATTTTGAGCTGGAATATATGGCGCTGTTTGATGCGTTTCTGCCCGCACTCTCACGTATGAAGCTGCCTATACCGCTGGGTGGCACATCCAACCATTTTCCCCGTGCTGCGCTGCTGCACGCAGGTGGCTGGGATCCCTATAATGTAACGGAGGATGCTGACCTTGGGGTGAGGCTGGCACGCCTTGGCTACACCACCAAAACCATCGCCTCGACGACATTTGAGGAAGCGCCAGTGCGCTTTAAACCCTGGCTTAAACAGCGCGCACGCTGGTTTAAAGGCTGGTGGCAAACCTGGCTGGTGCATATGCGCCATCCGCTGCGCTTGTTTGGTGAGCTTGGCTTTAAAGGCTTTACTGCCTTTCAAACCATTATGTTGGGCGTGCTGATCTCGGTGCTCATTCACCCGTTTTTCTTGGTTTCTACGCTTGCGGTTTTGGGCGGGTTTGCCGGTTCACTCTACCAACAGGGCAGCGGCCAGGCGTTGCTGGCGGTCAATATGGCGAACTTTGCGCTGGGCTATTTGGCAGCGGCTGCGCTGGGCGTGGTGGGCGCTGAACGACGCGGTGTGCACGGCATTTTGCCCGCGCTCCTCACCATCCCGATCTATTGGGTGTGCCTATCGCTGGCGGGTTTTTTGGCGCTGTGGGAGCTTATTCGCCGCCCGCACCATTGGAACAAAACGCCCCATGGTGAAAGCTAGCTTGCCAGGTGATCACTGACCGGGCGCAGGGCCGCATAGAGTTTTGTGTAGGCGGCAAATCGTCTATCAGCCAGCATGGCCGCTTGCGGTTCTGGCTGAAACACTGCGCCAATGGTGCTGAGCGTGCGGGTTGCCTGCGCCATATCCTCGGCGTGCCCACTTGCAACACTGGCCATTGCGATTGCGCCCGCCACACCTACCTCGCTGACCGAGACCCGCTCCAACCGGCGGCCCAAAGCATTGGCCCTGATCTGACACCAAACATCAGAGTTAGCACCGCCACCACCATGGCGCAGTGAGGTGATGGGTTGCTTACCGCTTTCTTCCAGGGCTTCAACGCCCATGCGGGCAGAAAACGCCACACCTTCCATGACGCAAGCTGCAAGCTCTTCTGGCCCGCTGGCCGAGGTGAGCCCAGCAAAACCGCCACGGCTGGCTGGGTCCCACAGTGGCGCACGCTCACCCTCTAAGTGTGGCAAGAACAGAGGACTATCCACGGTGATGGTAGCACGTGCAGCAAGCTCAGATAGGTCGGAGATTGACCGGCCCAAGAGCCTAGAAAGCCATGCCAGCGATGCGCCGCCGGCCTGCGTGGGCGCGGCATGAAGGGTGATGCCGCGCCAATCGGGAAACACCACAATGCCCGGGGTTCCGGCCCGCGCTTGCGACACCAGCCCCAACACTTCGCTCGTGCCGGACAGATACATCGCCTGGCCTTCTTGGGCGACGCCAAGACCGAACATGGCAGCCCAGGCATCCATAGTGCCTTGCGCAATCGGCACGCCTTCAAAGGGTTTGCCCTGTGCAACTCTGCCTGCAATGGCCAGCGGGTCGTTTAACGTGGGCAGCACCGCTTTGGCACCGGGCAGCAGATCAAGCACGGCATCAGCATAGGTGAAATCTGTACCCACCAACCCGATGGAAGCCAGCGGATCAGCGCAGGCCACACCGGAAAGCTGCGCGATGGCATAATCCTTGGGCGCAAACACATGGGCTGTTTGGGACCAAATTTCAGGGTTATGGCGCGCCATCCAGGCCATGCGAGACAAAGCGTGGCTGGCATCAATGGGGATGGGCGCGCCCAGCGCCTCGATCTTCTGCGCTTCGCTTAAGCGCGCATCCAATGCGCTGGCTTGGCGCGCTGCGCGGGTATCCTGCCAAGTGATCGCATTCGCCAACGGCTGAAGCTGCGCATCGCAAAACGCATGGGTGTTGACCTGCGAGGTAATACCAATCGCTTGCACAGCGCTTGCATGCATTGAGGCTGCAAACTGCGCCAAAGCCTGGTCCACCAGCGCCATCCAGACGTGTGGATCTTGCTCTGCATAGCCCGCATTAGGTCGCTGCATGGCGTGGGGCGCGCCAAAACTATCGAGCACCGTGCCATCAGCACTGGCCAACAGCGCCTTGACCGAGCTGGTTCCGATATCAATGCCGATAAAGGCGTGCTGGCTATTTTGCGCGGTCACTGGATTCATCCTTTCGCATCACGCGTATAGACGGCGCGCTTGGTGGCTGGCATGTAAGCCACTGCCTTATACCGGGTGCTCAAGGGAGAAAAAAGAAAATGAAGTTTAAAGCATCACTCGTCGGCATGGCCCTCTTCATGGGCATGGCTGGCACAGCCGCTGCGCAAGATGTGGCGGTTATCACGCCTTACCTTTCGCAACCTGGCACACAGTTTTACGTCGATGGCTTCACGGCAAGGGCCGAGGAAAATGGCTGGACCGTGAACGTGATCGACACCGCAGGTGATGTGGCCGCTGTTATCAGCCGTATGGAAGATGTGGTGACGCAGGGCGTGGACGCCATCGTGATCAATGTCGACCCAGCCCAAGTGGGCGCTGGCCTGCAAAGCGCTGCTGATGCGGGCATTCCCGTGGTGGGCATGGATGCTGGCAACGACCCGCTTGTGGCCGCCAACATCACCTCCAACGGCTACGCGATGGCGACGGAAACAGCCGTTTATGTTGCCAACCGCATTGGCGGTGAAGGTGGCATTGTCATGTTCACGTTTGATCCATTCCCGCCGGTGCAGGTGCGCGGTGTGGTGGCCGATGCGATCTTCGGCAACTTCCCCGATATTGAAGTGCTAGACCGCATTACCCCGGATGTTTCTGATGGCGGCATCGCCGATAGCCGCGCGCAGATGGAAGCGTTGCTGGCAGCCAACCCGGAGCCTGGCAGCATTGCCGCTGTGTGGGCTGCATGGGACCAGCCTGCCCTTGGCGCGTTACAGGCCATTGAAGCGGCAGGACGCGAGGGCGAAGGCATTGTGATCACCGGCATTGATGCCAATCCGCAGGCGCGCGATGCGATCCGCGAGGGCACAAATTTTGAGGCCTCCGTTGCCCAGGACTTTATGGGCATTGGCGAAACCACAGCCCAAACTGTCGACCGTTTGCTGGACGGTGAAGTGCTGGTGCAGCGCGTGATTTATGTGCCGACGCGCCTGGTCACCTCCACCAATGTAGACTGGTAAAACGAACGGGGCGCTTGATGAACCCGAGCGCCCCTTTTCTTTTTTAGGCGCATATATGCCATTGCTTAAGCTGAACGCCATAAGTCGAGCCTATGGAAAGGTTCAGGCACTGAATGCTGTGTCGCTTGATCTGCACACTGGCCAAATGCACGCACTGATGGGCGAAAATGGCGCGGGTAAGTCCACGCTCATTCGCGCACTGGCTGGGCTGGAGCCACTAGATGCAGGCACCATTACCATTGAAGGAACTGTGCTTCCATCTGCAAGCCCAAGCGCTATGCAGTCCGCCGGGCTGCGCTTCATCCACCAGGAATTGCATCCGGTGCGCGGCCTGTCTGTGGCTGAAAATATGCACCTGGATCACGCTTATCCAACGCGATTTGGCTTGATCCGATGGGGGGCGCTGAACGCGATTGCCAAGTCTGCGCTGGCGCGGCTTGGCCTTACCCATATCGATCCTAAGGCGCCCATGTCGGCGCTAGGTGCGGGCGACCAAATGCTGGTGCGCATCGCCGCCACGCTTATCCAAGATGATGTCGCTCGCGAACCGTGGCTTTATGTGATGGACGAACCCACCGCGGCCCTGACAGGCGAGGAGTCTGAGCGCTTGTTCACCGTCATCGGAGAGCTAACGCAGCAAGGGTCGGGCGTGCTTTACGTGTCCCATCGTATGCCGGAGGTTTTGCGGCTGGCCGACCATGTGTCGGTGCTACGCGATGGGCAGCTCATCTCCTCAAAGGCGCGCAAGCAAACCGACCAAGATCAGATCATCCACGACATGACGGGCCGTGATTTGTCCGGCCTGTTTCCTGCCCGTGCTGCACCCCTGCCTGCCACCACAACAAACCGGTCCACACCAAGCCTGGTTGTTAAGAGCCTGAGCGCGGGCACCTTACAGGAGGCAAGTTTTTCCCTTCAGTCCGGTGAGATTTTGGGCATTGGCGGGCTATCTGGATCAGGCCGCGGTGCCCTACTGCGCGCGTTGCTCGGTGATGTACCGCGTGAGGCTGGCACGGTCTTGCTTGATGGTCGCGCGCTTGCCACAAGGCCTGCGGATGTGTGGACACAGGGACTTGCCTATATTCCGCGTGAACGCCGCGCTGAGGGCCTGATGATGAGCCGTTCTGTGCGTGAAAATGTGGCCTTACCGCACCTTACGCGCTTTGCCCGCGCCGGCGTTTTCCTGGACCAGAAACGCCAGCGCCAGGTGGCTGAGAACCAAGGCAGTGACGTCCGTCTAAAAATGACAACGGACCAACAGCCCTGTGCTGAGCTTTCAGGTGGCAACCAACAAAAGGTTCTGTTTGCCCGGGCGCTGGCCGGTGACCCCAGTGTGCTGATGCTGGATGAACCCACGCGCGGTGTGGACATTGGTGCGCGCTTTGATCTCTACAGGATCATCCGAGCGTTAAGTGAAAGCGGCAAAGCGATCCTTCTTGCCTCCTCAGACCTGCCGGAACTCATCGGTCTTTCCGACAGGATTGCGATTATGCGCGATGGTGTGCTGGCAGATATCATTTCCAGCGAAGGCCTTACCGAAGGCGCGCTGCTGACGCATTTTTACCGTGGCGATGAAAAGGCAACGGCAGCATGAGCCACTTGATCAAGCGCTATGGCGGCGCAGCAGGCATGTTGCTGGTGTTCGCGTTCTTTGCGCTGGCCCTGCCCGATACGTTTCTCACCGCCCGCAATATGCTCAACATCTCCCAGCAGATCAGCATGCTGGCGGTGGTTGCCGTCACCATGACGGTGGTGATGGTGATGGGCGACTTTGATCTGTCCGTGGGC
>JBGCDM010000051.1:0-58655 GCA_045105395.1 Devosiaceae bacterium | reverse complement strand
CCACTGTTCTGCGCCAAGTGAAACCGTGTGCGGCGCCACACCATCAATCCAAAACGTTTGCCCAGATAAAACCGCCCCATACCGCGCCAGAAGGTGATCACAGGTCTGCGATGGCAAGCTGAGATTGACAATGTTGGAAGGTCCCCCACGCGGGAGCAACGCGTGCACATCATCAGGCCGGATGAACGCCAAACTGCCAGGTTCCATCATCAAATCAAGGCCATTCACACGGTGCAGCAAGCGCCCTGATTCAATCCAAAAAAGTTCATGATAATCGTGATTATGGGGCGCCATAGCCGCGCGCCCTTTGCCACGAGGCGCAAGCGTCCGCCGTGCCAAATGAAACACTTCACCTGCGCCAAGGTAGCTGGATAGGATACGTCGTTCGATCATAAATATCAAAATACCACAATAATTAGCATGATCATGGCAATGAATGATCAGCCTGAGCAAGATAGCGTTGATATCGGAAACGCACAAGCAAGGCACGTGAAGATGCTCAGCGCTCGCACATATTCCTCAACACCCGATCTGGCGTTTGCGCCGGTGGTAACGCCTGCGCCCAAGCGCCTAACGCAAGCTCAGATTGCGCACTACAACGCGCAAGGTTTCATCACTGGCTTGCAAGCTTTCAGTGAGGACGGCGCCAGCAAGAACCTTGACTATTTTGATACGCTGCTTGCGCAAGCTGGCCCAGATGGCGGCTATGCCGTCAATTGTTTTCAGGCTCGGCTGAAAGGCGTTTGGGATCTGTGCACCAATCCAGTGATCCTAGATCATGTGGAAGATATTATTGGCCCCAATATCATCTGCTGGGCCTCACATTTTTTCGCCAAACTACCCGGCGACCCCAAGACCGTACCTTGGCACCAAGATGCAGGCTTCTGGTCTCTGTCGCCTGCGCGCACGGTAACGGTGTGGCTGGCCATTGATGCCACAGATGAAGACAACTCAGCCATGCGCTTTCTTCCGGCCACGCACGACAAAGGGGAGCTTGCCTGGCGCGCAGCTGGCGATGGCAATGTGCTCAACAAAGAACTGGTGGGCACCGACGCCATGGGCGCGCCCTTTTCCAACAATTTAAACGCTGGCGAGTTTTCAATGCACGCCGATATGCTGGCGCACGGATCATTGCCCAATCGCTCCGATCGCCGCCGCTGCGGCCTCACAATTCGCTATTGCCCGCCTGAAGTAACGATCACCGACGCGCAGTGGAAAAACGGCATAGAGGCCATTATCGCAAGAGGCGAGGATCCAACTGGCACCTGGAAGCATCATGACCGGCCGCCAAGTAATGTGTTCGAGCCAAAAGATGGCCCACGTAATGTGGGGGGAAACTAATCCCGTGGCACTAGAACTTAGACAGCAGAAGCCCGCCCATCACCATGACCACCGCAGCAACACGCGCCGGTGTTATGGCCTTAGCCTCAAGCCCAAACAAGCCGTTGGCATCAATGATCAGCGCGGCGACAAGTTGACCGAAGACGACCGCTGCGACGACAGTAACAACGCCAATTTTTGGCACGCTCCACAGCGCAGCCAGCACATAGACGGTGCCAAGCGTGCCACCGATCCATGCCCACCATGGCAAGCCACTTATATCGGGCGCAATGAAGCCTTGGCCACGTATGGCGATAGAAAGAAGCCAGAACACCAGCAAGAACACAAAACCGACAAAAAACGAGATTGTCGCAGCAAGCAGTGGATCAGCAATCGAGCGGTTCAACGTGGCGTTAATCGGCGCTTGAGTTGCAATAGCAATGCCGCCAGCAACAACAGAAACGATGGCAATTGCAGCAATAAGTGGGGTCGGCTCGCTGGACATAGGCTTTCCTTCAATTCGGCACCGAGGCGCATCTCAAGACCGCATATGTGCGTGCTTATTCCTACGGTGACCAGTACGCATGGCTCACAAAATCACAGCCAGCAAGCAGAAGGACCAGCGCCATGCAGTTAACATGGTACGGACAAGCTGCCTTTCGACTGGTGGGCGAAGAGGGCGAAAGCACCGGTAAAACCGTGATCACCGATCCGTACACGCCAGACCTTCTTGGTTATGCCCCAATTATCGACCCGGCAGACCTTGTTATCATTTCCTCCCATGATGATCAGGCCCACTGTCGGGCCGACCTTATTAGAGGTGATCCAGCTGTCCTTAACGCGCTTGATATTGCTGTTGATCATGACGGAACATCCCGTGCGGCAGGTATGACGGTGCGCGCCATAGAAGCGGCAGAGTGGGAGCATCATCCGCGCGGTGTTCCCGGGCAGAACGGTATGTATCGGTTTGAGATGGATGGCTTGAAAATTGCCCACATGGGCGATGTCGGTAATCCGCTCAATGATGAACAAATGGCATTCTTTGAAGATGTTGATGTTTTACTGGCATTGGCAGGTGGCTATCTAACCATTGAGCTTCCCGACCTTGATGCGATGATCAAGAAAATGAAGCCTAAAATCGTCATCCCAATGCATTTTCGCACACTCACTTACAAACCGCGCAACACGATGTGGATAGAGAGTTTTCTATCCTACTACGCTGATGAGGACGTGGATTTTGCGTTCTCGCATGAAGCCAAAATCACCCCTGGGAGCATACCGGCTTCAACCCGCGTTCTTGTGATGGACTACGCTCGGTAAGGCGGGCCAACAGACCGGCGCATGGCGCCTTTTTTACCCGTGAAATAGAAGTGCTTTTCACGGGTTTTGGCGTGTGTAAATTTTCCATATTATTTAGCTTTTTCAATCTCTTAAAGGAATTAAATTGTAATATTTAGACCCTTGCATTCGTATTCATTCTGGACTTATCTAAAAGAAAAAATACCTTTGCATGCACGCGGCAAAGTCTCTCCAAAAAGGCTTCCGCAAACAATGACAATCGGGTTCAACGGGAGGAAACTATGAACCATTTTAAAGCCAGCCTGCTGGCAGGCACCGCCTTTGCTGTCGCACTTACCGGCGTGGCCTTTGCACAGGACGTTCCGCGCCAAGACACTGTTATCTTCGACATTGATCGCACCATTCGCGATCCTGAAAATTTCAATCCCTTTACCCCCGGCGTGAAACGGCAACATGGTGCCCACCAAACCATGTGGGAGCCGCTCTTCATCCTGAATTACGAGTCCGGCGACATTGAACCATGGCTGGCAACTGGCTTTGAAGCCAATGACGCGCAAGACGAATGGACAGTCTCCCTCCGTGATGGCGTAACATGGTCAGATGGCGAAGCTTTCAACGCTGATGATGTGGTTTTCACCGTCCAGATGGCCCTTGATAATGAAGGCCTATCTGAGCGTGAAGCAGCATCCATTCGCGCGCAGGTTGCAAGCGTTGAGAAGGTGGATGACAGCACGGTGCGGTTCACACTCACTTCGCCCAATCCGCGTTTCATTCTGGAGAATTTTGCCAACCGCATTTTCGGTTCATTCCTCATCATGCCAGAGCATGTATGGAGTACCGCAGACGACCCAGCGACATTCGCTTTCAACCCACCAATTGGGACAGGGCCCTACTCGCTAACATCCATGGCCACAAACCGCGCCATATGGGATCGCAATAATGATTGGTGGGGCGCAGCATCTGGCTTCATGGACCTACCCGAGCCACTGCGCGTTATCTTCCTTGAGTCTGGCGGCGAAGAAAATCGCGCGCAGCTTATGGTCGCTAATGAGATGGATGCGGCCCAGGCGGTAACCCTTGGCACATTTGAGGCGATGGGCTTCCAGAACCCCAACATGATCGCTTGGTTTGATGATCTGCCCTATGCCTGGCCAGATCCTTGCGCCCGTCAAATGGAGTTCAACACAACCGTTGCCCCATGGGACAATGCGGACATGCGTCGTGCGGTGGAAATGCTGATCGATCGCAATCAGATCGTGAATGTGGCCTATGAAGGCACCACGCAAGCCTCCCGCACGATGTTTGTGCAGTACGGCGCGATGGACCCGTTCATTAATGCCATTGAGGCCGCAGGCAACGGCTTCAGCGCCGAAGCTGATGTGGAAGGCGCGAAGGCGCTCATCGAAGCGGCTGGCTATGTGATGAATGATGATGGGATCTATGAGCTGAACGGCGAAAACCTGACGGCCAACATACATGTGAACTCAGCATCGGCTGAGTATACGCGCACCATTGATGTGATCGTGGAACAGCTGAACCGCGCCGGTGTGTCTGCACGAGCCGTACCGGTGGAAAACTCTGTGTTCTGGGGCGAAGTGCTGCCACTTGGTGGCTACGACATGAGCTACTCATGGCTGTCCTGTGGCTCGGTGAACGAACCCTGGGCGTCTATGAACCGCTATACCAACGCGACCATCGCACCAATTGGTGAACGTGCCCCAGGCTTCAACAACACCGGTCGCTGGGACACTGACGCGACGGCTGCTTACACGGAAATCGTGCAAGCCATGGGCACGATGCCAATTGGCGATCCAGCGATTGTCGACATGGTGGCTGAGGCCCACGGCTAACTAGCAGCTGAGGTGCCGTTCGTACCGCTGGTGCAGGCAGCAAATCTTCTGCCGTTCAACACCACCTATTGGACCGGCTGGCCTACGGCTGAGAACAACTACAACCACCCAGCTTTTTGGTGGGGATCTGCCCATCAGATCATCCACAATCTGGAAAAAGCCGAGTAGTTCGGCACGATAAAGGGGCGGGTCGCGCGGTAGCGTGACCTGCCCTTCTTGTATCCGCACGAAAAAGCGGAGCTTACAAAAATCGGGAGCATGGCCATGAGTGGCTCATCGGGAGGCGGCATTCCACGCGAGTATGTGATCAACCGCCTGATCACCTTCGTCATTACGGTCTGGATTGCGGCAACGCTGATCTGGATCATCCCGCGCCTGTCGCCGGTTGACCCAGCAGAGGTAATGCTAGGCCGCATGGCATCGGGCGGTGCGTTTGTTGCTGGCTCAGAGCAAATCTTGGAGCAGCTGCGTGAGCGCTTTGGCTTGAACGAGCCACTTTGGGTGCAGTACCTACTCTATCTTCGCTCCATTCTCACCTTTGACTTTGGCCTATCTGCGGCCAGCTTCCCCACCCCTGTGGCGGCCCTTATCTGGCAAGCTCTGCCTTGGACGCTGGGTCTGATGATCCTGTCCGTCATCATCACCTTCTTTATTGGCAACGCTCTTGGCGCATTCATGGTGTGGGAGCGCACGCCAAAGATCTGGAAAGTCGTCATACCCAGTATGATGATCTTCACCGCCATCCCCCCCATCCTGTCGGGTCTACTGCTGCTGTACCTGTTCTCCATCAAGATGCGGCAATGGACTGGCAACGAGATTTTCTTCCCGCTCACCGGATCATACGGCATCAATGTGGAACCGGGCTGGACGTTCGAGTTCATCCAGTCCGTTGCCTATCACGGCACGCTGCCCGCACTTTCCATTATCCTGGTGACGTTCGGGTTCTGGACGTTGGGCATGCGCGGGCTGATGATCACCGTGCAAGGCGAGGACTATGTGAACTTGGCCAAGGCCAAAGGGCTGAAACCGCGCTATATCCTGTATAAATACATGGTGCGCAACGCGATCCTGCCGCAGGTCACAGCGTTCGCCCTAAAGATTGGTCTGCTCGTCTCTGGCCAGATCCTGGTGGAGCGTATCTTCTCCTACAATGGCATGGGCAAGCTGCTCTACGATGCGATCCTCGATCAGGATTTCGCGGTCATCCAAGGGGTCAGTTTCATCATCATTTTGATGACAGCTGCCAGCGTGTTTATCGTGGACCTTATCTATCCGCTGATTGATCCGCGCATTCGCCAATCAACGCAGAAGGGTGGATAAGATGACCGATACAAAACTCACCCCAACCACAGATTCTGAAGCCGCTGGCGTTGTCGATACCTCAACTGCGCGTGGCCGCTTCAACCGGTTCGACAATCCATGGCTCAACCCCAAACTTCTCTGGGGCATCTTTATCCTGCTGTTCATCGTCATTATGGGTTTTATCGGCCAATTGATCTGGAACACCGAGCTTGTGTTCACTGGCTCCACGCCGCTTCGCTTGCCACCGCTGGGCTTTGAAAACCTGCGCGGCACACCGGGCGTTGGCGAGTTTCCGCTGGGCACGGATGGTGCTGGCCGTGATCTAATGGCACTGCTCATCGTCGGCACGCCCAATACGCTGATGATCGGGGCAATTGCCTCGCTGATAGGCATGTCCACCGGCATTTTTCTGGGCTTCTCGGCAGGCTTCATTGGCGGGCGCACCGATGATGTGATCCGCATCATTTCCGATGTGATGATCACCATCCCACCGCTGCTGATCCTGGTGGTTTTCCAGTCGGCCTTTGGTGATGTGTCGCTGCTGATGATGTCGGTGTTGATTGCAGGCTTCATGTGGCAATCGCCCACGCGCCTCATCAGGGCGCAAGTGCTGTCCATGCGCGAATCTGGCTATGTAAAAATGGCCCAGCTTTCTGGCGCATCGACCATGCATATCATGTTCCGAGAAATGATGCCGAACCTTGTGCCGTATCTGTTTGGCTCGTTCATCGCCAACGTGACCACGGCCATCGTAACCGCCGTCGGGCTGGAAGTGCTTGGCCTTGGCCCACAGCGCATCCCGACCCTTGGCCGCGTGATCTACGACGCCATCAACTCCGGCGCGCTCATCCAGAACCTCTGGTGGTGGTGGGGCCTACCGACAGCCCTGTTGGCGATCATGTTCATCGCGCTGTTGCTGGTGAATTTGGGGCTGGATGAAGTCTCTAACCCGCGCTTGCGCAAAGTGTAAGGACGAAACCATGGCTGTTGAACAATCTGGCAAAGTTGTCCTTACCTTGAAGGACATTTGTATTGACTTCCCAACCTCTGCTGGCCTCGTCCATGCGGTGCGCAACCTTGATCTTGCTATCTATGAGGGCAAGCGCGTCGGCTTTATTGGCGAGTCTGGCTCCGGCAAAACAACCACGGCGCTGGCGGTGATGCAGATGCTGGCCGCGCCAGGCATCGTGTCGAAAGGCTCCATCAAGCTTGGCGATACCGAGATACTTGATCTGGGCGAGGAGCAGATGCGCCGCACGCGCCTGTCGCGGGTGAGTTATATCCCGCAAGGGGCGATGAACTCGCTCAACCCCATCATGCGCATTGAAGACCAGATATGGGATGCGGTGCGCGCTCATGAGGGCAAAGTCTCCACCGCAGAGTTGAAAAAACGCTCCGACGATTGCTTGGCCAGCGTTGGTCTTGGTGGCCATGTCGGGCGGCTCTACCCGCACGAGCTTTCCGGCGGCATGAAGCAGCGCGTGTGCATCGCACTGGGGGTGTCACTCAACCCTGAACTCATTATTGCCGACGAACCCACCTCCGCGCTGGATGTGGTGACGCAGCGCCATGTCATGCAGACGCTGAAAGAGGTGCAGGCCAAGATCGGCTCCGGGCTAATCTTGATTGGCCATGATATGGGCCTGATGGCGCAAAGCGTGGACGAGCTGGCGGTTCTCAAAGACGGCGAGCTGGTGGAGCACGGCACGGTGAAACAGATCATCGAAAGCCCCAAGCACCCCTACACAAAGCAGCTTATCTCCTCTGTACCGCTGGTGGGCGGCGAAAGCTTTTTAGATACGCAAAGCCTCGGCGCTCCCCCTATCAACCGCTCGGCAGGCTCCGAACCATTGTTGCAGTTTGATGCCGTCACCAAACGCTATGGCGATGTCACCGCCGTGCAGCCCATGTCGTTCAAGCTGGATGGCGAGGTGCCAAAAATCATCTCCATCGTGGGTCAGTCCGGCTCTGGTAAATCCACCATGGGCGACATGATGCTGGGCTTCACACCGCCATCGGGTGGCCGAGTGATGTTTGAGGGCAAAGACATCAACAAGATGGGGCCAGGCGCGCGGCTTGACTTCCGCAAGTCGGTGCAGGCAGTTTTCCAGGACCCCTATGCCTGCTTCAACCCGTTTTACCGGGTGGACCACGCCCTGCGGTTCCCGTTCAAGCGGTTCGGCTTTGCCAAGTCTGACAGCCACACCGAAGAGAAGATGTTTGAGGCATGCACCGCTGTGGGCCTTGATCCCGGCCAGGTGCTGCGCCGGTACCCGCATCAGCTATCGGGCGGCCAACGCCAGCGCCTCATTGTGGCTCGCGCGCTGATGTTGGAACCCAAATTGCTGATTGCAGACGAACCAGTATCCATGGTGGATGCCAGTTTGCGCGCCACGATCCTGAAGAACATCTACGACCTTAAGGATCAGTACGGCATTTCCATTCTTTACATCACGCACGATCTGGCGACTGCCTATCACGTGTCAGACTATGTGATTGTGCTCTACCACGGGCACATAGCTGAAGCTGGCCCGCCCAAGGATGTGATCGGCAATCCGCAGCACCCGTACACGCAGCTGCTGATCGACTCGATCCCCTGGCCAGATGTCAGCCGCCCCTGGGGTGAAAGTGCCTCGGCTGATGATGATGTGAAAACTCTGGAAACATTGTCGAAGAACACGCAAACCGTGTTCCGCGGGCAGGTTCCTGGCTTTGATCTTACCATACCGGACAAGCTCTCCAGTGCAGCTTAGCCCACGTCTGAAGCGGCAGCATCGCTGCATGTGGCCTCCCGGCATACGGCATGAATGACTGCTTCAACTGGCGCGGCTTTGGTAATGTCAAAGCCGCGCCATTTCTACTGAACGCCCTTTGACGTTAGACCCTTTTTCTGACCCACACCGCCCTTAGGGGCACGGTCCATATTCTATGAAACACAGCATCTATTGGACGGTTGAGAAAATCGCCGCCCGCCTCAAACTCATCGCGCCGCTGGTTTACCGCCGCAAACAGCCCATCATGCCCTTTGCCTACAAGGCACTTTCCGGCCCGCTGGCCAAAGCACCGGTGGAAGCTGGCATAGACTTCAGCGACTGGGAGATGATCCCGTTTGATAGCTATTGGGGCACCTGGACGACCGACTTTGTAATGCGTACGCGGGTGTCGGTACCACCAGGGTGGGGCGAAACGGGGCCCATTGCACTGCACCTGCCGCTGGGCGTAGCCGGCGACATCTTCACCCATCCCGAGGCACTGGCCTATATCGATGGCGAGCACGAAGCCTCGGTGGATCGCCACCACCACGAGCTGTTCCTGCCTGACCGCGTGAACGACGGTCAAGAGCACGACATTGCCCTGCACGGCTGGACCGGACTTTCCGGCTGGCCGCCCAACCCCAACGCCAAAGACAAACTGTTCATGCAGGAGTGCTCGCTGGTGGAGATCGATCTGCCGACGCGTGAGCTCTATCGCCTCGCCAAAACCGCGCTGGATGTGGTGAGCGAGCAACCGGAAACCTCCACTGCGCGCAACGCAATCCTGAAAAGCCTCGACGCTGCCTTCAAGACGCTCGATACGCGCGACCCAGTCGGTGGCGAGGCCTTTTATGCCTCCGTGGCGGGCGCTCTCGCCGTGCTGAAAGACGGTCTCGCCCAGGGCGGCCAGCCGCTGGATGTGGACATACTGGCCATCGGCCACGCCCATATGGACCTTGCCTATATGTGGACAGTGGATCAGAGCCGCCGCAAATGCGGACGCACCTTCGCCAACGTGCTGAAGATGATGGACACCTACCCTGATTACACATTCAGCCAATCCCAGCCGCTGCAGTATCAGTTCACCAAAGAGGATTATCCCGACATCCATGAAGGCATGCGCGCGCGCATCCAGGAAGGTCGCTGGGAAGTGCTGGGCGGCATGTGGGTGGAGCCAGACTGTGTGATCACCGGTGCCGAGGCGCTGGCCCGGCAGATTGTGTATGGCCGCCTCTACTTCCGCGAAGAATTTGGCGCAGAGGCTGAAACGCCCGTGCTGTGGCTGCCCGATACGTTTGGCTTCACCTGGTCACTGCCCCAGCTGATGGCTGAGGCAGGTCTCAAATGGTTCGTCACCAACAAACTTAACTGGAACCAGTACAACCAGATGCCGCACCAGCTGATGTGGTGGCAGGGGCTGGATGGCACCAAGGTGATGGCGCACTTCCTCACAACGCCGCGAAAGGTGCAATACCTACCCCACGCCACGACCTATAAGGCGGAGCTAACCGCGCAGGAAGTATTCGGAACATGGGAGAATTTTCGCCAGAAACCCACCCATAGCGAGCTCATCATCGCCTATGGCTATGGCGATGGCGGCGGCGGGCCGACCCGCGATCTTATTGACACCATGCACGCCTATCAACAAATACCCGGCACGCCAAAGCTGCGCCCGGGCACCGTGCGTGAGTTCTTTGAGAACGCTGAGAACGACCCCAATGTCGCCGACGTGCCCACATGGAACAATGAGTTCTATCTGGAGCTGCACAGGGGCACGCTGACCAGCCAGGCCCGCGCCAAATGGCACAACCGCAAGTGCGAGATATTGCTACACCAGGCCGAATTTATCGGCGCGTTGGCCGAGCTTGCCACCGGATACACCTACCCAGCCGCCACCCTTCGCAAGGCATGGGAGCTGGTGCTGCTCAACCAGTTTCACGATATCCTACCCGGCTCCTCCATCACCGACGTGTACGATGAGACGATGGCCGACTACGCGCAGGTGCGCCATAATGTGACCGCAGCACGCGATGAAGCCATTAAAGCGTTGGCGCAGTCGATGCCGCAGGAAACCTCCGCAATGGTCATCAACGCCCAGCCCTTTGGTGGCGGGCGCACAGGCTTCCTCAAGCAGACGCTCGACACCGGAATCATGGATTTGCGCGACGAGCGTAGCCTGCTCACCCAGCCCGTCGAAGGTGGAACGCTGATCGAAACACCCATCATCGAGCCCTATTCGGTGATCGCCCTTGGCCCCACCGCAGCCCCCGCCAATCCCAACACGGGGCTGTCTACCACCCTCACCGAAGAGGGTGCGGTGTTGGAAAATTTTGATCTCAAAGTGGTGTTCGATCAGGGCGGTGAAATCGCGTCTATCTGGGACAAAAAAGCCAAGCGCGAAGTGCTTGAAGCGGGCAAAACCGGCAACCGCCTGCTTGCCTTTGAGGATCGCCCAGTGGTGTGGGACGCCTGGGACATCGACATCTATTATGAGGACCGCTGCGACATCATTGAAGGCCTGCTATCGATGCAGGTGATCGAAAACGGGCCATTGCGCGCGACGCTGGAAATCAAGCGCACTTTCCGCAGTTCCACCATTACCCAGCGCATCTCGCTGGACCATCGCTCCAAGCGCATCGACTTCGACACCACCGTGGACTGGAATGAGACGCACACGCTGTTGAAGGTTGCGTTCCCCGTGGCAATCCTTTCGCCGACAGCTACCTACGACATCCAGTTCGGTAACATGGAACGCACCACCCACCGCAACACCAGCTGGGACTATGCGCATTTTGAAAGTGCCGCTCAAAAATGGGCGGATCTGTCGGAAGGCAATTATGGCGTGGCGCTGCTCAATGACAGCAAATATGGCTACGACATTCACCACAATGTCATGCGGCTCTCGCTGCTAAAATCGGCCACTATGCCCGATCCGATTGCCGATCAGGGCGTGCACCACATGACCTATGCGCTGCTGCCCCATGAGGGCGATTGGCGACGCGAAGTGCCGCGCGCAGCCTATGATCTCAACAACCCGTTGATCGTCAAACCCGTCACCTCACAGGGAGGGCACAGCGCATGGCGGCACTTCGCGATGGCGCACAAATCCAATCTCATCATCGAGACCATCAAGAAGGCCGAGGATGGCAATGGCATCATCATGCGGCTTTACGAGAACTGCCGCGAGCGCGGGCCGGTGGTGGTGCAGTTCGGCTTCGATGTGGCCGCCGTTCAGCGCTGCAGCCTGCTGGAGGACGTGCAGGAGCCTATACCGGTGCGCCACAACCATATTGAGCTGGATGTGCGACCCTATCAGATCATCACGCTGCGAGTTATCCCAGCGCTGACAGGCGGCGGGGTTCCGCTGGAACTGCTTAAAGAACAGTCTCTTCAAGCAGAAGCGTCTTCTGCTCAGCCACAAGACTGACCAGATGCGCACCAATGGGCAGCGATGATGTGGCTGCCGGTGATGGCGCATTGCAGACATGCAGCGTGCGGGCGCTTTTGCGGATCAAAAAATCATGCACCAGCGTGCCATCGGCCATCACCGCTTGTGCGCGTATGCCTGCCGGATATGGCTCCAAATCCTCAAGGGTCAGCCCCGGCGCGTACTTCTGGCAGAGCTTGAGATAGCGCGCCTTTGAGAGCGAATTGCGAAACTCAGTGATGCCAGATTTCAGGTTTTTGCCCATCACCTTCCAGAAGCCTTTGAAGCCGATCATCGACAGTACATCGCCCATATCAACCGACCCCTTGGTGTAACCTTCACGCGCAAAGCCAAGCACGGCATTGGGGCCAACCGTCACCGTGCCGTCGATCATACGGGTGAGGTGCACGCCTAGGAACGGAAGACTAGGATCAGGGATCGGATAAATCAGGTGCTTGATGATATCGTTATGGCGCGCGTTAAGCTGGTAATATTCGCCGCGAAACGGCACAATCTGAAAGTCGACATCCAGCCCCGCCATCTTGGCTAGGCGATCCGCCTGTAACCCGCCGCATACAACCAACTGATTGGCCTCAAAGATGCCCTTGGTCGTCGCCACAGACACAAGGTCCGGCCCTTCCGCAATTCCTGTCACGGTGCAGTTCAGCTCAACAACGCCGCGCAGCTCTTCCAGTTCACGCGCCATAGCCCGCGCCATGGCAGGGTAATCCACAATGCCGGTGACGCGCACAAACAGCGCACCCAGCCCGATGATGTTGGGCTCGCGTTCTTTCAATTCCTCCGCCGACAGACGCAAAGGATTAAGCCCATTGGCAATGCAGCGTTCTTCCAGCGCATCCATGCGCGAAAGCTCAAGTTCGGTGGTCGCCACAAGCAGCTTGCCGCATTGCTCAAACGGTATTTGATGGCGTGTACAAAACGCGATGGTCGCATCAACACCCGCCCGGCAAAATTGCGCCTTTAGGCTGCCAGGCGCATAGTACACACCGGCATGGATGACGCCGGAATTGTGGCCGGTCTGGTGTGCAGCGAGCTGGTTCTCTTTTTCCAAAACACGCACGGTTGCGCCAGGGTTTGCCTTGGCAAGCTGCATCGCGGTGGAGAGACCAACGATACCTCCACCGATAACCAGATAATCTGTTTTGTGGCCTACCACTCGCCAGTGTTCGCCATGCTGGCCCAAGGTTCCTGGGCGGGCAACGGATCGCCTTTTTGTAAAAGCTCAATTGAAACCCCATCTGGGGAGCGCACAAACGCCATATATCCATCACGCGGCGGGCGATTTATCGTTACGCCACCATCCTGAAGCTTCTGACAAAATGCATAGATATCATCGACGCCATAGGCCAGATGACCAAAGTTACGACCACCGGACAGGCTTTCAACGGACCCGTCCTGCGCGGGCCAGTTGTAAGTCAGCTCCAGCTTCGGAATCGTGCCCGTCGGTGCGGCTTCATTGTCTTCTGGGGTCGCCAGAAAGACATTGGTATACCGCCCACTTTCACTGTCGCGGCGGCGAATTTCTACCATTCCTAAAAGGTTGCAGTAAAAGTTGAGGCTCGCATCAATATCGATCACGCGGACCATTGTGTGCAGATAGCGCATAGGTGCTCTTTCTTTTCGTGTGCGTAAGCACGACATAGAGCATTGCCCTCACCTGACCAAGGCTAACAACATGTCGATTACAACGCGCAACCCGCAAAATGCCCAGCCGAAGTCTGAGCTGGAACGTATGGCGTACCCACAGCTCTCCAGTGAGCAGATTGCACAACTGGATAGTGTTGGCGAACGACTCGTGCGGCAAGCCGGCGATGTCATGTTTGAAGTCGGTCAGGACAATTATGATTTCGCCTATCTAGTATCAGGCAGTGTCGACATTATTGACCGGACGGACGGGCACACAGTTGTCACGCTTCAGTCGCCCGACATGGTGGGTGAGTTGGGCATGCTTATGGGTCAACGCACCTTTTTTGCTGGCGAGTATGCTGAGCCGTCTGAAATTATCCATATACGCAACGAAGACCTGCGAGAGCTGATCGCCACAAATCCAGAGATGAGCGATCTGATCGTCAGCGCCTTTGCGGCACGGCGCCGTCTGATCATGGAATGGGGCGAAGGCCGCCTTACCATCATCGGCAACCCAAACAACCGCACTACGTTGCGGTTGCTGGAATTTGCCACACGCTCGCATGTGCCCCATCGTTTCGTGGATAAAAGCCAGGACGGGTGGGATGCCGCGCTGAACCATCATTGCATACTGCCCGATGCCGACTGCCTGGCGCTGATTGGCAAAGATGAGGTTCTGATCAATCCACACCCGCAAGAAGTTTCAGCAGCACTTGGCCTGGATCTGGAAGCCAAGGCCGACAAGCTGTTTGATGTGCTGGTTGTTGGCGCAGGGCCTGCGGGCCTTGCAGCATCGGTATATGCCGCATCGGAAGGTCTAAGCGTCATCACAATTGAGGATACCGCTATCGGCGGACAGGCTGGCACCTCCTCACGCATTGAAAACTACCTCGGCTTTCCTCGCGGCATCTCGGGCGCTGACCTTGCCTATCTAGGCGAGGTACAGGCGGAAAATTTTGGGGGGGCGTTTTACGGTGCCGCGCCGAGCGGAAAAACTGTGGCGTAAACCCAGCCATTTTGAGGTTGAGCTTGATGACACAACCTGCATCCGCACGCGCTCAGTGATCTTAGCCAATGGGGTGCAATATCGCCGACTTCCCCTGGATAACTTGGAAAGACTAGAGGGCAACGGGGTATATTATGCAGCAACCAAACTTGAGGCACGGTTTTGCAAAAACACCGAAGCAGTGATCATTGGTGGCGGCAATTCAGCCGGCCAGGCCGCCATGTTCCTCTCGCGCCATGCTAAGCATGTTCATCTGTTGGTGCGCCGTGATGGCTTGGGTGAAACCATGTCGTCTTATCTTTCCACGCGCATCCTCAATGACCCTGCAATCACGCTCTGGACTCAAAGCGAAGTGAGCAAACTAGATGGCGAAAGTCGCCTTGATGTCGTGCACATCAAAAACCGCCAAACCGGTGAGATAAAGACCATTGATAGCAAGGCACTCTTCATCATGATTGGAGCAGCGCCCAACACCGAATGGCTAGATGGGCAGATTGGACTGGACGAAAAAGGCTTCATCAAAACTGGTGCTGATGTGAGCCTTGAAACGCAAGGCTATGCCACCTCGTTACCAGGCATTTATGCTGTGGGTGATATCAGGTCAGGTTCGGTCAAGCGCGTGGCCTCGGCTGTGGGCGAGGGCTCGGTCGTGGTGTCCGCAGTGCATGGATATTTGGCGGAGCGCTAGGCCACCTTACTGCAATTCTGTTTTTAGAAAGAGGTCCCATGATCAAGCAAGACTACGCCATCACAATGGCGCACTACAACGCTTGGCAAAACGAAAACATGGCATCGTCCATGGCCAGCCTCAGCGCTGCTGAGCTGGAGAAAGACCGGGGCGCTTTTTTCGGCTCTATCCTGCAAACGGCCTCCCATCTTCTGTGGGGCGATACGTTCTGGATGAGCCGGTTTTCTGGCTCGCCTGCACCTAATTGCGGAATTGAAGGTTCGCTGATCTTTGCCGCGAGCTGGGACGACTATCGCCCACGCAGGCAGGCGCAGGATCAGGCCATCTTGCAATGGACCAAAACAATGGATCAGGCGTGGTTGCAGGGCGAGCTATGTTGGTTTTCAGGAACGTTGGGGCGAGAGGTCTGCAAACCAACCGCGCTCCTGCTCATGCACTTCTTCAACCATCAAACCCACCATCGCGGCCAAATCCACGCCATGCTCACCGCGGCGGGCGCGGACACACAGGCGACCGATCTGCCCTTCATGCCAGAGGCTTTTGCGACGCTTTAAAGGGCTGTAGCGCAGCTAAGCTACCGCCGTTGCTTCAATCTCGACCACAAACTCCTCGCGGGTAAAACCACCAACAATGATGAGCGTTGATGCGGGCAATTTTGGCACGTCGGCCAGCCAAGCATCACGTGCCTTCATGTAACCGGCCATGTGCGCGCGCGCGGTGACGAAGGCGAACAAGTGGCAGACATCATTTTTACCCAAACCACCCTCGGCCAAAACGGCTTCAATGTTTTCAAACACCAGCTTGGCTTGCGCTTCTGCGCCCAGGGGGATCGATCCATCTTTGGCAATCGCCAGTTGGCCAGCGGTGCGTACCATGCGCGTACCACCTTCAATCGCCACGCCATGGGCATAGCGCGCGAAGGGTGGTGCCATATTGTCGGGAATGAGGGAACGAAATGACACGGGAAATCCTCCTGTTTTTGCCTTTTTATCCCTTCATTGCCTGCTTATGAAGCACATTGGATAGGCAATGTGCCTATAGCTCGTGCAACTTGCGCAAGCGGCTAAATTTTGGGCTATTTTGCGTTGACATCCCTTCGTGAAGGTCACCTAATCAAGAAAGTTAACGCCTGCACAGCGGTGCACGTAGTGCGCTCACACCACCAACCACGGAGTCGTTCATGACCCTTTCCATCTTCACCAAACGCCACGCAGCGATCCTTGCAGCCAGTGCAGTCTCTATCGGTGCCGCCTCGCCCGCATTCGCGTTGGAAGAAGTCGTGTTTGGCACCAACTGGCTCGCCCAAGCCGAACATGGCGGCTTCTACCAATCTGTTGCTGATGGCACCTATGAAGCCTGCGGTTTAGATGTCTCCATCGTCACTGGCGGGCCACAGGTTAACAATCGCGCTCTTATGTTGGCTGGACGCATCGATTTTCACATGGGTGGCGACTTGCTGCACGCTTTCTTGGCTGCAGAGCAGGGCATCCCGGTTGTCGCTGTGGCGGCCGCTTTTCAAAAGCACCCCCAGGTTATTATCACCCACCCTGGAGAAGCAGAAACATGGGAAGATCTCAAAGACCTTACGTTGTTGATCGGCGACAACGGGTTTGCTGGATATTACCGCTGGATGGTTGCTGCTGAAGGCTTCACAGATGAGCAACGCGTGCCTTACACGTTCAACCCTGCCCCCTTCCTGGCTGATACGCGCACGGGCATGCAGGGCTACCTGTCATCAGAACCTTATGTGATTGAGAATGAGGCTGGCTTCACACCCAATGTGTTCCTCATTGCCGATGCAGGATACGCGACCTACGCCACAACCATTGAAACAATGGCCGACACAATCGAAAACAGACCAGAAGTGGTGGAATGCTTTGTCAATGGCTCAATTTTGGGCTGGTACAATTATCTGTACGGCGACAACGAAGCTGCCAACGCCATGATTATGGCAGACAACGCTGAAATGACACCTGACAAGATCGAATTTGCTATTGAGAAGATGCTCGAATTTGGCATCGTGGATTCAGGTGATGCATTGGAGCTGGGCATTGGCGCGATGACGGCTGAAGTAATCGACGGATTTTACAACCAAATGGTTGACGCTGGCGTTGTAAGCGCTGGCATCGATTATTCGGCAACCTATACAACAGAGTTCGTAAACCAGGGTTTAGGCATGGATCTGCGTCCTTAAACAATACCGCAATTCCTCCAGACAACAGTTTCGCGGCGCGCTTTATAAAATGTGCGCCGTTTAGTCCGGCATAATCAGTCCTTAAAAATCACTTGGATACGTCTTCTTGGCCGAAATAAAATCAAACGCTGAGCCAATTCTGTCGCTGCGCAATGTTGGCAAAGTGTTTGGCGGAACTGTCACCGCTCTCGATGATATGTCGCTGGATATTCACGAAGGCGATTTCGTGAGCCTGTTAGGGCCATCTGGCTGCGGTAAATCAACCGCGCTGCGCCTTATTGCCGGGCTGATGCGGCCAACATCTGGGCGCATCGTGTGGTCTGACACCGGGCAAAAAAGCACCGGCGGACAAGACCTTGGTGTTGTCTTTCAAGAACCAACGCTCATGCCGTGGGCAACGGTAGAAGATAATGTTTGGCTACCCATGCGCCTGTCGCACATCAAGAAGAGTGATGTGCAAGAAAAAATCGACGAAATCCTAGAAGTGGTTGGCCTATCGGGCTTTGCAAAGAGCTACCCGCGCGAGCTTTCTGGCGGCATGAAAATGCGTGTTTCTATTGCCCGCGCCATGGTCACCAGACCACGGCTCATTCTTATGGATGAGCCCTTTGCAGCCCTAGATGAAATCACCCGCCATAAGCTCAACAATGACCTATTAGCGATGCAAAGACGCATTGGCTGTACTGTTGTTTTTGTCACGCACTCAGTGTTTGAAAGCGTGTTTCTGTCAGACCGTATTATTGTCATGGCAGCACGCCCAGGCCGTGTGATCAAAGAGCTGTATGTTGATGAGCCTTATCCGCGCGAAGAAAGCTTTCGCACATCACCTGAATATGCCGCACATTGCCGCCAAACCACGCAGGCACTGCATGGCGCACTGGCACAAACCAGCGCGGTAGCAGCATAGTGGCTTTGATCTCAAACGATGATGTGCCTCGCGTTTCGCCCTCTGACGATGCCAGGGTCGTAGACTTAGAAGAGCGCGCTCTTGCCCGCCGCGAGCGACTAGACAAACTGGGCGCATGGATGCTGCCAATCGTGATGATTGCACTGGGCATTTTCGCCTGGGATCGTGTGGTCGCTATCAACGAAATACCGCATTATATTTTGCCAAGCCCCAGCCGCGTATGGACAACGCTAATCGCCGACTGGCAAGTGCTTAGGGACGCGCTAAGCATCACGATGATGATAACGCTTGCGGCGCTTTTTTTTGCCGTTGTCGGCGGCGCTGGCCTGGCGATCCTATTCAAGCAGTCTCGCCTTATGGAGATGTCGCTCTACCCATATGCGGTCATTCTCCAAGTCACACCTATTGTTGCCATCGCGCCGCTGATCTTCATTTACGTTGAAGATCGCTTGGTTGGCCTGCTCATTTGCGCCTGGCTCGTGGCGTTCTTCCCAGTTCTTTCCAACACGACCCTGGGGCTCAATTCTGCCGATCATAATTTGCGAGACTTGTTTAAGATTTATGGTGCATCACGCTGGCAACGGTTGCTGCATTTGGAGCTACCGTCGGCCCTGCCCTATTTCCTGGGTGGCCTGCGGATCGCAGGTGGTTTGGCGCTGATTGGCGCAGTGGTTGCCGAATATGTTGCGGGCACAGCAGGCATTGGCTCTGGGCTTGCTTTCACCATTCTTGAGGCAGGTTACAGGCTCAACATTCCGCGCATGTTTGCAGCGCTTATTTTGATCGCAGCGACGGGCGTCATGATTTACGCCAGCTTGAGCTTCCTTAGCTGGCTACTCCTACACAAATGGCACGAAAGTGCCCTAAAGCGGGAGCGCTAGGTGCCGCCTCTCTCCATACCAACCGGCCCCATTACGTTTGACAATCTTGCCGTACCCGGCCCACTTGTCGGGTCCAAGAAGACGCTCGTTTCAACATCGCTCACGGTTTGCGATGGCGTGTTCTCAGCCCAGCCAAGCCAAACGCGCATCGACATGGCTGGACGGATGGCGCTGCCATCTTTTGTGGATATGCACACACATTTGGACAAGGGCCATATCTGGCCGCGCCAACCCAATCCCGACGGCTCGTTTGCTGGGGCGCTTTCCTCTGTAGGGGAAGATCGTGAAGCCAATTGGTCGGCCAAGGATGTGCGCGCTCGCATGAATTTTGCGCTGGAATGTGCCTATGCTCATGGCACCAAGGCCATCCGCACCCACCTTGATAGTATCGCGCCACAACATAGCATTTCTTGGCCTATATTTGCCGAGCTACGTGAGGAATGGGTCGGTAAAATAGATCTTCAAGCTGTTTCGCTGGTGGGCGCAGACAGTGTGCCGAGCGAGGGTGAAGGCGACTACAAAGAGATTGCGGATACCACACAGGCTACCGGCGGCATTTTGGGCTATGTGCCCTACCCTATGCCTGACATTGATGCGCGTATTGAGAATTTCATCCGCATTGCGCAGGCGCGAGATCTGGAAGCTGACCTGCATGTTGATGAGACCGGCGATCCAACGGTCAACACGCTAAAAACAATCGCACAAAGCATCATTAAGCTTGGCTATGATCGCCCAGTTGTATGCGGTCATTGCTGCTCGCTGGCTATGATGGAGGAGAGCGAAGCCGACCGCACCATGGATTTGGTGGCCGAGGCCGGCATTCACATCGTTTCTCTACCCATGTGCAACCTCTATTTACAGGATCGACAGAGCGCCGGGCGTACACCGCGCTGGCGCGGTGTTACTCTGGTGCACGAGCTAAAGAGCCGCGGCATCAATGTGTCTTTTGCTTCTGATAACACCCGCGATCCATTTTACGCGTATGGCGATCTCGACATGGTGGAAGTGATGCGCGAGGCGACGCGCATTGCGCATCTCGATCATACCAGCAACGACTGGGTGCAGGCCTTCACCACAAATCCGGCGGCAGCTTGCTCGCTAGACTACGCGCCTTTTGCAGAAGGCAGAGCGGCAGATTTCAACCTATTCCAAGCGCGAAGCTGGAATGAATTTTTCTCGCGCCCGCAGTCCGACCGCACCGTCATGCGTGATGGTAAAGTGCTTGATCAAGCGCTGCCTGACTATACGGCCCTTGACCCCCTGATGGAGCAGTAAATGACCGCCAATATAACAGCCGTACGTGAAGCACTCGCCCATCTGGACATTGATGATAACCCCGCAACGCTGAAGCAAAAGAGCCGTGACTTCTTTTGGTATTCTCCATTGCTGAAAGAAAAAATGGACCACCTGGTCGGTGATTTTGTGGTCGCACCACGCTCTGAATCTGAAGTGATCGAAGTGCTCAAAACCTGCTTCGCGCACGATGTGCCAGTGACAACGCGCGGCGCAGGCACCGGCAATTATGGTCAGGCCATGCCGCTTGCCGGCGGCGTTATTCTGCACATGAAGAACATGACCAAGGTGAAGGAAATTCATCCCGGCCGCGTGATCGTGGAACCTGGCAAGGTGGTGAAGGACTTAGACGCGGAAACGCGCGCGCATTCGGGCCAAGAGCAACGCATGATGCCATCCACATACGGCACGGCGACCATTGGTGGCTTCATTGCTGGCGGGTCCGGCGGCATCGGCTCGTGTCGCTGGGGTGCGCTGCGTGACCTTGGCAACATTTTGCGTTTGCGCGTGGTGACCATGGAAGCTGAACCGCGCATCTTGGAGTTTACCGGCGAAGACCTTGCCAGGGTTTCTCACGCCTATGGCACCAATGGCATCATCACCGAAATTGAGATGCCGCTGGCCCCGGCATACGAGTGGGTGGAGTTTGCGCTCGGCTTTGATGACTTCATGCAGAACGTGCAGTTCGCCTACGATCTGGCGCATCAAGACGGCATTCTGTGTAAACTCATCACGCCAATTGAAGCGCCAATCCCGTCCACCTATTTTAAGCGCTTCCAGAATTATGTGCGAGAAAACCAGTCCATGCTCATTGTGCTTGTCGCACCTCAGGCGCTCGACGGTTTCACCGCCTTCATGGGGCGCAATAAGAACCCTGATATCATTTACCGGTCCGACGCATCTACCTTTGAGCGCACACCGGGCCATTTGGCAGAATACACCTGGAACCACACCACGCTTCGTGCACTGCAGGTGAAACCGTCAGTGACGTACCTTCAGGTGCGCTATGGCGGCGATGATCCAGTGAAGCAGGTTGCACGTATTCGCGACATTTTTGGAGCCGAGGTTCTCCAACATTTGGAGATCATGCGTGAGAGTGGCCGCGTTATTTTTGCTGGCCTGCCCATTGTTGAGTTTAGCACCCAGGAACGCCTCGAAGAGATCATCCAAATCCATGAAGATGAAGGCTGCATGATCTTCAATCCACACCGCTACACGCTGGAAGAAGGTGGGCGCCAAAAGGCAGATGATCGTCAGTTGAAATTCAAGAAAGAGGCCGATCCAAAAGGTCTACTAAACCCAGGCAAGATGATCTCTTGGGATGATCCAAACTGGGGTTACGAAGAACCCTATGACTATCCGAAGATGAAGCAAGCCAGCTAAAAACAGCTATCGGGATCGGGGGATACAGATGGCAAACAGCGATAAGGTGATGGTGATTTACGCCCATCCCGTGCCGGAAAGCTTCTGCGGAGCGCTGCACACCCGTATCCTTGAAGGCCTGAAAGCAAAAGGCCATGCAGTCGATGACTGCGACCTCTATGCCGAAGGCTTCTCGCCAGTTCTTACAACGCAGGAGCGACGCGACTATCACGATGAAACCATCAACACTGCGCCCGTGCAGGGCTATGTGGATCGCCTGCGCGCAGCCGACAAAATCGTCTTTGTCTATCCGGTGTGGAACTTTGGCTATCCGGCCATTTTGAAGGGTTTTTTTGACCGCGTGTTCCTGCCCGGCATCTCGTTCAAGCTGGTGAATGGCCATGTGCGCCCGGCCCTCACGCACATCAAGAAACATGCTGTTGTCACCACCTATGGCGGCACGCGAGTGCGCTCCTTTTTGGCAGGCGACCCACCACGCAAGCTCATGACCCGCTCGATCCGCTACGTCACTGGCGGCGCGCCTATGGAATACCTCGCACTTTACGACATGAACCGCGCGAGCGATCAGACACGCAACGCATTTTTATCAAAAGTCACCACAAAAATGGAGAGGTTCTGACCCCGTATGAAGGCATCAGACGTGAAAGCACTCATCGTTTATGCGCATCCAAGCCCCGGCAGTTTCAATTCTGCTGTGCTTCAAACCGTGATCGCTCAACTACAAGCAGCCAACGCCGAGCACCGGGTGATAGACCTTTACCAAGAGCAGTTTCAGCCATGCCTAACCCATGAAGATTTGGGAGAGTATGAGGACACAAGTTGCAACACCGCGCGCATTGCCCAGCATGTGGAGAGCTTGCGCTGGTGCAACACCATTCTGTTTGTCTACCCCACATGGTGGTTCGGCCACCCAGCAGTGCTAAAAGGTTGGCTTGATCGCGTGCTTGTACCTGGCGTGGCATTTTCAATGCCAACGCAAGACAATCCACGCATCACGCACACTTTGCACCACATTACCCGGCTTGGTGTGTTCACCACATGTGGTGCCTCGTTCTGGCTGACCAAAATGGTCGGATCACCAGGCAAGCGCATTCTTATGCGAGGCCTACGCACCTGCCTCAACAGGCGCGCCAAATCTACCTTTGCCGCGCATTATCTCATGGATAGCTCTACCCAGGAAAGTCGGGAGCGCCATCTGGCGCGCGTGGCTCGAAAGATGCAAAACTTGCTGAGCATAAAAGCGGCAACCCGTAGCCGCCAAATCGAAACCAAGAACTTGGGACAAACAGCATGACCACCATTCCCGTTCTCGACTATGCACTGTTCAATGGGGCCACCAATGCACAGTTTGTGCAAGCCTGGGGCGAAGCAGCGCGTGGCCCTGGTTTTTTGGTCGTCAAAAACCACGGGATCAGCGAACAACTGATAGCTGACATGTTTGCGCAGGCTGATGCCTTCTTTGCACGTCCGGCCGAGGAAAAAGCAAAAGTCTCCATTGATAAGTCACCCAACAATCGTGGCTATGCTGGCACCGGGTCAGAGGCTCTAGATGAAAAGTCTGGCCAGATGGACCAGAAGGAAGCCTACAACATGGCGATGGATTTCGCTGCTGATGACCCTCGGGTTGTACGCGGCGATCCATACCGCGGCCCCAACATGTGGCCTGATGGCGTGCCAGGTTTCCAAGAAACATTCTCCCGCTATTTCGATGCGGTGCACGATCTGGGCATCAGTCTTCATCGCGCTATCGCCCTCGATCTGGGCCTAGACGAGCAGTATTTTGCCGGCCATTTCGATGAGTCCATGTCGACACTACGCGTGCTGCGTTACCCTGAAGCAACCAACCCTAAGCCGGGTGAAATTGGCGCAGGTGCGCACACGGATTATGGCTCAATTACCTTGCTGATGACCGATGGTACCGCTGGCCTGCAGGTGAAGCCTCGCGATGCTGAAGACTGGATTGATGTGCCGCATGTGGATGGCGCCTTTGTGGTCAACATTGGCGATCTGCTCATGCGCTGGACCAATGATGTGTATGTTTCCAATCCACACCGGGTGCTAAGGCCGAAAAAAGAACGCCGCTCCATCGCCTTCTTTATGGACCCCAATCCAGACAGCTTGGTCACAACACTGCCAACAGTGCCTGGTGAGCGGCACTATGAGCCAATCTTGGCGCACGAGTACCTCACGCAGCGTCTCACTGCGACATACAGTCAAAAGACGGTCAGCTAGCATGGCAAGGCGCACCCGCTGGGCGGAGTTCTGCACCACAGAGTTTGAAAACCTTGATCCACAAAAGGTAATCGCTGTTTTGCCGACAGCGGCGATTGAGCAGCACGGACCGCATTTACCTGTGGGCGTGGATACGTATCTCAATGAAGGCATGCTGCGCACGGTTGAAACGTTGCTGCCAGAACTTGCGCCAGACATTGATGTGCGCATTTTGCCCATTCAGGCTATCGGAAAAAGCAATGAGCACCTGCATGCGCCGGGCACTCTAACCATTCCGGCTGATCTTGCGCTTTCTATGTGGACGGAAATTGGGCTTTCCGTTGCCCGCGCTGGCGTGCGTAAACTTATCGTTACCAATTCGCATGGAGGTAATCTTGATCTGATTTCGATCCTGGCACGTGAGCTTCGCGTGCAGGCGCGCATGCTTTGCGTGAAAAGCCAGTGGGGCAACTGGGGCGCTCCGCAGGGCATGTACAGCGACGATGAGATGAAGTTTGGCATCCATGGTGGCGATGTAGAAACCTCAATGATGCTGCACTTCCAGCCTAATCTGGTGGACATGAACAAAGCCGAGCATTTCCGCTCCACCGCTGAACCGCTGCAAGGCGGCTTCAAAATTTCTCCCACTGGCATGCCAGCTTACGGGTGGATTGCATCGGACCTGAACACTGAGGGCACAGTGGGCGATGCGAGCATTGCCACAGCCGACAAAGGTGCAAAAACGGCCGATCACTATGCGCGTGGCTTCATTGGCCTGCTGAAAGACGTTGCAGCGGCGGACATCAACCGCTTCGATTAATTGCCACTAACTGCCCGTGCGCAAACGCATGCCCACAAAAGGCGCTTGCATGCGCATGGGGTGAATGAGACCTTGGGCCAACCTTATTCGGAGCCCACAATGTCGAACGCGCACAAACCACCCCTCACCCGTTTTTCCGTCGCGCCTTTATCTGGCATGACACGTCAACTGGCCGATGTTGCATCCGGCAGAGCAGACCCGGACTTGGTGATCAGTGGTGTGCGCACGCTCAACACCTATTCAGAGCGTATCGCGAACAACAAAGAAGTGTGGGTAGTCGGTGGGAGGATAGCCGCGGTCAAACCTGCAGGCAGCTACCAAGGCGCGGCACCGTGCTATGATGGCAAAGGCGGTATCATCGCACCTGGGTTGGTGGACCCACATCTGCATATCGAATCCAGCATGGTTACAGCCTGCGCTTATGCGGAAGCTGCACTTCTTAACGGCACCACCACCATCTTTTGCGACAGCCACGAAATTGGCAATGTCATGGATGTGGAGGGCGTGGAGGCCATGCTGGAGGATGCACGGCAAGCCCCGCTGTCTATTTTCCTCACCGTGCCATCCACTGTGCCAGCAACATCGCCCGAGTTGGAAACGGCAGGCGGTGATTTAACACCGCAAAAAATTGCAGACCTTTTCGACCGATGGCCTGAGGCTGTTGCCCTAGGAGAAAAAATGGATTTTGTGCCGGTTTGCATGTCCGATGAACGCTCGCACGCGATCATTCAGGCATCTTTATCGCGCGGCAAGCCGGTGTCCGGCCATGTCTATGGCCGTGAGTTTGTGGCCGCTTACGCAGCTGCTGGCGTCACCGACACCCATGAGGCAATTGATCGGGATATCGCCGATGATCTACTGGATGCAGGGGTTTGGGTTTTCCTGCGCGGCGGACCGCCCACTACGCCGTGGCATTCGCTGCCTGAGGCGATAAAAACCATCACCGAGCTGGGCGCATCCACCAAGCGCATTGCGGTGTGCACCGACGACCGAGACGCTGATGACTTGCTCGTATTTGGCCAAGATTGGGTAACCCGCCAAGCGATCAAAGCAGGCATCAAGCCAGAGATCGCCTGGTCGATGGGCTCGCTGCACGGCGCAACACGCTTCGGCATGGAAAATAATATTGGTGGCCTAGGCGGCGGGCGGCGCGCTGATCTGGTATTGCTGAACGATGAGCTAGAGCCGCAAAGCACCTGGTATGGTGGCGAGCTCGTGGTGGAAAACAAAACCATTACACCGTTGCTCGATCAAGCGCTCTCCAAACGTTACAGCTACCCCGATGCGGCATTCACCAGTGTGAAGCTGCCCAGCACGATCACCATGACGCCGCCGGTACCAACCAAAGATGTGACCGCCAATGTGCTGCGCGTCGCCTTGCCCGGCATAACGCTATTTCATGACACAATAGACCTTAAAACTACCGATGATTGGACCACTCATTTTACTGATCATGGGCTTTGCTTTGTTACGATCATCGAACGGCACGGCAAGAGCGACGGCAACATCGCCCATGGGTTGCTGAAAGACTTTGGCCTGAAGGATGGCGCTGTGGCCTCCTCAGTTGGCCATGACAGCCATAACATTATTATCGCCGGCACCAATGAAGCCGATATGCACGTGGCGTTGCACGCGATCAAAGAGCATCAGGGCGGCGTGGTCACCGTGCAGAATGGCGAAGTGACCGCGATAGTGCCCCTGCCCATTGCCGGGCTTTTATCCGATAAGCGCGTTACCGATGTTGCACGCCAGATGAGCGCGCTAAAAGTGGTTTGGAAGGCAATGGGCTGCACCATTCCTTTCATGGGCTTCAACCTGATCCCGCTTTCTGTAATCCCAGAACTTAGAATCACAGACAAAGGCATGGTTCGCGTTCCCGAAATGACCATTGAACCACTTTACGTGGAATCATGAGAAAATCGGCCCGGCACACGACATAGCGGCATCAATGATTAGGCCGGCAGCCGCGGCACTCTGCCAAACTGACCTGTCAGCGCTTTTTTTCGACTCAAAACGCGTCATCTCACGTAAAATAAAATACGAACCAAAACGATGGGGCAGAGATGCAGAGCCAGAGAACAGATCATAAGGTGGAAAAAGTGCCACACTTGGTGCGCTTTCTCATAAAAAACGCGGCCATTGGCTTTGTCATGGCGATCCCATTTATGGCAGCAATGCTCTATTTCAACATTGGCAACCTGATGACGATCATCGGTCAATCTGATGCCGGCATGTTAGCTCTTGCGCTCCTGACAGTCATGATCGGCCTAACCTTCGCCAGCTTGCAAATGGGCTTTGCGGTTATGTTTCGCTCCGATGATATCGGTAAAGGCACACCTCAACGCATAGATCCTGATATGTCGCAGGAAGAATTGCAGCAGCTGGGCCTAAAACCCATACCTGTGCGTATCCGCAAAGATTAAGTCGCTTCTGTAACCACAAAAACATCAAAAAAAAAGCCGCGCTGACTTTTGCGTCAGCGCGGCTTTTTTGTTCCAAAGGTGGAACTTAAGTGTCGCCCACTATTCGTTGGGCACAACAGTCTGGCGGTAAAGGTGCCAGGTTGCATGGCCAATAATTGGAAGCGTGAAGATCAGCGGAAAGAAAAACAGCATCGCTGAAACACCGACAATCAAAGCAACAATAATGCCCCAAACGAGCATTGGACCGGGGTTTTTCGTAACCGCATGGATGCTGGTCATAATCGCCGTCATGAAATCCACAGGCCTGTCATGCAAGTAAGGCACACCAACCACAGAGATTGAAAAGACGGTGCCAGCCAAAACGGCTCCAAAGGCGTTACCAACAAGCAAGAAGGCAAAACCACGTGCCGTGAACAGCTCCGCCATCAAAGAGTCCAGGTCCATTTGGGCGAAGTAGAGCGGGTTGTAGCCAAAGTTGAGGGCGTAGATAACACGGGCAACAACCAGCCAAACGATGAGCATGAATGCCAGAACGAACCCATACAGGAAAACGTGCGTTACGCCGTGGCGCTTAAAGGCACCCAGCACATCCCAACCAATGCGCTCGCCGGTTTCAATACGGCGTGAGATTTCATAAAGCCCAATGGCAGCGATTGGCCCAATCAGCAAAAAGCCCGCTGATAATGGAAATATCAGCGCATAGGATTCGGTCACCAACGCAAATACCGTCAAAAGCAGGCCCATAACAAAATAGGCAGCACCAAAGAATGTCGAAACGAAAGCGGCCTTCTTAAAGTCTGCAATGCCTGCATGCAGCGAACTGAACACTGTCTCCAGCGTAATGGTGTTCACCTGTGTCGGTGGCACATACCCTTGCGGCACAAAGCCAGACTGGCTGCTATCGGGTTCACCAATGATCTCATCAAGTTCATTAATGCCCTGCATTTCGTTTGCACTCGTCATTGGTGTTTCATCCCTTTAGTGCCTACAATCCACCATGCCACCGCGCGCACCCACAGGTGCAATTAGTAACACTAGCCAGTTTCGACCACAGCTTGGTACCACGCGGCAACTTGTCCAACAGGCGAAAGAAACGCAAGTGCGTGCAATTCCCACGCCGATTGTGCACGCAATTGGGCGCGAGCAAACGGTCTGTAAGCATAGCTATACCGAAACCCGTTTCCCTTGATCGATATAGATCAAACACGGACCCGACTTTGGTCTGTCCGCAAACACACGTGCGCATCACCCCCAACTGATGGGATGTAGGTGAGATTGGTTAGTTTTGACCTAGCGCAACGCCATCAAGCTCACTTGCGGGTTTGTGGGCGATGCGTGGAACTCGTTTGAGTTCAAAGGCCAGAGGAAAATCGGTTTCGATGGATCTGGCAAAATACTCTTCTGGTTCCAACACAGACGGACTTCAAGACGAATTTAAGGTCAAGGACACCAAATAATGTCAGCAAACGCCGCAGCCGTTCCGGCTGGCAGCACGCAGACCCAGGCACGCCCGCTCACTTACGCGGATGATGCCATTCGCCTGTACGTCATTGCCACAGCCCTTTGGGCTTTCATTGGCATGAGTGCAGGGGTCTTCATTGCAGCCCAGCTCGCCTTCCCATGGCTTAACTTTCATGAGTGGATCAATTTTGGTCGCTTCCGACCCGTTCACACCTCGGGCGTGATTCTAGGCTTCGGCGGCAACGCCTTGCTGGCTGCTTCCTATTACGTGGTCCAGCGCACCTGCCAAACACGGCTATGGCTACCCCAATGGGTGCACGTTGTGCAGTTTGCGCTGTTCCAAGTTGTGTTGCTATCAGCGGCTGGCTCATATGTTTTGGGCTTCACCCAATCCAAAGAGTATGCCGAGCCAGAGTGGTTCTTTGATATTCTCATCACGCTATGGTGGGTGTCCTATCTGGTGATCTTTGTGGCCACGCTTGTTAAGCGCAAAGAGCCGCACATCTACGTGGCAAACTGGTTCTTCCTGGCCTACATCATCGCGGTGGCGATGTTGCACACGGTCAACAACATCTCGATCCCAGTGTCTTGGTTGTCGCCTCACTCCTACTCGATCTATTCAGGCGTGCAGAGCGCAATGATCCAGTGGTGGTACGGCCACAACATGGTGGGCTTCTTCCTCACCGCGGGCTTTATCGGGATCATGTATTACTTCGTTCCCAAGCAGGCCGAACGTCCCATCTACAGCTACCGCTTGTCGATTGTTCACTTCTGGGCACTGGTGTTCCTCTACATTTGGGCAGGCCCACACCACTTGCACTACACATCACTGCCTGATTGGGCACAGACGCTAGGCGTGGTGTTCTCGGTTATGCTGTGGATGCCCTCTTGGGGCGGCATGGTGAACGGTATTATGACGCTGTCTGGCGCTTGGCATAAGCTGCGCACCGACCCGATCATGCGCTTCCTGGTTGTGTCCGTTGCCTTCTACGGCATGGCAACCTTTGAAGGTCCGCTTATGTCGATCAAAGAGGTCAACGCGCTCTCACACTACACCGACTGGACTGTTGGCCACGTGCACTCCGGTGCGCTGGGCTGGAATGGCCTGATTGCCTTCGGCCTGCTTTACTATCTGGTACCACGGCTGTGGCGTCGTAAGATGCACTCAGTTGCCTTGATCGAAGTGCACTTCTGGCTCGCCTCAATCGGTATCCTTCTCTACATCACCGCTATGTGGGTGTCGGGTATCACGCAGGGCCTGATGTGGCGCACCTACGATGAGAATGGCTTCTTGCTGTACACGTTCTCAGACACGGTCGCGATGTTGCATCCCTATTACGTGACGCGCTTCCTGGGCGGTTTGCTCTACGTGTCTGGCGTGGTCGTGATGATTTACAACCTCTACCGCACGATAACCGGTCCAATCCTCGCCCGTACCCCCACAACCGCCGCAGCACCTGCTGCTGGCCTCACACCGGCGGAGTAACGGCTATGTTTAATCACGGTATTATTGAGAAAAGCACGCCGTTGATGCTGCTCTTGATCCTCTTGTCCTTGGGGATCGGTGGCATGGTGCAAATCATCCCGCTGTTCAAGGTGGAATCAACCATCGAGCCGGTGTCTGGGGTTCGTCCTTATTCACCACTCGAGCAGATCGGCCGCAACATTTACATGCGCGAAGGCTGCTACAACTGCCACAGCCAACAGGTGCGGCCGTTCCGCGATGAAGTGGATCGCTACGGGCATTACTCGCTGGCTGCAGAAGGTGTGTATGATTACCCCTTCCTTTGGGGTTCCAAACGCACTGGGCCCGACCTTGCCCGCGTGGGTGGCAAATACTCCAACGAGTGGCATGCAGCTCACCTTCGCGCACCGCGTGATGTACTGCCTGTGTCCATCATGCCTGCTTATGCGTTCCTGGAACGTCCGCTGGATTATGATGGCTTCGATGCGCACATGCGTACGCTTCGCTTTGTTGGCGTTCCGTATTCAGATGACGACATCGCCGCGATGGAAGCCGACATCATTGCGCAGGCCGTACCCAATCTTGGCGACACAACAGCCCTGCGTGAACGCTATGCTGGTGCACCGCTTGGTCCGTTTTCTGGTGATGATGAAGAAATCACCGAAATGGATGCTCTGATCGCGTATTTGCAAGTTCTGGGCACGATGGTCGACTTCACAAGCTTTGATCCAGAAACCATGGTGCAAGGTCAGGAGATTGGACGATGAACGCTGAATCCCTCATCGGCTGGTCAGAAGCAGCCTTCCTGACGGTTGGTCTTCTCGCGATCGCACTGCTCATGGTACGGGTTTTTCACCCGGCAAATCGCGAAAAAATGAACGATCACGCCAACATCATCTTCCGCGGGGAAGATGCCCCCGAACCGCTAGAACCAGGCCGCATATCCCCTCATTCGACGGCAAGGCAGGACTAATATGGGAAACAAGATCGAACGCGACCCCATTACGGGTCAATACACCACAGGTCATCAATGGAATGGTATCCGCGAGCTGCGCACACCTGTTCCAACTTGGTGGATGTTGGTGTGGATCGCTTCCATCGCCTTTGCGCTGGTTTACGCTTTCCTCCTGCCATCTGTGCCGCTGGGCGAGCGTACCTATGCCGGGACAACCGGTTATACGGCACGCCTTGCACTGGAAGAGCAGCTAGAAACGGTAAGCGCTGAGCGCGAAGCCCAAGGTGCTGTGTTGGCGGACATGGAACTGGCAGACATTGCTGCCAATCCAGAGCTTGCAACGCTTGCCTTTAACGGTGGCCGTTCAGCCTTTGGCGTGAACTGCATCCAGTGCCACGGCGCTGGTGGTGGTGGGCAAATTGGCCAGTTCCCCTCGCTCATCGATGATGACTGGCTGTGGGGCGGCTCGATGGATGAGATTTGGTATTCCATCAATCACGGCATTCGCAATGAAACGCTGGACGCACGCTTCTCATTGATGCCAGCTTATGGCGACTTCTATGAGCAAGCCGAGATCGAGCAAGTTGCCGAGTATGTTCTGGCGCTCAATCCCTCATCTCCCAATCATGCAACACGTGACCAGTTGGCTGGTGCAGAAATGTACGACCTCGAATGCTCTGCCTGCCATGGCGCCAACGGTGGCGGTGGTCGGGATTTTGGTGCGCCTAACTTGTCCGATGCTGTGTGGCTGTATGGCGGCGAACCTGATCAGCTGGTTGCCCAAATCAGCAACCCACAAATGGGCGTCATGCCTGCCTTTGGTGAGCGCCTTGATGAAGCAACAATCAAAATGCTGGCCATCTACGTTCACTCGCTTGGTGGCGGTGAAAGCGAAGCATCTGGCGAAACAGCCACTTTGCAATAGCCAAAAGATGCACACACCAACTGCGCGGCAAACTGTCCGCGCAGTTGCCCATACGCGCTAGTGCGCATGACGAATAAGGCCCCCATCGCACATATTAGGGGCAGATAATCAACAGATTACACAGGACACTATTTCAATGGTCGTGGGCTACCAGGCGGACGAGTTTCCCGGCGTCAAAAAGGTCTACCAGAAATCGGTTTCGGGAACCTTCCGTCGAATCAAATCTGCACTTCTGTTTGCCACTAGCTTGGCCTTCTTTGGTGCGGCTTGGATTCCTTGGAATCGTCCCGGTGAAACGCCCAACCAAGCGTTTCTTATGTCCTTCACCGAAGGCAAATTTTATGCAGGCCCCCTAACCTTCTGGCCACAAGACCTGTTTCTGCTGACGCTTGTTCTGCTGTTTTCTGCCTTTGGCCTGTTTTTCACCAACACCATCGTTGGCCGAATTTGGTGTGGTTTTTCCTGCCCACAAACCCTTTGGACAGACGCCTTTCAGATGATTGAGCGCGTATTCGAAGGTGATCGCAACGAACAAATGCGCCGCGCTAAAGAAGGTTTGACCGCAGAGAACCTTGCGCGAAAAATTGCCAAGCACGTGGTTTGGCTGGGTGTTGGCTTGCTAACCGGACTCACGCTAATCGGCTACTTTGCGGGCACGCTGAACACATTCATTGATGTCCCGACCTTTCAGGCAAGTACCGCAACCATTGTGATGGTTGGTGTGTTTGCAGGTCTTACCTATTTGCTGGCAGGTTTCGCCCGCGAAAAAGTCTGTATGTACATGTGCCCATGGCCACGCTTTCAGTCGGCCATGCTGGACCCCAACACCAAGATCGTAACCTACCATGCATGGCGTGGTGAGCCACGTGGCAAGGCCAAGAAGAAAGCGGAAAACGGCGACATTGGCGACTGCGTTGACTGCAATCTTTGCGTCAATGTTTGTCCAACTGGCGTGGACATTCGCAACGGCCTTCAACTGGGCTGCATTGGCTGCGGCCTGTGCGCCGATGCGTGCGACGGCATCATGGAAAAGCTATCGCGCCCCAAGGGCCTCATCAATTTTGCAAGCCTGGCTGAAACCCACGATGAAGCGCATTTGGCTGCCCCTCTGGTTGAGGTTGGCGGCAAGAAACGCAAGCCAAGCAAAATTCGTTTCTATGGCTATGGCGTGCTGATGATTTTGGTGAGCGCTGCCATGGTTTTCACGGTGCTCAATCGCACAGGGTTTGATGTGGCCATCACGCCAGAGCGCGATCCAGCTTTCGTCATTCTGTCCGATGGCTCAATTCGCAACATCTACAATGTGCGCTTATCTGACCGGGGCGCGGAAGCAGAAACCGTGCGTTTTGAGGTGGATGGCCTGTCAGGTGAAAGCATTGCCATTAGCCACGCGGGCTCTGTACTGGCTGAGGGTGAAAATCCCACAATTGCCTTTGGCGATATTGAAGCCGCTTCCCTGCGCGTGCTGATCACCATGCCGCAAACACGGCGCCCAGAAGGGCGAACACCCATCACGTTCATGCTGGTCAATGGCGACAGCGGACAAGTGATGACCGCTACCCAAACCTATTTCTGGGGCCCAGATAACTAGCCGAAAAGTCAAAGAGCTGGCCGCTAAGCCATCTTGGGAGAGATGAATATGAGCACAGACACACTGCACCAAGATGCACCACAGCGCCGTGGCTTTATCGGTTGGCTCACCACAGGCCATGGCTGGATACCACTTCTGTTTGTCGGCGGGTTTCTGCTTCTCTTTGCTGTTACCGGCAACTTTGTTCACTTGGCGCTGACCACCTCAACCGGGTTGGTGAGCACAAACGCCTATGAGCGCGGCCTTGCCTATGATGATGTTCTTGCCGCCGAGCAGGCCCAAGAGGCTCGCGGCTGGCAGATGGATATTGCTATGCCCGCTCTATCTGGCGAGGGGCAAAACGCGGTTATCACTTTAACCGATCGCAACGGCGAAGCACTTTCGGGTGGCCACGTCATCCTGATGGCGGAGCGCATGACACGCTATGCTCAACAGATACGCCTAGACCTAACCGACATTGGCAATGGCCGCTATCAAGCGCCCATCGAGTTTCCCATTGGTGGGCGCTGGTTTGTCAGCGTGCTGGCCGATGTTGAGGGCGAGCGCCACTTTGCCAGCGACGAGTTCTACCTTGACGCACCAGGCGTGAACTAAGGCGCACAATGGCAGCTCTCGACGCCTCTTTCAGCGACGCTTCAAAGCTTGGAACACCAGTTCAGCCAACGCTCGATTTTTCTACCACGGTAGAGACCGACGCAAAGGGCGACCACACGATCAACCTGCTTGTTGGCAATGTGCATTGTGGCGGGTGTGTGCGCAAAATCGAAGATCGCCTTGCCGCAGAGCCTGGCATAGAGCAAGCGCGCGTCAATCTTTCTACGCGGCGCTTAAGCGTCAAATGGACTGGCGAAACCAGCCGCGCCAATGGCTTTGCCAAAGCGGTTGAGAATCTTGGATTTCCTGTCGCTCTATATCGCATGGAAGCTGTAGTTGAGCGCGACAAGAAAACCGAACGTGAGCTGATTATGGCGCTTGCCGTGTCGTTCTTTGCCGCCGCAAACTTGATGATGCTGGCATGGGCTGTGTGGGCGGGCCATTTCGCCACGATGGGCCAAGCAACGCGCGACTTTTTCCACTGGGTTGCGGCGCTTATCGCCGTACCATCAGTTTATTACGCGGGCCTGCCCTTCTATCGTTCAGCCGCCGCAGCCCTACGCAAGGGTCGCGCGAATATGGATGTGCCGATTTCCGTTGGTGTCGCGCTCACCACGGCCATGAGCCTCTATGAGACATGGACAGGTGGACCGCACGTTTATTTCGATGGAGCCCTGGCGCTGCTCTTCATCTTGCTTGTTGGCCGCTATCTGGACCACAAAGTGCGTGGCACGGCCCGTTCAGCAGTGCATGATTTGGCGATGCTTTCTGGGCAGCCCGTTCAGAAGGTCCAGGCCAATGGCACACTGCAATCGGTGGCGTCCGATAGCCTGGAGCGCGGCGATCACATTCACGTTGCAGCCGGCGAGCGTATTGGCGTGGATGGTGTGGTGCGCGAAGGCGGCTCTAGCATCGACACAGCCCTGATTGACGGGGAAACGACGCCCAAAGACATTGGCACCGGCGCCAATGTGTTGGCCGGCACAATGAACCTTACAGGCCCGCTGGTTGTGGAAGCCAAAAGCGTAGGTGAAGCCACAGTGCTGGCTGAAATCATTCGCTTGCTGGAAGCTGCTGAGCAGAAAAAGGGCCGCTACATGGCCTTCGCTGACAAGGTCGTGCGTTGGTACTCACCCACTGTGCACGCCCTAGCTCTTGGCGCATTTCTCGGCTGGTGGCTCATCGGTGGCATGGCCGTACCCGAGGCCTTGATGATTGCCGTCTGCGTGCTCATCATCACCTGTCCCTGCGCGCTAGGATTGGCCGTGCCAATCACGCAAGTGGTGGCAGCAGGCCGGTTGAGCCGCAAAGGCGTGCTGGTAAAGTCAGAATCTGCGCTGGAACGATACGCTGCCATCGACACAATCGTGTTTGATAAAACTGGCACACTCACGACCCTAGAGCCACGCCTTGTGGGCCTGCCTGATGATGGAAGCGCGCTAGACATAGCCTCAAGCCTGGCGGCATCCTCAAAGCACCCGCTCGCACAATCCATCCGTGCTGCCGCACCCGATGTACCGCGCGCAAAGGGCGTGAATGACACACCAGGCATGGGACTTTCATGGGCAGGCGAGGCTGGCGAGGTTCGGCTGGGATCGGCCCGCTGGTGTGATCTTGATGAAAATGAAATGCCGACCAACGCAGAACATGGCGGCCTGGAAACCGAAGTCTGGTTGACCCGGCCTGGCCATGCGCCTGCCCGCTTTGCGTTTGCACCACTGCTGCGCCCACAAACCCGCCACGTGATCGACACGCTTAAAGACCGAGGACTTGATATCGCGATCATGTCTGGTGATCGCTCACGGTTTGTCGGACCACTGGCTGAGCAGCTGGATATCAGTGCTTGGACGGGCGACATGACACCCGCAGATAAGATCAACGCCATTGAAGCTATGAATGCTGAGGGTAAACATGTGCTTATGGTTGGCGATGGGCTCAACGATACCCCAGCCTTAGCCGCCGCCCATGCCTCCCTTGCCCCCACCAGTGCAGCGGACATTTCACGCCGCGCAGCCGATGCTGTGTTCCAAGGCAACACGCTGGAAGCCCTACCGGAGCTTCTTGCCACCGCGCGCGGCACACGGCGCATCGTGGTTCAAAACATCACATTCTCGGTTGGCTACAACCTGTTCTGGGTGCCTGTTGCCGTTCTTGGCCTGGTTACGCCCTGGATCGCGGCCATCGCCATGGCAGCCAGCTCCATCGTTGTAACGCTGAATGCACTGCGCCTTGATGGTGCCAATTCCTTCAAGCGCTTGACCAGGCGCAAAGCGCAATCAGCCCAAGGGCTGCATAGAGAGAGCGTCAACTGATGGATGTGCTGCTGTTTCTGGTGCCACTGGCTCTCGTTCTCTCAACAATTGGTCTAATCGCGTTCTTTTGGGCTCTAAAATCAGGACAGTTTGATGATCTTCAAGGCGCAGCTGAGCGGATCCTCTACACCGATGACCACCCCGAACATTCACAGCCTTCTAACCCAATAAAGACGGATGAAATACAATGAGCACTTCAAATGCGGCAAAAGCGACCGCCAGTAAAACGCTAGGCGGCCTCATCGTCCTCCTGATCAACATTGTCGGCTTTGGCGGCATTGGCTACGCGGTTGGCGGCATCACGGGCGCGGTATGGGTTACGCTCATTGGCCTGGTTCTTTTTGGCCTTCTGTTTGCCTGGCCAAGCCTTACCTCCGGCGCAGAGCAAACGGGATTGGCCAAACTCGTGTCGGCCCCCTTCGCGCTTGTTGCAAGCATCGCGCTGTTCATTCCAGCCTTGGTTGTGGGCCTGTTCCGCCGCCTCAAAGCGCAGCGTGATCGCAAGATGGGCATTGAGCCCACCGTAGCTGATGTTGATGACAGTGGCGAAAAGCGCAGCTTCTTCTATGGTCGCTGGCTGGACGCAACAACCATCACGTTGTTCCTGGTAAATGCCGTGGTGGCGCTTATCATTGCCGTGCTGATTTTCGGCTTTGCAGCACTTACAGTTTTTGGCGTCATTGCCGCGCCCTTGTTCCTGATTGTTCTGTTCTTGGTCGCGCTTAATGGCGCCAACCCTGAGCTTGCAAAGCCGCAGCCTGGCGAAGAAGTGGTCGATGAATTGGCGGCCTAAGCAAAGCCAAACACAACCTATAAAAAGAGGGCGGTGGCACAATGGCACCGCCCTCTTTTTATGCACTCAATCGTCTTGGCTAGAACTGTTCTTGCATGCGGCGCAAACCAACCTGTCGGTCGGAAGCTGCAAGCGCATCGCCCAGGGTGTGAACGCCTTTGGCTTCCAACAAGGGCAGCAGCTTCAAAAACACTTCACCAGTTGCAAGTGCATCGCCTAAAGCGGTGTGACGATCTTCGGGCGGCAGAACCACGCCAAACCGTTCCGATAGGCCATCCAAAGACAAGCTCTCATCACGCCCAAGCGCATGTGCAGCCAATAAAAGCGTGTCCAGAACCGGCTGGTTAAACTGCAGCCCAACCGTGCTTTCTTTGAGAGACAAGAACTTCATGTCAAAGGCAGCATTGTGTGCGATCAACGCACCTGGCCCGACATACCCATGGAAGCGTGGCAGCGTCTGCGTGATAACCGGAGCATCCGCCACCATAGCATCAGTGATACCATGGATCTTGGTGGAAGCAGATGGAATGCTGCGTTGCGGATTGACGAACTCGTTGAAAATCTCTCCGCGTAGCAGGCGACCGTTAACAATGCGCACAGCGCCAATCGAAATTATTTCATCGCCCTTAGAAGGCTCCAACCCGGTTGTTTCCGTGTCGAACACAACACACGTGAGCGCGCGCAATGGGCGCTTATCCAACGCGCTGGAATGCGGTCGATGCAGCAGATCAAAATCGTAAAACTCTCTGCGGGCTGTAGCCGGCATGAACGAGCGCTCGGTACGCTGATAGCGCTCAGAAGCCACTTTTAGCGGCAAGCGAAGCCGAGTGACACCATCACCTATATCGCCATCAATCTGCAGCTGCGTGCGGTGGCGATGCAAAATATCTTCACCGCTCACTGAACCAAGATCAGGCTCCAGTTGCTCAGCAAGCCACCCAGCCAAAACATCATCGCTCGCTGGCAAACCGGTGTAGAGGAGATCAACAAACGCCTGACCATCCGATGCCAGCGTGGCAATGACGCGAAAATCAGTCACCTCAAAATCGACCGCAATGCGGTTGGCCAAACGGTCCAAAAGGTCTGTAACCGAGGCACTGTCGCAATGCAGCCAAACCGGGTCGCCTTCAACAGAGAAGGTAAGGTCACGGCCCTCAGAGTTGCGCTCTGCCACGCAGTGAAACAGCGTGGTGGAAAACACAGCGCTCATAGGCCATGCCCCAGAAAGGACATCCAACAACACCGTGTCCATCCGCTGCATTTCCTCAGCGACCGCATGAACATCACTGGATAGCGCTGATCCTGCGGACTTGTTGGTGAGGTCAACAAGACGCGTTTTCATATCATCGCGCAGATCAAACAGCGTACGCTCGCGATAAAGCGAGGTGGAGAGCTCATTGGTCACGTCTTCGAAGGTGACCACATAACCAATAGGAACATCACCGCTATCATCCATCATGAGCGACATACGGCCTTGGATTGTGTGTTGGCGGTCCACGGTTCCGGCAACCAGCAGAATGCTGAGCCGATCTTCATGATCGACATGACGGCCTGCTTCGTAGCGCGCCATCAATCGCAACAGAGCATGGCGGAAGGGCCGCTCCGCCAGGGTTTCAAACAGCGGTCGATCCAGACCAACATCACCGGTTACGTGTAAAATATCCAAAGCGCGGTGATTATAAAGAAGCACCTGGTGATCAAGCGTGCAGATGATCACCCCGTCATGCAAATCACGTAGAACCGTTTCAAGGCGCGCCCGAACAGCGGTTTCACGCTCTTTTGCTTCATCACGATTGGTCGCCAAATGGGTATCAAGAAGCGCGCTTATTTCTCGCACCACGCCACTCAAGACACCTGGATCGCGCAATCCAGACACCACAGCGGCACCATCTTCTGGCACACGTTTCAACGCGGCATGCAAACGGCCAGTTGGCGCAATTGCCACCGCTTGCACCTTGTTCATGAGCACAAAAAGCAAGCCCAATAAGGCCGCCGCAACCAGCGCAACAACCGGTGCAAGCGTTCGCGTCAGGCCGCCATCAGCACCGCCCCAAACGAGCAGAGCAGCAAGCGCCAACAAAAAAGCTGCTACAATGATGGCAGGCAGGAAAAGGCGCCGACCAATTTTCTCTAACCCACTTGATCCACTGGTGTTGGACATAACGCGCGTTCCCTCCCACAGGTTGCCACTGCATACCATGGACGGGCGCCCTTACTGGGCTTTTACCATCCAGATGGGTATTTTGAGGGGAACGCTCGAAGCGCGCTTTGATCCTAGCCAAAGCTTAATCTAACGCTTTGGTCGAGCTTACCCCTCAGCACCACCAAGTGTGGCATGACGTGTGCAAACCACGTTGATCAGCGGGTCATCCAAACCAACATTTATCCAATCGCCATCAACAGGCATGCCACTGTCATCAAGCTCGATAGTATCGCCTGTCAGCATCCTTGCACCGGTTGCACAATCTATAAATTGAGACGCGATGAGTGCTGGGGTGATCCGCTCCATCAACAGCGTATCGATCAAGACCATGTTTTCAACGTCAGGGTTAAGACGGGCTGTGCCATGGTCAACGGCGATAAAGCGGTGCACCCGCGGAATAATATAGGTCCAGGGCTGATAGAAGATCGTTTCATTGAACGTTTCAACGATTTCAATCTCGGGCGGCAGCCCCTGCTCCACCTGGCCGAGCCAGCTATACTCAATGTGTATGGTAAGCAACAGCATGCCGATGCCAGCTGCGGCTGGGTACATCCACCTTGGCAGATTGAAGCGGAAAATTTTTGAAAGCGTGAGCAGCGTTGCAGCAACGCCAATACCACCAGCTAGTGCGCCGACATAACCAAGAAACATGAACGCCCTTCACACACGTTAAAAGCCTAAAACTGATTGTCGTTTAGCCCTTTGGTTCACAATGCGCCAGCCATTCATTGAGCCAGACTAGCACATGACCAAGGGCCAAAAGCCCGCCGCGCTAGCCTGCGCTACGCCCATGCCCAAGCGCAGATTGCAGGCTTTTAATCACGCCAAACGCATCCTTTAGGTGGTTGCGCTCAAAGGCGCTTAGGCTAGAAGGCGCCAGAAAATTATCCGGTTTCTCACCATCGCGAATTTGCGCTGCTTGATGGCGCAAACGCATTGTTGAAATCAGATCATAAGCATCAATGAGATCGCTCGCGCCTGATGTTGAAACCGTGCCAGCCTCGCTGGCCGCTTGCAATCTTTCGCGTGTGTTGACCGCAGGTATGGCGCCCTCCAGCGCGTACATACGAGCCAGATCAGTGATGGGCACCACCCCATTGTGCTTTAAGTCCAACGTGTCCTTATGCTCACCAGACTTGATGAGGGCAAAGCCACGAAACAGCCCGAGCGGAGGCGTATGCTTGAGCGAATTTGCGGCCATGTGAGCACGGAAGATGGAATCTTTTGCAGCCATTTTTAGGGTGCTGTCTTGCAACCCTTCAAACAAGCTTTCATCACCTGCAATAGGGCGCAAATCGAACATGACCGAGGCCAGCATCTGAGCCATTGGATCTGGCTTGCGCACCCATTTGGCAAAGTATTTCTTCCATACACTGACAGGCTGCCGCCAGCGATCTGCCGTCGCCATCATATCACCTGGGCAATAGAAATATCCCGCCTCGTCCAATCCATCAGAAACGAACTGCGCCAGGTTTTTGAAGTAATCATCATGCTTGGAAGCATCAAAACTATCATGCAGGATCAGGCAATTATCTTGGTCTGAAACGCCTGTTTGTTCCCGCCTGCCCTGACTGCCGCATGCCAGCCAAAGATAGGGTATGGGCGCAGGACCAAATTTTGCCTCACCCAACTCTAGAAGCCGCACCGTGAGCGCATCAGCAAGCGAAGTGATCACCCGGCCTATCTCATGAGGCGGAACTCCGGACCCGACCAATTGCACCAAGAGATTAGGAAGCTCATCGATCACATGGGCAAGCTCAGCGGTATCAGACTGTCGGCGAATGTCGCCAATCATGTAAACCGCAGACACTTGCTGGCGCCGCACCAGATTGGTTCGCGTGATGATGCCGACCGGCTTACCGTCCTCAGCAATGGGCAAGTGGCCAATACCGCGCGAACTCATGGCAAGCATGGCATCGAAGCCAGACGCAGTGGGCGCGAAAGATATCGGGTCCTTGGTCATCACCTCATTGATATCGACGCCCGGGTCACGGCCCTGCGACACAACCCGCCCAGTGATATCGCCAGTGGTCAGCAGACCGACCAATTGATCACCGTCCACCACGAGGACGCAGGAGATATGTTTCTCTGCCATGATGGACGCTGCAGCCTGCACGCTGGTACCCAGCGGCACGGTGATGGGATTGGGCGTCATAAGCTCACGCAGCTTGATGCCAACCAAGCTTGCATCAGAGCCTGCCGATGCATCGGACTTGGTAGAGGGCGAGAACCGACCAAAAAATGCTTTGAAGGCCCGGCTGGTTTCCATCAGCATGGCGAACGTGTCGGCAGGCACGGTGTAAACAACCACGCGTTGGCTGGCAGCTCGCGCCGATTGGTTTGCAACCTGCTCGTTGAACAGAGCACGCGAGCCGAAGCTATCACCAGCATGAACCTGGCTCACCACGTCGCCATCGGGTGAAAGCAATTCAACCTCACCACGCGCAACGATGCGCAACACGTCTACATCCTGGCCAAAGCCATAGATGATCGCATCCTTGGTGTAGGATTCGACGCCGATGGCACCCAGCAACTGTTCAGCAGCTTCCTGCGATAACGAGTCAAACGGGTGGTAGCTGCGAATGAAAGAGGTAGCCCCGGCAAGTTCGTCTTGCATCCCTGATCCTTTGGTTAGCAGCGCAACTGTAAGCGTTGGGCAACGGGTCTCAACCGCTACAATGGGCTTGCAAGTGAGCACCAAGGATAAGCAAACGCAAACCGCGTCAAACAAAAACGGGCCCGGCAAAAGCCGGACCCGCTAAATCGTGTTTGAGGATGTGGGGACTTAGTGGTCCACAGCAACCCCTGCACCGCGTGGGTAGCGCACGGATTCCACCAGGTCTTGGATGTGCTGTGGCGGAGCCGCCGTCGCACGCGATACCAAGAACGCTGCAGCAAAGTTGAACAGCGCACCAATTGGCCCGAAATGGGTCGGTGGGATGCCAAACAGATACTGATCTGCCGTGAAGCTGTTCGTACCTGGAATGAAGAACCAGCCAAGGAACAGGAACAGGTACAAACAGGTCGAAAGGAGACCAGCCAGCATACCTGCGATCGCACCAGCAGAGTTCATCCGTTTGGAGAAGATACCCATCATCAGCGTTGGGAACAGTGTTGCAGCCGCAAGACCGAAGGCCAAGGCCACCACCTGCGCAGCAAATCCAGGAGGATTAAGCCCCAGATAAACCGCCACACAGATCGCCACCGCCATCGATATACGCGCTGCAAGCAGCTCGCCTTTCTCCGAAATACTCGGATTTATCACCGACTTGATGAGATCATGCGAGATGGCAGACGAGATAGCTAGCAACAGGCCAGCAGCCGTGGACAACGCAGCAGCAATACCACCAGCAGCGATCAACGCGATCACCCAGCCTGGAAGTTGTGCAATTTCTGGGTTGGCAAGCACGAGGATGTCACGGTTGAAGGTAACAAGCTCATTGCCTTCCCAGCCGCGTTCTGCAGCAAGTTCAGCCATCGCTGGGTTCGCATCATTGTAGTACTGGATGCGACCGTCGCCGTTTTTGTCTTCCACGCCAAGCAGACCAGTGACCTGCCAGGTTTCAAACCAGTCAGGAAGGTCTTCAATGGCCACAGCTTCGTTTTCAACACCGGCAGGCCACATCGTGGTCGTGATGTTCATGCGCGCCATCGCACCAACAGCAGGTGCTGTGAGGTACAAAAGAGCAATAAACACCAACGCCCAACCAGCAGACCAACGTGCGTCGGCAACTTTAGGCACCGTGAAGAAGCGAATGATAACGTGTGGCAGACCAGCCGTACCGATCATCAGCGACAAGGTGTACAAAGCCATCAACCATGGATTGGTCGTCGCAGTGTATTCCCTAAAGCCAAGGTCGGTTAGCAACCCATCAAGCACCACCAACAGGTGGGTACCAGAACCAGCGTTTCCTTCAGCCATGGTCGAGAACAGACCAAGACCTGGGATAGGGTTACCGGTGAGGTTGAGCGAGATGAAGATCGCCGGAATTGTGTAGGCAACGATCAAAACGACATACTGAGCAACCTGCGTGTAGGTAATGCCCTTCATACCACCAAGAACAGCGTACACGAAAACCACGAAACCGGCGGTAAACAAACCAGCAGTGATGTCGATTTCCAAGAAGCGCGAGAAGGCAATACCTGCACCGCGCATCTGACCGATCACGTAGGTGACGGAGATAACGATGAGACAGATAACAGCCACAACGCGTGCAGCGTTGGAGTAGTACCGGTCACCAACAAACTCAGGCACCGTGAACTTGCCGAACTTACGCAGGTAAGGCGCAAGCAGCATGGCCATCAGCACGTAGCCGCCGGTCCAGCCCATAAGGAACAAAGAGTTGTTGTAACCAACGAAGGCGATGAGACCCGCCATCGAAATAAATGAGGCCGCTGACATCCAGTCAGCCGCTGTCGCCATACCGTTAATGACTGGGTTCACGCCGCGACCAGCAGCATAGAACTCACTCGTAGACGCAGCACGCGCCCAGATGGCGATACCGAAGTAGAGCGCAAACGATGCGCCAACGACGATAAAGTTGAGGGTTGTTTGATCCATTAGTGTGCTCCCGGACTATTCTTCGTCCACGCCATGTTCACGGTCCAGAGCATTCATACGCCAAGCGTAAAAGAAGATCAGAACCAAGAACACGAGGATGGAGCCCTGCTGGGCAAACCAAAAACCAAGATCGGTGCCGCCGACGGCGATACCGGATACCAGTGGGCGCAGCAGAATGGCAAAGCCAAACGAACAGAGCGCCCAAATAACAAGGCAGATGCCGATCAGGCGAATGTTCGCCGACCAGTATGCCGAGTTTTCTTCGGAGTTATCAGACAATACGCGTCCTCCCATAAAGACGTTTCCAGCCCTTGGATCGCATTTACCCGGAACGGGTTTTACGCCGTACTGGTTGCACGACAAATAGAATTACCAAAAGGTAACGATCCAAAGCTATCGGGCAAACTATCCGAAGTGATTGGATTCTTGAACCGTGTGCGTACGGATAACCCCTTATACTTGTGGGTAATACACAAAGGGAGTGATCCCTTTGGATAGGGCTAAATTAATATATATTTTTCAATACACTAAAAGAGCTTGATGCCAATTTATCGTTACAGCGTCGCGGCACCACGCATCTCATGCAACACAAGGATAACAAGGGTAACTGCGTAGTCGCCTTGAAAAGCGACCACGCGTACCAGATTGCCACTTATGCCTGCATAGCCGGGATAATCGTGTCACCATAACGCGCGATGATGTTCTCCTCATCACCATTATCCAGGTAAATATTGAACTGTGTGACACCCACTTTTTCAAGCTCATGCAGCTTGGCAATGTGATCATCCACCGACCCCAGCACGGCAAATCCATCAATGATATCGTCAGTGATGAAATCCAAGTATGGATTGTCGCTTTGGCCGTGCTTGGAATAGTCATAGCCTTTGCGCTTCTCCACGTAGGCCGTCAGGCTCTGCGGCACCAAATCCGTGTCTGCGCCATACTTCTCCACGATGTCAGCCACATGGTTGCCCACCATAGCCGGGAACCATTTGGTCGCTTCGCGTGCTGCTGGCATGTCGCCAATGTAGGCTGGCGCTGCCGACATCACCCGGAAGTTGGACATGTCACGGCCCGCTTCCCTACCAGCAGCAATGGCCTGATCAGCCAGCCACTTACAGATGCCAGGCTCTGCGATTTGCAAAATAAGACCATCGCCGACACGACCTGCCGAGGAAAGCGCCATCGGCCCATAGGCGGCAACCCAGGCTGGCAATTCATAGCCCTCAGCCCATGGCAACTGTATTGGAGCAGGAACGTCACCGTACGAAACTTCCTCGCCACGAACCATCGCCTGCACTTTGGTGATGAACTCCTCCAGCACAGCTAGCTTGGCGGGCTTCTTGCCCATGACCCGCACCGCGCTGTCGCCACGACCGACGCCAATGTCGAACCGACCACCTGACTGTTTGGCCAGCGAGCCGAACATGGAAGCCGCCAGCGACCAGTCGCGCGTGTTGGGGTTGGTCACACACGGGCCAAAGCGCATGGTTTTGGTGTGCTCCATACACATAGCCATCGCCATATAGCTTTCACGCCAAAGGATGTGGCTGTCGTAAAACCAGCAATAGGTGAAGCCAGCATTCTCGGCTTGGCGCACCAGCGCGCGGGCACGGTCTGGCTCGACAAAGCCCTTAAATGTGATCCCAAATTCCATCATTAGTCCCCTTTTTAGATTCTTGATCGCTTAGTGACTTGGTGCCCAAATCTTCACTCCGGCGTGAGTGAACGGCACTTGCTTGGAAATGTTGATGCGGATGAGAATGGGCGTGATCGCTTCAATACAGCGCGCAGCATTCGCCCCGCCTGCATTGTACGCCTCAACGCCGAGTTTCTTGACCAGCGCCATCACTTCCTTGCGGGCGTCCAGAGAATTGCCGCACACCAGTACGTCGCAATTAATGTCCCATTCCAGCGTGTTCAGCGTGACCGCCGACACATTGTGCAGCGCGCCGATCACCGGAATATCCTCGCCCAAAATGGCTTGCGCGGCCTCGGTGGCAGAGCCTTCAGGGGGCATGTCCACGGTTTTGGGATCATTGGGCGCAAGCGGCACCACAATGTCCACCAGGATCTTGCCTGCCAGACCATCTTTGATGGCGTGCAGCGTGGCATCATGCCCTGCATAGGGCACCGAGAGGATCACCATGCGATCAGCAGCGGCAACTGCAACTTCATTGGTGTGGCCAGAGATAGCGGCGGCATCAGCGCCAAGCTTGGCTGAAAGTTCAGCGGCAATTTCAGCTGCACGATCTCCATCGCGCGATCCAATTGCCACGGGCATACCGGCCCTGGCAAAGCGCAAAGCCAGCCCTTTTCCTTGAGGGCCGGTGCCCCCGACAATGGCTACCGTTTGGGTAGGAGACTGGGGCGTGGTCATCGAAAAACATCCTCACTTTGTGCGCGCAGCAGATCACCCGCCCGCGCATCAGAAACAACAGGCCAATCTAGGCCTCGAAACAACACCACCGGCGTTTGCGCCGCCTTGCCGATCACCAGACCGGAGGCTGCTGCCACTTCATCGGCAAAGGCTGGTTCTGTAACCCTAAGGGGCCGCCCGCGCGCATCAAGGCCCCCCGCCTCACTAATCGTGGCAGGCACACCAGCCAAACCGATGGCAACATTGACCTGACCCAGCCGCCAGGGCCTGCCAAATGTATCAGTAATGATGATGCCGATGCTGGCACCGAAGCGATCTTCGAGCGCAGCGAGTAAGTGCTTAGCACTTGCGTCGGGGTCCTCAGGCAGCAAGATCACCTGATGCTCATCGGCGGTGTTGCTCTCATCCACCGCAGCATTGGCTGAGATAAACCCTAAGCGATGCTCACAGATCATCGTGCCTTCACTGGCATGGGGATGCTTAAAGGCGCGCACCACACGCGTGCTCTCATCCAGCACCGCCTGCACTTTGCGTGGGTCTTTGGAAAGCTGTTCACCATAGCGCAGCGCCTCCTCGCCCGGTGTAACATCTGCAAGGTTTCGAACCTGGCCTTCAGCTTTGGAAACAACCTTGTGGGCGATGGTCAGCACATCGCCATTTTGGAAGCTAAGACCCTGTTGCCGCATAGCTTCGGCAATATGGGATGCCAGATCATCACCTGCCGCCACTTCTGGCAGGCCCGACAACGCAATGAGTTCAACGCCTGCCATCATGAAAAGGCACCAAGCGAGCGGTTGAGGCCGCGCGTAAGCCGCAACCCAAGGTCGGAGGAACGATCCACATCGTAGAGCAAGCTCGGCAAAGGCGCGATAAGGCAACTGAGCCCAGCCTCTTCTGCAGCCGCTTGGTGCGCCGCACAGCTACCAGGGCCATACTCAAATGCCAAAGCATTCGGAGGCGTAACCACCAGTGCGTTGGTACCGCCATCATGGGCGGGCGAAATGATGACAGAACGTTCTTTGCCCGGCATCGCAAACAGAGCAATCAAGTCGTCTGCCGATGGGTCGGCCAGGTCACCTGGCAGCACACAGATAGAGGAAAAACCTTGTTGCGCCGCATAATTGGCACCATAGCGCACCGCCGCGTTCAGCCCTTCTCCTGGGTCATCGAGAAGTTTTACACCCAAAGCGCGACACATTGCTCTGATCGCATGTGAACTGGTGACAACCACGATGGGCAGTGATGAATCCACACTCTTGAGCACCCGCAACGTTTGGCGAAAAAGCGTGCGAGCCAACGCTGCCCGTGCTTTGGCCGGAAGCGTATCGCCAAGCCGGGTTTTAGCTTCGCCAGGGTCTTTCATAGGAATGACAATGCACAAGCTCATGCGGAACTATCCAACAGATAGGAGGCTACTTCACGCTTACGCTCAAAGGTGGGCATCATGATATCTATTGTCGAAACAGCAATGCCCAACGCCTTTATGTTGTCTTTCAAGTCAGCATCTTGGCTATCAATCACCAACCGGTCGACAAGACCTTGATAATGCATAGCAATACCTAGCGCCGACGGCTCTAGACCAAGGCTCTTCATCATCTGCGCTGCCGGACCTTTGACGGTCTTTCCAGCGATCAACGGGCTCACGGCCAGCACAGACGCAGGCGCTTCCACCACTGCATCATGCATGCCGGGGATAGCTATTACTGGGTCAATGCTCACCAACGGATTGGAAGGAGCGATGACAATTACATCTGCCTTTTCAATTGCTTCCAGTGCTTCCGGCGTTGGTTTAGAAAACTCAATGCCCTCAAACCAAATCTCTTTCACCTGCGGCTTGCACTGCTCGCGTACAAAATATTCTTGGAAGCTCAGCGGCCCCATATCGGTAACAAGCCGCGTTTGCACCCAATCATCCGTGGGCAACAAGATCGTCGATTTCACCCCAAACGCCTTGGCGATATGGCGCGCAATGTCCGTGGGTCGGTCGCCTTCATTGCGGCGCATAGTGCGATAAATATGCAGGCCAAGGTCCTTATCACCCAACGTCATCCACGTGTTTTCACCAAGCGTTTTCAATATGTTAAGCGCACGATCGCCTTCGTCTGCAACGCCCCAACCTTGGGCGCGATCAATCATTCCAGCTAGCGTGTACGTCACGGTATCGATGTCAGGAGAAACCCAAAGCCCATGGAACTGATCATCATCGGCGATGTTGCCGATGATCGTCAGCTCAACATCATTCAGCGCGTTCAGGCCCTCGGCCATTTTGGCCCCACCAACGCCACCAGCAAGAAGCGTGACTTTACGCACGGCGTCTTACACCCTCTTCTTTATGCAAGAACGACAAAGGGTTAGCGCCTTTTCTATCCACCAATGGCGCTTGCATTTCGGGGTCAGAATCCTCAAAACGCCGCACCGTGCCATACAGCGTATTGCGCTGAACAGGCACCCGGCCTGCAGAGCGGATGACCTGCACCATTTCGTGAGCAGTTACCTCCTGGCCATTCTTTGCACCGGCAGCACGGCTGATGCTTTCGTTCATCAGTGTACCACCTAAGTCATTGACACCGCACGATAACATCGCCTGCGCCATCTGCGCCCCAAGCTTGGTCCAGGACACTTGGATGTTGTCGATATGACCGTGCAACATAATTCGCGACAAAGCGTGCATCAGCATCACCTCTTCGCGGGTTGGACCAGGGCGTACAGCATTGGGATCATTGAGGAAAAGCGGCGCATCCTCATGCACAAACGACAGTGGCACGAATTCCGTAATTCGGCCAGAATTAGCGCGAGTTCTGGTCGCTAATTCGCGAATTAGCGCCAAATGGGCCGACCAATGTTCCGGCCCATCCACATGGCCATACATGATGGTCGCGGTCGTATCGATACCAACCTCGTGCGCGGTGGAAATGATTTCCACCCACTCATCCGCCGTCAATTTATCCCGGGTCAGGATTTTGCGAATATCGCTGTCCAAAATCTCAGCCGCCGTGCCTGGCATTGATCCTAACCCGCAAGCTTTCAAGTCAGCGAGGAAATCACGTATGCTCATCCCGGTTTTCTTCACGCCGTACCAAACCTCAAACGGCGAAAACGCATGGATGTGCATATCGGGCAGTTCAGCTTTGATCGCCAGCAGAATATCGCGGTAGTGGGTGCCCTTCATTTTCGGGTGCAAACCACCCTGAATGCAAACCTCGGTGCCGCCACGCTCCCACGCTTGGCGTGCACGCGCTACGATGGTTTCCAGCGGCAAAAACTCTGCGCCTTCATCCTCCACCCGTTTGGCAAACCCGCAAAACTGGCAGCCCATGTAACAGATGTTGGTGAAATTGATGTTGCGGTTTACGGCGAACGTTACATCATCGCCCACGGTCTGGTGGCGCAGCTGATCAGCAACAGCAACGATGGCTTCCAGGTCCGCCCCGCGCGCCTGAAAGAGCAGGGTGCCTTCATCGCGGTTTACCTCGCCCCCGGCCAAGGCTTTGTCGAGGATAGCGCGCACTGGCGCAGAACTGGGCTCGGTCAAAATGCTCATACATGCTCCAATGCTTGGCTTGCCGCCAAACCGTCTCCACGGGCCATCGCTTGCACGCGCGGCAGCACACCGTCGGCCACATAACCGGCTTCCAGATAAGCGGGGTACACGGTCAAGCGCTCCTGCAATTTTAGCCCGGCTTTTGCGGTTGAGGTCGCCAGCGCATTCAATTGCGGCCAGGGATGACCGGGGTTGATGAAATCAATGGTCACTGGCGAAATTCCACCCCAATCATTGATCCCGGCAGCCAAGTAATCGGCATGGCGAGCTGAAAGGTTGGGCGGTGCCTGCAAGCTAATGGATGGGTCCAGCATCAGCCGTGCGGTGGCAAGCGTCAGCAGCATATCGTCCAGGCTTGGCTCAGCGTGGTGCTCCATCGCGATGCCCGGCTTGGCCTGAAAATTCTGAATAATCACTTCCTGAATATGGCCATGGCGCTGATGCGCGGCGTTGATGGCCGCCAACGCTTCCGCACGCTCCGCCCAGGTTTCACCGATGCCGATCAGCAGCCCAGTGGTAAACGGCACACCATGGCGCCCCGCTGTCTCCAGCGTGCGCAGCCGCGCCTTGGGCGTTTTATCGGGGCACTGGTGGTGCGGCATGCCCGGCTGCATCAGCCGGTTGGACACGGTTTCCAGCATCATGCCCATGCTGGCCGAAACGGGCTTCAGCTTAGTGATTTCATCATCGGCAAGCGTGCCAGCATTCACATGGGGCAGAAGCGTCGTCTCCTCCAGCACCAGCGCGCACATGGCCGCCAGATAGTCGATCATGCTGGCATAGCCAAGCTTGGCAAGCGCTTGAGCCGCCTTCTCATACCGCTGCTCTGGCTTTTCACCCAGTGAGAACAGCAGCTCCTTGCAGCCGGTCTCTTCCCCACGCCGGGCGGTGGCAAGCACTTGGTCGGGCGTCATGATGTAGGCGCCGGGTTCATCCGGGTGTTTAACGAACGTGCAGTAGCCACAGGTGTCGCGACACATGGTGGTCAGCGGGGCAAACACCTTGCGGCTGTAAGTAACTGTATCGCCCCAATGCTTAGTGCGCAGGCCGGTGGCCTGAGACCTGAGTTCAGCCAGCAGGCTTTCGCCAGCATGTTCGTACTCAATCGCCTCTTGCAGGCTGACCATGGGTGCAGTCCCCTCGTCTTAAGCAGCCATCAAGGCGCGAAACACACCCGACCAAAACCGCTTTCAAGAAAAAGTAGACCACTTGGTCAAATTTTGGTCAAGGGGCGCGAGTGCTTGTTTGCTGGGCGTGGGGCACTAATCTTCTAACCATGACAGATCATAACATTCCTATCCGCGCCCTCTCCCTCATCACTGACGGCGTTATGGGTGGGCGCTCATCTGGCACGCTCACACACGAAACCGTTCAGGGTCGTGAGGCCGTGCGCATGCGTGGCACTGTGAGCTTGGAGAACGATGGTGGGTTCATTCAGATGGCCGCCGACCTCAACACCGATGGTTCACCGCTAGACGCCAGCAATTTCAATGGCATTGAAGTGACAGCGACCGGAAACGGCGAAACCTACAATTTCCATCTGCGCACCAGCAATATCACCCGGCCCTGGCAGAGCTACCGGCAGAGCTTTATTGCCGGTAGCACTTGGGAAACCCATCGCATCCCGTTCACCGACTTCGCACCCCACCGTATCGAAGCTCCGCTGGATATCACCACATTGCAGCGCATCGGCATTTTGGGGATTGGACGCGTGTTTGAAGCGGATATCAGCATAAGCGAACTGCGCTTCTACTGAATTTTTGTCCGTCCAATCCATTTTCATCTGGCTCTGGGCCTTCAGCCCAACCGCATGTATCTGGCTCTGGGCCTTCAGCCAACCGCGTTTGGACGCGTGTTTGAGGTGAATATCAGCGTTGCGAGCGTGGGGTTCTATTAGGCCGCTTTTTCAACCGCCGCCATCCGCTTAACCACATCACTTGCTGGCATTGGCCGCCCCAGCAAATAACCCTGCCCAAGCGAGCAACCAATCGAAGCCATCACCGACAGATGCTGCTCGGTCTCGATACCTTCAGCAACGGTGCGCACGTTCAGATCACGGCCCAATTGCGCCACAGAACTCACAATTGCCCGCGACAGCGGATCGGTATCCACCTTGTCAACGAAAGAGCGATCTATCTTCAACTTATCGAACGGAAAGCGCTGCAAAAGCGTGAGTGAGGAATAGCCAGTGCCAAAATCATCCAGCGCAATGCGCACGCCAAGCGCCTTGATCTGATGCAGCTCATCAATCGAAGCCTGATCCTGCAGCAGTGCTGTCTCGGTTACCTCCAGCTCCAAGCGATGCGGTGAAGCATTCCACCGGGTAAGGGCAGTTTTTACTTGGCAGACAAACTCCCCCTGGCCAAGCTGTTTGGGCGAAACATTGACCGCAATGCGCAAACGATGATCCCAGTCCTGCGACTCTTGCAACGCCGCATTGAGCACCCACTCGCCAAGGCTGGCGATGGAGCCGTTTTGCTCAGCCGCCTGGATGATATCGATCGGGGCCATGAACTCTGAAGCATCGCCTGCCCAGCGAATAAGCGCTTCAAAGCCATAATCCTTGCCAGCACACTCTGGGCCGCCATCAACATGCACAATCGGCTGGTAGTGCATCTTCAGCTTCTGCGCATAAGTGTCCTCGCGCACCAACGCCTGCATGCGCTGCGAACGATAGAGCTGGCGCGCAATACAGGCATTAAAGGCCTGATGGCGATCACGCCCCTTTTCCTTGGCCTTGTACAGCGCAAAATCAGCGCAGGAGAGCACCTCTTCCAGGTCAGCCTCGTTTGCGGCGATCTCACGCAAACCAACGCTGACGCTGTAATTGATGATCGTGCCCTGGAAGCTGAGCTCACGGCTCATGCGCTCCACAACCTTATCGGCAATAGCAGTGGCAGCATCATCGGGCGCATCGGCGTCCAGATGCAGCAACACGGCAAATTCATCACCACCCAGGCGTGCGACCACATCGCTCTGGCGCACACACGCTTTGAGCCTTTGAGCAACGCTTATAATAACTGCATCGCCAGCAGCATGACCAAAATTGTCATTCACCGCTTTGAAGTGATCAATGTCGACCAGCATTACCACCAACCGGCCATCTTCTTGCATGCGCTCTTCAAACGCGTCTGAAAAGGTTGCGCGATTCACAAGGCCTGTCATGCTATCGTGCTCAGAGGCATGCTTGATCTTCTCTTGGGCGCGCACCTGCTCGGTAATGTCGGAGTGCGTCGCCACCCAGCCACCATCAGGCATGGCAGTGTGCACCGAGGAAATTACCCTGCCGTTGCGCAGCTCCGCTCCACCCGTCACCACTTCGCCTCGGGCCAGACCATCACGCAATTCACGCAGCATCGTGTCGTAGGAGTTGGTGAAGCCAATCAACCGATCTTCGGTTTCTTTGGATGCAATCAGCTCAGCAAGCGAAACGCCTTTAACGACAGTTTTTGGGTCCAGTTCAAAAATATCGATGTAACGCTGGTTCCACAGCACAAGCCGTGCATCAGCATCAAACACATTGAGCCCTTGGTCCATTTGCTCAAGCGTCAGGTGCAGCTCAGACTGTCGTTCGGCGGCCACGCGATGGGCATCATGGCTTGCAACCAATGTACTGATAACGCCTTGCATGTTTTCAAAGGCGCGATGGTGTTCATTGGTCAGTTGATAACCTGTGGTGTCGACCATAGAGACAACACCCACAACCTCGCCATCCTGCAGGCGCAAAGGCAGGCCAACATAAAGCGGATCGTCTGGTGTGTTTTGCCCCGCTATAAGAATTTGGTTGGTATCAGCAACCTGCTGCACCAGCTGATCGAAATTTTTAAGTTGGAAGAGATCATCCCCGTCACTGGCCAAGACTTGATGCGTATCGCCAAAAATAATCGAGATTGCAGCGGTCTGACAACGCACAGTCCCCCGCACAAGCTCCACCACAGCTTGCTGGTGCGGGAAGTTAGGCATTTCATCCGCGGCAAGAGTATTGGACGCCGGAAAATCTCCAGATTTCATGATGACCGTGCCCTCCCAAATCGCGAACCATTGCTCAGATCAGTCGAAGGCATAACAGGTCCAGGTGTGTATTGACTTAAACGTCAGCGTTAACGGAACGTGATGCCATCAAAGGAACTTCCATGAAAAAAGGGCCGGTTTCCCGGCCCTTTCTCAACATTCATCACATCGTCTGGCTCAGCGGTTATTCTGAAAGAACAGAGCGTTTCAGACTACCAGGACGGCTTATTACAAGCCGTCCGTCACGGCGCTCGTCCAAGCACCCTCAGGGCGCGAGGTGATCACGGGGTCTTCACCGCCAGAAAGCAGCGAGTCGACTGTGGTCTCATACGCAGCAACATCCAACACGCCGGTGGAACCAGCGGTGAGATTGTTCACTTCGCCCATCATACGGGTCTGGTGCGCTTCAGTTTGTGCACCCGTCTCATCATACTCCAGCACGATCATGGCAGCAGCTTCTGGGTTGTCCTGCGCCCAGTCCCAACCGGCCATGGATGCGCGCACAAAGCGGGTCAGCTTGTCGACCATTTCTGGGTCTTCAAGGCTTTCTTCCAGCACGTAAAGGCCATCTTCCAACGTCGCCACACCTTGGTCGGTATAGTTGAACACAGTCAGATCATCAGGTGAAAAACCAGCGTCGATGATCTGCCAATATTCATTGTAGTTCATCGTCGACACACAGGCCGCCTGGCCCTGAATGATCGGGTCCACGTTGAAGCCCTGGCGCACAACCGTCACGCCATCATCACCGCCATCGGTGGAAAGGCCAAGCTGGCTCATCCAGGATAGGAACGGATACTCATTGCCAAAGAACCACACGCCAAGTGTCTGGCCTGGAAAATCTTCTGGGCTGGTTACCCCAGAATCATTGCGGCAGGTCAGCATCATGCCAGAACGGGCAAATGGCTGGGCGATATTGACCAGCGGCACACCGCGCTCACGCGCAGCCAGAGCAGCAGGCATCCACTCGATGATCACGTCAGCGCCACCACCGGCAATCACCTGAGGCGGTGCAATGTCTGGGCCGCCAGGATTGATCGTAACGTCCAGGTCTTCAGCTTCATAAAGCCCTTCGTGCAGCGCCACATAGTAACCGGCAAATTGCGCTTGTGTGACCCACTTCAACTGCAGCGTCAGCTCATCGGCCGACAGCGCCGGGGCCGTCATCGCGAATGAGGATGCCAGCAGCGCAGCGCCTGCCATCAATTTGGTTGTCGTTTTCATCGTTTGGAAGTCCTTCCTGTTATGGGGGCCTAACGTGACGATCACGGCGACCCCTCCCCCTTAATTATTTTCAGCGTGCCCGCCGGTTCGACGGATGCCAGAACGTGACCTTACGCTCCAAAAGCGCAATTGCGCCATAGGTGAGCGAACCTGCTAAGGCGGCCACGAAAATTTCAGCCCAGACCAGATCGATGTTCAAGCTACCCACAGCGGTGGAAATGCGAAAGCCCATGCCGACAATAGGGGTGCCGAAAAACTCAGCAACGATTGCCCCAATGAGCGCCAGCGTTGAGTTGATTTTGAGCGCGTTGAAGATGAACGGCATCGCAGCAGGCAGGCGCAGCTTTACCAGTGTTTGTGGATAGGACGATGCGTAGGTGTGCATCAGGTCCCGCTCCATGCTGCTCGCCGTGTTCAGCCCCGCAATGGTGTTCACCAGCATGGGGAAGAACGTCATCACCACCACAACCGCCGCCTTGGAGGGCCAGTCAAAGCCAAACCACATGACCATAATGGGCGCGATACCGATGATGGGCAGCGCCGACATGAGGTTGCCGATGGGCATAATGCCCGCCTTCCAGAAGGGCGAGCGATCCACGATAACAGCGATCAGAAAGCCCAGCGAGCAGCCCATAATGTAGCCGGGAATAACAGCCTTCACGAAGGTCTGCACAAAGTCGGCCAGCAGAATATCTACTGAGTCCGTTATCCTGTCCCAGACCATGCTAGGCGGCGGCATCACCACCTGCGGCACATCCAGGCCCCGCGTGATGCCTTCCCAAATCACCAGCAGCGTCGCGCCAAAGATAATGGGGATAGCAAGGTTCACCACCAATTTGGCAAAACCTGATAGCTGCAACCCAGCAAGCCGCTGATTGACCGCCCAGGCCACAAGCCAAAACACCAGCGCAGCCCACAAAAGACTGGTTCCGGTGAGGCCCATCATGTTCGGGCTTCCTTCACGCCCATGCGCTTGTTCACCCAAGTGCCGATCCACCCAATGGAATAGACCAGCAGCGCCGACAGGAACGCGGCCATGAACAGGGCTGACCAGATTTGAATGGTCTGGCCGTAGTAGGAGCCAGACAGCAGACGCGCACCCAGCCCTGCCACAGCGCCGGTGGGCAGCTCACCCACAATCGCTCCGACTAGCGAGATAGCGACCGCGATCTTCATCGAGGCAAACAGATAGGGTAGCGAGGCGGGCAGCCGCAGCTTCCAAAACGTTTGGCTGTCACTGGCGGTGTAGGTGTGCATCAGGTCCAGATGCATCGCTTCGGGTGATCTAAGTCCCTTCACCATGCCAATGGCGACGGGGAAGAACGCCAAATAGGTGGAGATGAAAGCCTTGGGGATAAGCCCCGTCACCCCCACCGTGTTGAACACGATGATAATCATCGGCGCGATCGCCAAAATGGGGATGGTCTGCGAAGCGATAATCCAGGGCAGCAGGGACTTATCAAGCACCTTGGAATGCACGATGCCGACAGCCAGCAAAATGCCGAAGAGCGTGCCCATGCCAAAGCCCACAAGCGTGGAGGAAAGCGTGATCCAGGCATGGTAGAGCAGCGACCTGCGCGAGGTGGGTGATTGCTCAAACACTGAGCGCTGAATTTCAGCCCAAAGCTGATGCGGCGCAGGCAGTATGGGCCGCTCCATGCTCATGGTTGCGGCCAGCATTTCGGTGTTGGTCTTCTCCAACCCCATACGCTCAAAGCGCTCGGCCTCAATGCGCCAGTTCATGCCCACAGCTCCGGCGTACCAGATCGCCAGTATGATGCCGATAACGGTGAGAACAGGAAGGACGGAGCGGGCAAACACCTAAACACTCTCCTCATAGGCGTGGCCGGCGCGCAGACCCTCGCGCACGCGGTGGGCAATATCCAGGAATTCTGGCGATTCACGAATGTCCAGCGGGCGCTCTTTCGGCAGCGTGCTCTCAATCACGTCTGTTACACGGCCCGGGCGCGGGCTCATCACCACGATCTTGGTGGAAAGATACACCGCCTCGGGGATCGAGTGGGTAACAAAACAGATGGTTTTGTTGGTGCGATCCCAAAGCTTCAACAGCTGCTCATTGAGGTGATCGCGCACGATCTCATCCAGCGCGCCAAACGGCTCATCCATCAGCAGAATGTCGGCATCAAAGGCCAGCGCACGGGCGATGCTTGCCCTCTGCTGCATACCGCCTGATAGCTGCCAGGGGAACTTTTTGCCAAAGCCTGCAAGGTCCACAAGTTCCAATGCCTTGGCAGCACGCTCGCGCTGCTCAGCTTTCGCGTAGCCCATAATCTCCAGCGGCAAGGTTACATTGTCTTCGATCTTACGCCACGGATAAAGCGCCGGGGCCTGAAACACATAGCCATAGGCGCGGTTCAGCCGGGCCTGATGCGGGGTGGTGCCATCCACGGTGATGGTGCCGCCGGTTGGCGCTTCCAGATCAGCAATGACGCGCAGAAACGTGGTCTTGCCGCAACCCGATGGTCCGATGAACGAAACGAACTCGCCCTTGTGAATATCCAGGTCCACCTGGCTCAGCGCATGCACCGGCCCATCATTGGTGGTGAAGGTGAGGTCGAGCCCTTGGGCGGAGATTACAGGAGGGGTCGTCACGCGGATACTCTCTTCAATTCGAACTCACTACGTTATGCACGATCTGCACCAATCCCCATACCACCGTCCTCGGGTCAAGGCCGTGGATCACGCAGGGTGTTTTTAGGTATACAATGCCATCATCCCTTACCGCCTGGCGTTTCTGCTGCACCTTCGCACAAGCCCACAGAAAATTGCCGTCCACCATCTGGCTCATACACCGTGTAGCGGTTCTCATCGTCAAAGGCGCGTTCAATCACATATTGCTCGACAAACGGCGTGCCTTCAGCCCCGCACAGACCCTGCACTCCAAAGGTGCGGCCATCACCGTAGGGCCAGACTTCACCAAACGTGCAGCCCCACTCATAGCCCTCAAAGCGATCGGCATAGAGGTTGAAGCCGCCCGGCTCATCGATGTCATTGGGGCCCATGTTCAGCCGCGCACAGCCAAGCTCATCGCCATAGATGCCGGAGATTGGAAGCTCAGCGGCGAGAGCGGATGTGGCGCAGAGGGCAGCGCCTGCGATAAGAAGAAGCCGCATCACACCCCGCTCGCCGGGATACCCGTGCGCTCCACTTTGCGCGGGGCGGTCACCTCTTTCCACTGCTGCAAGGCACTGTTCACGGCTTGGAACGGCTCGCG
>JBGCDM010000050.1:0-15337 GCA_045105395.1 Devosiaceae bacterium | reverse complement strand
AGTGGCGGCACCGAGATCGGATCGTTGGGAGAACACGGCTAAGCGTATGTGCCACCAGCAAAATAGCGGTATTGTGCGGAGGTTCTTCCAAGGGTTTGAGCAACGCGTTTGCGCCCTCATTGTTAAGCTCATCAACACTATCGACCACGAGCACCCGCCAGCCACCATAGGCTGCTGTTGACTGCAATTTTTGTAATGTCGAACGAACCGCTGCTACCGGTATCTGTTTGGGCGGCTTCTTTCCATCAAGGCTAGCAAACCTGTCGATCCAATGCGCGTCTGGATGAGCACCCTGGGCAATGAGCCTAGCGTCGGGATGGTCAATATCGAGCGTAAGAGATGATGTGTCTTGGCGCGCTGCCTCGGCCACCAGATAGGCACCTGCCTGCGCAGCAAAGCGCGCTTTACCCACGCCCTTTGGACCATGCAGTAGCCAGCCATGGTGCATGCGGCCACCGTGGATTGCATCGATGAATGTGGCAGAAGCAGCTTCATGCCCGACCAATGGTTTGGCCAGTTGGTTTTCTTTGGGTGGGGCAGATGCTGATGCAACTTTGCGTGCCATGCGAACCGCTAAATCAAATCACGCAGGCGGAGCGTATCGCGTATCGTCACGCCGATGGCGTTGGGCTTTGCGTTTCCATCAACCAACACACACCGCTCGGGGTTGTTCTGGCATAGTTTGCGAAAACCTTCGCCAACCTTGTCATGAAAAGATTGATCTTCGCGCTCAAATCGGTCATTGGCATCGCCCTTTTCTGCAAGGCGAGCGATACGGCGGCCATTGGCCACCAATTTATCAACATCGAGAACAAATGTTATACGCGGCTTTTCGCCTGCTGTTGCAACAGCTTCTAAGCGATTGATTGTTTCATCCGGCAGGCCACCAACATAGCCTTGATAGACGCGGGTTGAATCAGCAAAACGATCACACAGCACAATCTTACCAGCTTTCAGGGCGGGTTTGATAACGCTGTCTACGTGCTCGCGGCGCGCCGATGTTAGCAAGCATGCTTCTGCCAATGGGCCTTTATCGATAGCATGGCCTCCCAGCAAAACCTCGCGGACAATTTTACCGCCAGGCGAGCCACCAGGTTCGTGGGTTTCTACAACCTCATAGCCTTCACTGCGTAGCGTTTCTGCTAAGAGCGCTGATTGCGTAGATTTGCCTGATCCTTCACCGCCTTCAAAGGAGATGAAGTATCCATCTTTAAATTGTTTGGCAGGCTTAGCTGATTTGGCCATGTGGCTAGAATGTTCCTGCAAACGAGATGGGCGGGATCCAACCGATAACCAGTTCTAAAAACCCATCGCGGGCGCGCTGAACAAGTGAGCCTTCGGTAACATCGGTTGCAGCGACCAAGGGGGTCTCCTGGATTATCGTTCCGTCGCGTTCCACCAGAAGTCGGCCCACTTGCGTACCGGCAGCGATAGGCACGGCCAATGGGCTGTCATAGGCCACACGTGCACGAACGCGATCTACGCCCTCTTGTGGCAATAGTAACTCTAGGGCAACGCCGTCTTCGGCAATTAGGCCCACTTCGCGTACCGAACCGCCGTGGGTGCGCGCAAAGGCGATAGGTTCGCCTGGTTCAGCCACCCGCACGGTACGGAAATCTTCAAACGCATAGCGTACCAAGCGGCGGGCTTCATCGACACGCCCTTCTGCCGTGTCCACACCAGACAGCGCAAAGACGATCCGTCGCCCATCGCGCTCTACCGAGCCGACAACTCCATAGCCTGCATCATCGCTAAAGCCAGCCATCAATCCGTCTGCGCCGGCAATCTCGCTGTAAATAGGGTTGCGATGGCGTTGAAAGATATCGTTCCACGTGAATTCAGGCTCACCAAAAATGCTGTAAAGCTGTGGGTGCTCGTTCATGAGCGCCGAAGCAACCACCACCAAGTCTCTAACTGTTGTATGCATGCCAGCTTCGGGTTCGCCGGTTGCATTGGTGAAAACGCTATCCCTGGCGCCAAGGTCTTCAGCCCGTTCGCTCATCAGCGTAGCAAAGGCACGCTCATTCCTCGCCACGCCTTCTGCCAGCGCAATAGCGGCGTCATTGCCTGCCATGATAATGAGACCACGCAGAAGGTCCTCTACGGCGACGGCGCTATTGAGCTCGGCAAACATGGCCGCCCTGCCCGATGGACCCCCGCCACGGCGCCAGGCATCTTCGCTAATGGGGAACATAGAATCAGAACGCAGGGTGCCATTTTCAAGCTGATCGAATACGACCGCAGCTGTAAGCACCTTTGCCATAGATGCCGGTTCAAAGCGTTCATCTTCACGCTGCGCATAAAGAACCGTTCGTGAATTTACGTCAAACAGGTAAGCGCGTGGCGCGCGGCTCTCAAAGGCTTGAGCGTTGGCGTATCCAATAGCAGAGAAAGTGGCGATCAGGCAGCCAAAAACAATGGCAATAAGTGTTACGAGCCATTGGCCAGCCCGCATTTTTTGCGATGTTATCTTGCTCAAAACCAGCATGCTGGACGGCTCCATGCACGTGCACAGCCCAGATTGGTGTGCATGCAGGCAAACACACAAGCCGTTATGTTTAGCTGTTGTTTGTCTGCGTTACGTAGGCGTCGGTGTAGCCCTGACGGGCCAGCGTGCGCAAGAGGGCTTCCTCAGCTTGCAAACCTGATGCCGGTGCAAGCAAACGCACCTGCGTTAATGCCCTGCCCTGCGAGCGAATTTCGCTTGTAACCACTTGGCCAAGCGATGCCAGCTCTGAACGTATACGCGAGACATTAGCCGGATCACCGAATATGCCGATTTGGACCAAGGCCGTTCGTCCGCGTTGCGACTGTTCACTTGGCTGCATAGCCAGCTCTACAGTTGCTGTTGGTTGTCTAAGGTGCTGCACAACACCTGATTGGAGTGCCATTTGCGATGCTGCATCCAATGCACTGAGCGCTACTGTGCGATGTGCCTGGGCAATGCGATTTGTCTGCGTGATTGATGATTGATTGCGCTGGGTAAAGCCTGCTTCCAATTCAACTGGCATGAAGCCAACAATGGCTGCGGGAATAGGTGCATTTGGAACCAGGCCAACAGATGGTGTTGTTGGTACCAAGGGCGCTGACACGGGCGCAAAGGCCTGCCCTGCGGCAGGTGGTGCCAATTGGATCGGCGCACCAGAGGCAGGCGCGAACGCTGGTGTTACGGCTGGTTGAACGGTGGGGGTTGCAACTGGTGCAACATCTGCAGCCGGACGGCCAAACAAATTACCCAAAAAGCTTGCAGGGCCAGACTGTTGGGGCTGAACCGATGCAGACTGTGCTGTTGAAGTTGCAACAAGAGCGGTTTGTGTAGGTGCAGTTGCAGGTGTTGGTGCGGGAACCGGTGCGCGGGCGAGCATAAGATTGGGGTCGCCACCATTGAGCGGCACGCCATTGCTGGTGGCTGAGGCTTCTAGCCACGCAACATCTTGCCCATGCAACGGCGCACGCCCTTCATATTCAACCCGAACGCGCGCCACGCCATCATTGCGCATATCCAGCACATCGGCGGCGCGTTTTGAAAGGTCGATGATGCGCTCATGCGAGAAGGGTCCGCGATCGTTCACGCGCACCATGACGGAGCGATCATTGCTAAGATTGGTAACGCGCACATAGCTTGGCAGCGGCAATGTTGGGTGCGCAGCTGATAGCGTGTGCATATCATAAACTTCGCCATTGGCGGTTAGGCGGCCATGAAAGGCATCACCATACCAAGAGGCAATGCCGGTGCGGTCATAGTTAGGGTCTTCACGCGGTGTATAAAGCCTGCCTGCAATGCGGTAGGGGCGGCCAACTTGCGCCCTGCCCCCGCCACGCGGCAGGTTCACCTGCTGATCGGTCACGCGTGGGCTTGCTGCCACACCCAGGGCTGCATCATTGATGCCATCCCCACCACCAGGGCCCAGGCTACTGCTGCTGCCTGAACCTTGCGAGGTAACGGAGTTGCACCCGACAAGCGCAACAGTGCACAGACCCGTTACGGCGAACGCACGGACAAGCGGCCGAGAAAAAGTGGCGCTGCTAGCACGTGCCGCAACGCAAAGAGCGCCAAAAAGCGCCTTGGAGTTCATCATCATCACGCCATACTCGATACAAACTGGCGGCTTCCACCACAAGGCTCAACCCGCCATACAAAGCGCGCTACCCATAGGTGCAGGCTTCACAAAAGGTGAAACTCATAGCTCAAAATGCGGCACAAGCGTGAAGAGGGCGTTAAGCAAGCGGCAAAAAGCGCCCACTTACTCGCCGTACGGAATCCAGATGTTCTTGATTTCACACGCTTTGCGTAACCAGAGTGGACCTTCTGCCGCAGGTTGGTACCAGTCAAGTTGACGACCATAATCAACAAATGTGCGTTTGAGATTGCCGGCTGAAAGCTCTTCGATGTTTTTGGAGAGCGTGCTGTTTCCGAAGGCCCACAGCGCATCAACGTCGCTATGGGATGCCAGAACGGAGCCAAGTTCAGAGGCGCTCCCGGTCACGATGTTCAAAACACCGGCGGGCAAATCCGAAGTTTCCAGCACGGTGTAAAGGTCTGTCGCGGCAAGCGGATTGCGCTCACTTGGCACCACAACCACACGATTGCCCATCGCAATCAACGGTGCTGTTAGGCTAATGAGCGCCAAAAGCGATGCCTCAGGCGGACAGATCACTCCGGCAACACCCACGGGTTCGTTCATTGCCAGCGCAACACCGCGCATAGGTGGTACATGCACGCGTCCGTCAAATTTATCGGCATAGGCTGCGTAGGTGAAAAGCCGCGCGATGGCCGCATCCACTTCCTTGGCCGCCTTTGCGCTCGTTACGCCCTCAACTGAAACGATACGTGCTGCAAATTCATCCGCGCGCGCTGAGAGATTTTCGGCAATGTAATACATCACTTGCGCGCGGTTATGTTCAGTGGCGCCCGCCCACCCTGTTACTTTGCGCGCTGCTGCCACGGCATTGCGAATATCTTTTCGGTTGCCCACGCCAACATCGCCAACCACTTGCCCTTTGGCTGAAACCACCGGTGATGAGTAATTGCCATCCGGTCGCGCTTGCTTGCCGCCAATGTAAAGCTTGGCTGTGCGATCTATGCTGGGTGCTTCAAAACTATTTGTCGCTAATTTGGCCTCTGGTTGTGCTAACTCAGCGCGTGGTTTGGCCGTTTTCCAGAATTTGGGTTTTAGATACTCAAAGGCACCCTCGCGACCGCCTTCGCGGCCAAAGCCCGATTCTTTCTTGCCACCGAAACCGCAGGCCGCATCAAACATATTGGTGGCGTTCACCCACACAACGCCAGAATCAAGCTTGGCCGCAACATTGAGCGCCAGGCCAATTGTCTCAGACCAGATCGATGCTGCCAGACCGTAGCGTGAATGGTTGGCTATCTGCACCGCCTCATCTGGCGTGCGGAAGGTCATGGAGACGGCAACCGGACCGAATATCTCTTCGGTGGCAACGGTGGATGATGTGGATACATTAGACAGTAATGTTGGCGGGAAATAATTGCCAGACCTTGGGATCGCGCCAGCAGGCTGATGCAGTGTTGCGCCCTCTTTTACACCTTGGTTCACCAGAGATGTAATCCGCTCAAGTTGCACGGGGGCGACGACGGCACCCATGTCGATGGCTTTGTCTAAGGGTGCACCAACCCGCAATGTTTCCATACGCCGGGTGAGTTTGGCGATGAAAGCATCGGCGATACCTTCTTGCAGCAACAGCCTAGATCCTGCGCAGCACACTTGGCCTTGGTTGAACCAAATCGCATCAACAACGCCTTCAACGGCGCCATCAAGGTCTGCATCATCGAACACGATAAAGGGCGATTTGCCGCCCAGTTCCAGCGTCAGTGATTTGCCAGAGCCCGCGGTGCGCTGGCGAATGATACGGCCCACTTCGGTAGAGCCAGTGAACGCGATCTTATCCACATCAGGATGATCAACGAGTGCAGCCCCTGTCTCGCCCTCACCTGTTACGATGTTCAGCACCCCAGGCGGCAGGCCTGCAGCGGCGGCCAGTTGTGCAATGAGCAAGGCTGTCAGCGAGGTGAACTCGGCTGGCTTCAGGACGACTGTATTGCCAAGAGCTAATGCTGGCGCGATCTTCCAGGCGAGCATGAGAACTGGGAAGTTCCAAGGGATGATTTGCCCAACGACGCCGATCGACTCATGGTCAGCAAATTCAGCATCCTGCACCTGCGCCCACCCTGCATGGTGATAGAAATGCCGCGCGGCCAGCGGAATATCGATATCGCGGGTTTCACGAATTGGCTTGCCATTATCGAGCGCCTCGATAACCGCAATCAAACGGGCATTGCGTTGGATGGTACGCGCAAGCGCATAAAGATGCCGGGCGCGCACGTGGCCGGGTAATGCAGCCCATTTCTTTTGCGCTTTGCGTGCAGCTTTGACTGCGCGATCAACATCATCTGATGAGCCTTGCGCAACTTTGGCCAAATGCGTGCCAGTTGCAGGCTCCGCGCTATCAAAATGGGTGGTTCCGGCAGCGAAATTGCCATCGATAAAATGGCCAAACGTACCGCCATGTTCGGCGATCCATGCACGCGCTGGGGCATCGTCCTCTGGCGCTGGGCCATAGTCCATACTTTCAAAATAATCAGCAACGCTCATGGCGGTTTCTCGCTTGAAAAATGTTGGATTAGGCCAGTGGATGACGCAAATAGGCCGAGTATTCGCCCGTTGCATGGTGTTCGAGCTGGCGTTCAATGTCGGCGAGCAAACTGGATGCACCAATGCGGAACAAGCTTGGCTCCAGCCATTCCCGGCCCAGTTCTTCTTTCATCAGGAATTGATAGTTCAACACGTCCTTGGCGGTAGAGATGCCGCCGGCCGGTTTGTAGCCAACTTTGATGCCTGCGCGCTCATAATAGGCGCGGATACAGCGCAGCATAGTCAGCGACACGGCAAGCGTTGCGTTCACGCCCTCCTTGCCGGTGGAGGTTTTAATAAAGTCAGCCCCAGCCATCATGCAAACCAGCGATGCGCGCGCCACATTGCGCAAGGTTTTGATGTCACCTGTGGCCAGGATCGCTTTCACATGCGCCTCGCCGCACGCTTCACGATACTCCCGCATTTCATCGTACAGTGCCTGCCAGTTGCCGGTCAGCACATGTTCGCGCGTGATCACAATATCAATCTCTTCGGCGCCCGCAGCGACAGACTCTTTGATCTCTTGCACCTTCAAGTGGTGCGGTGAAAGACCTGCCGGAAACCCGGTTGAGACAGCTGCGACAGGTATCCCCGTGCCATCTAACGCCTCTACCGCGGTGCCAACAAACCGATGGTACACGCACACTGCGCCTGTCGTTACCCTATGATCCGCCATGCCTATGGCTTCTAGAATGTCTGGGCGCACAGGCCGGGCTGCCTTGCTACACAAGCGCTGCACGCGACCTTCGGTGTCATCGCCATTGAGGGTGGTGAGATCAATGCAAGTGATCGCTTTGAGCAACCAGGCAGCTTGAGCATCTTTTTTCACCGTCCGACGGCCTGGCAGCGTTGCGACCCGGCGCTCGGTAGCGGACAGGTTTACGCGGACGCCTTCTACCCAATTGAGATCGAGGTCCATGGCCTGGTTACGGGCGTGAACTTCGCCGGTATTGTGGCCTATCTGCGCCCCTGGCGTTAAAGGTGTGACATTGGATGACATGGCAGTCCTATTTGGGTCCTACCCGTTTTGCATTATCGATGCCTTACGTGACATCCCCGTTGGACGCATTGCTTTAGCATGTTGATGTGTGGCTGTTCCAGTACTCGGTTCCAGTACTTAATGCGGCAAGGGCTCATTTCTGGAAAGTTTGATGAATGCACCAATCACCACATTTGCCTGAGGGTGTTGTTTTCGCAAAAACAGATTTTTGCGAGGTTGGCATAGATCCATCCGTTGGCAACCTGCCCAAGCTTGCATTTCAATGGAATGATGGTTGGCATGAACCACTGCATCGTGCACCCTGGGTCCAGGACACTACGTTCCTTGCAACGATGCCACCGGTTGATAGAACGCTCTCCGGTGATTTCGTTTGTGTGCCATTTGGCAAAAATGATGTTGAACCTGGCCCGCCGCATGGCTGGAGCGCCAACAGTGCTTGGTCGTTTAAATCCAAAGCCCCTGGTGAGCTTGCGCTTGTGCTTGATCAACAGATCATGGGAGCACGGCTGGAAAAAGTGTTGCGCCCCTCCCCCAATGCACCGCTGCTTTATCAGGAACATCGCCTTATTGGTGGCCAAGGCGCCGTTACCTTTGCTCACCACCCGATGATACGGGTGAGTGGTGGTGCGATGCTTTTCACCTCACCCAAACGCTTGGCGATGACGATCAGCACACCCATTGTTGAAGGTCATCACGCCTTGCAGTGCAATGTGAGCGTTGATGATTGGCACGCGGTGCCAGCTGTAAAAGGCGGTACGATTGATGTTGCCAATCTACCCATCTCTGAAGGCGATGAAGATTTTGTAGCGCTGGTTGAGGCTGAAGGATCGCAGCTTGGCTGGACGGCTATCATCCGCGCCGCGTTTAACGACATCATCTTTCTTTTGAAGGACCCGAGCGTACTGCCACTTACCATGCTGTGGCATTCCAATGGTGGGCGGCAGGATAGCCCATGGGATGGACGGCATCGTCATGTTCTGGGAATTGAAGATGGCATCGCCGCTGGCGGTGAAGGCCACAAGGCAGCCCTTGGTGAAAATGCCTTCACACCGCAGGGTATAGCTTCTGCTTTGCCGCTTGCGCCGAACCGCACTCATCGCATTGGCCACGTGCTGGGGTGTGTGCCCCGTCCAAGTGGGTGGCACCGAATCAGCAACATTTGCATTAAGTCAGATGAATTGGTGATCGAGGGAGCCGTAGGACAATCTATCCAACTGCCTTTCGACGCCAATTTCTTCCGTTGATGGCGAGCGAATACCTACACTTTGCGATCGTTTTATATGCGAGCAATTGGCGTGGTTGACAAAGACCGCCTCTTCTCTGACAAGCGGTGCCATGGGCACGTGGCCGAGTGGCTGAAGGCGCTCCCCTGCTAAGGGAGTATACGGTGTTGAGCCGTATCGAGGGTTCGAATCCCTCCGTGCCCGCCATTCCTTATTGATATTTATTAATAAAATTGAATAATTTTCAAAATACCCGCCTAAGTACCCCCACTCCTTCTTGTACCCGCTTGACTGTATCGATGTGCAGTAGCGCCTCTTAAGCGTCTTTCAGTAGCAGCAACGCTCTAGGCTCAGGCCAAGAAATTTGACCTGCTGACGGCTGATTGGCTTCACGGAATTCTCTTAAAGGCCGAAGGAGAATTAGGCCTCGGTCAGCAGGCGTCTAGGAAATCAGCGCACCTCACTATGAATGGGTGTGTCAGGCGGCAGGGCCGTACTTGAGAGCGGTGAAAGCCAGGCTGGCAGCGCTTCATTTGCGCGCCCTGTGACGGCAACATTTGCACAGTCTTGCAAGCTTCCAAAGCGCACTTGGCGCCCTGTTAGGCCCTTAGCGTAGTGGGCGTATTTGCCAGAATTGGTCATCAAGACGGACGCGGCTGGCGGAAAAACAGGCTCAGTGATCGAGCACCAGCACAGGTCGGGAATGATTTGGACACCAGCATCTTTCAGGGCTTTAACAAGCCCCTCTTGCTCAGCGGCTGCCAAGACACTGCGACCAACGGTTATGATTGCTTGTGTATGCGTCTGTGCCCCGACAGTGCGTCCTGCTAACGCTTGAGCAAAGGTGCGGCATTCGCTTAGCGAGGCATGCGGGCTGCCAATCGCCACCAAATCCACATCTGTTTCGGCGCTGTTAAACAGCTGCCAAACATCAACCAGATCTTTGTGGGTGATGGTAAAGCGCGGCGCAGCGGCTCGCGGGCGCAACTGACCCTCAGGGGTGTGGCCGCTTACATGCAATATAGGTGCCGCAGAGGTGGTGCCAAAGGCGGCACACATAGCCTTTAGGTCGTCACGGGTCGGCGCGGTATTCTCAAGGCCGGTCAAAACAGGAATACCGCCCGGCGACTTTGAACCGGCCAACCAGCCAAGCATCGGCCAAAACGCATCATCCATTTGCGGCAGCAGATCAACATGAATTTCACAGTCAGGAATGCGGTTTTCAGCCAGATAAACGCCGGTGTTGGGCGCTCGCCCTGTCATGGCGATAAACAGGTCTAGATAATCGGGGTGCTTTTGCGTGCGTGCGCCAAGAACTGAGTTGGCAAAAACGACCGCGTTGGATTCCGACCAACCAATCGCTTCGCCCTGCTCTGGCACATCGTCCAGCAGGTAGGGCGCGCAGGTGAAGGTTGGCCGCGCGCCCATATTGACGTAGGCGTCAGCAAGGCGGCTGGCTTTTTGGCCAAAGTCGTTGGGCATGTCATGCAACTGCCAGTTTTCACGATCAACCGAGATGGCGTTTATGGTGGTGGGAATAATGGTTTTGGCGCCCATCTCATGCATGGTTTCTGCAAAATCCAGATTGGCGTCATGGGCCAGAATGCAGCCATCAATATGGCCACGTGACACATCGGTCAGGCTTGTTGCTCCCTGTGCAGCGGCCATGAGACACAGGACTTCCATTGCTATTTTTTGGGCTTGCCCGGCACCTCCTGCCCCCTGACCTGCCAGCATGTCCTTATCAGCATCGCTTAGAGTAAGTTCGCTTGCGCTGGGCTGCCTGGCAGCAATGGGCTGATGGCCATCAAAGGTAAGCACGCCATCGCAAAGCTGTGCTGTTTGGGCTTGTGAAAGTGCCTCGTAGAAATGTGCCGCGAGACGCAGAACCGCCACCGGGCGATCAAACAAGCGCTGCGCAATCATCGCACCAAGCGTTAGAATGTCTTCCTCATCGCGAAACACCAACGCCGCTGGTGCTTGCCCGTTGCGGGCCAACTGCAACATGACGCCGCTGCCACTACACGACCCACGCGATGTTGGCATCAGAACTATTTTGCCCGCCAGGGCAGCACCACAATTGGGGTGGTGCGCATCAATAATGGTTACCGTGTCAGGGTCGACCCCACCCCAAAAGCTAACACCTTGCTCGAGCGCCAAAACGTCGCCCTTTGCATCGCAGTCGACAAACAGCGTTGCAGGGGCTGCTGGGTTTGCACTCATGACCATTCTTTCGCGTCTCAACAAGGTTGCGCCATTTGGTGTTGCGTTGACGCAAATTGCAAGCACTACCGGTGCCCTGCTGCATTACGTGAATTGATTTGTTTTGCTGGGTTGGTCTGCGCGATATTTTGAGGGCAATTGTTAGAAGTTACCTATGGGATAGAGCAACAGCCTTGCATTTCCAATCGCGCCGTACGAGCCTACGGCCGGCGTTGGCTACGCATTTGATTTAGGCTGCCCAAGATGACAAAAAAACAATAACAGGGAACTGATATGAAAAAGACCATTCTAGCCGCCGCTTCAGCGGCAGCGATTTTTGCCACATCTATAGCTGCACCGGCCGTTGCCGACACGCTTGACGATGTGATTGACCGTGGCACGCTGCGTTGCGGTGTTGTTCTGGATTTTCCACCCATCGGCTTCCGTGATGCCAACAATGAGCCCGCTGGCTTTGACGTTGACTACTGCGGTGATCTGGCTGCGGCACTCGATGTTGAACTGGAACTCCTGCCACTGACATGGGCCGAGCGCCTGCCTGTTATCGTGACCGGCCGCGCTGATGTTGTCTTTGGTGCTACCTCAGACACACTTGAGCGTGCGCGTACTGTTGGCTTCTCCATTCCTTACGCAATCTACTACGCACAGGGTGTGGTTGGCGCAGACAGCGGCATCGAGACGTTTGAAGACATTCGTGGCAAGCGCGTTGCGGCTGCCGTGGGCACCCTGCCTGAGCAGGAGTGGCTGGAAATTGCCGCTGAGTGGGGCGAAGAAGACCTCTACCAAGGCTATCAGTCTGAGAACGAAGTGTTCCTTGCTGTCGCACAGGGCCGCGCTGACATTGGTATCACAACCAACACCGCTGTCCTGCCAATCACCCAGCAGTATGACACCATCATCGCTGGCCCCCGCATGCCTTGGACCACTGACTACACATCAGTTGTTGGCCCACGTGAAGACGTAAGCTGGTTGAACTACCTCAACCTGTTTGTGACCCATCAAGTTCGTTCCGGCCGCTATCAAGAGCTTTGGGGTAACTATGTGGGTGGCGAAGCACCTGAATTGCGCATTCCCGGCGTAGCCTACTAAGCAGATTATCCCCGCTCATCACCTGATGGGCGGGGATTTTCATATCTAGGGCTTCTACGGCCGGGGGACTAAGCCTTGTTCGATTATAATTTCCACTGGCGGCCTGTCTTTAGAAGCCTCCCAGACCTGATAGGTGCAGGGCTTACAACGCTCGAAGTTGCAGTTCTATCCATGATCATCGGGGTGATCATTGGCCTGATCCTAGCGCTCATTCGCATGCACATGCGCGGCCCAGCCTATTGGTTTGCCACGACTTGGGTGGAACTGGCGCGCAACACACCGGCCCTTTTACAGCTTTTCTTTTTTGGCTTCGGCCTTGGTGCAATTGGCATTTTGCTGTCGCCTTACACCATTGTGCTTGCAGCCCTCAGCTTTAACTGCGCGGGCTATCTTGCGGAGAATTTCCGCGGTGGTTTTCAAGCCATCCCAGACACACAATTACGTGCGGCCCGTTCTATGGGTATGACGACTTGGCAAGCCTATACCCGCATCATCATCCCGCAGGTTTTCCGCATCGTCTATCACCCGCTGACCAACCAAATGGTTTGGGCTGTGCTGATGTCATCGCTTGGGATGTTGGTTGGTTTCCGTGAACTGTCTGGTGAGACCCAGGCGTTGGCCAGTCGTACATTCCGCATCTTTGAATATTTCGCCATCACAGCGATCATCTATTACGCGATCGTCAAAATCATTCTCGGTGCCTCCCGCCTGCTGGCGGCCCGGCTGTTTAGATACTGAGGAGAGCAGCATGGAACCCACCGCAACTTTCTTTTCCGGCTTTCAACTCAGCGATATGTGGTTTTTGGCGGAGGCTGCTTGGCGCACGCTCCTGATCTCGGTGCTATCCATTTCGATCGGTACGGCATTGGGCGTCGTTTTTGGCTGGATGCTGTATGAGGGCAAGTGGTTGGCTACCCTGACCCTTGCGCCGATTTTGGATGTGTTCCGCTCGGTACCTTTGATTATCCAGCTTGTGTTGTTTTATAATTTCGCGCCCATTATCGGTCTGAACCTTGATCCGTTTCTTTCCGGGCTGGTCATTTTGTCGATCTATTGCGCAGCCCTGGTGGCCAACGTTGCACGCGGTGGCATGCAAGCGGTTGAACTACCCATGCGGCGAGCCGCGCGCTCGCTTGGCATGAGCTATTGGCAAGACCTGCGCTATGTGGTGCTGCCCATAGGTGGGCGCGCCGTTTTCCCCTCGTGGGTTGGTGTGGCGCTGGGCGTGATGAAAGATAGCGCGCTTGTTTCGGTGCTGGGCTATGTTGAGCTATTGCGTGCCAGCCAGATCCTGACAACACGCACGCAAGAACCTCTCCTCATCCTTACAATCGTCGGCGTGTTCTATTTCGCGCTGTCTTACCCAATCTCGCGCTATGCCGCGAACCTTGAAAAACGGTGGGCTTCATGATCGAAATTCGCGGCCTAGAAAAGTCGTTTGGTGAGCTACAGGTGCTCAAGGGCATCGACCTGGATGTGCCCAAGGGCGAGGTGTTGTCGGTAATCGGGGCATCTGGCTCGGGTAAGTCGACTCTTCTTTATTGCATCAATGGGCTAGAGAAAATTCAAGCCGGCAACATTCAAGTTAATGGAACCGATGTGCATGCCAAAAGCACCAACATCAACGAGTTGCGCCAGAAATTGGGCATGGTGTTTCAGCAGTGGAACAGCTTTCCACATCTCACCGCATTGGAAAATGTCGCGCTTTCACCGCGTATCGTGAAGGGTAAAACCAAGGCTGAAGCACGCGATATTGCGGCCAAACGGCTTGAACATGTGGGCCTGGGCGACAAGCTGGATGTTTATCCCAGCGCTCTTTCGGGTGGCCAGCAACAACGCCTAGCCATTGCGCGTGCCCTGGCGATGGAGCCGGAATACATGCTGTTTGATGAAGCAACATCAGCGCTTGACCCTGAGCTGGTGGGCGAAGTGCTGGACACGATGCGCCTGTTGGCTGAAGAGGGCATGACGATGATTTGCGTCACCCATGAGATGAGCTTTGCCCGTGATGTGTCCGACCGCGTGGCGTTTTTCCATCAGGGTGTGATTGAAGAGATTGACGTGCCGGATGCAATTTTTGGTGCACCAAAATCAGAGCATCTGCAGAAGTTTCTTTCCAACATTCGCTAGGGGCAACCTATGCGCAGCAGCAAAACCATCCATGTTGTGTCCTGCCATGCCGAGGGTGAGGTTGGCGACGTAATCGTCGGCGGTGTTGCGCCGCCCCCCGGTGACAGTGTTTGGGAGCAACGCAACTGGATTGCGCAAGACGAAACCCTGCGCAACTTTGTTTTGAATGAACCGCGCGGCGGCGTTTTTCGCCATGTGAACCTGCTGGTGCCGCCCAAGAACCCGGAGACGCAGGCGGCATGGATCATCATGGAGCCGGAACATACCCCGCCCATGTCGGGTTCAAACTCCATTTGCGTTTCCACGGTCCTGCTCGACACTGGCATTATCCCCATGGTTGAGCCGGTAACCGACATGGTGCTAGAGGCGCCCGGTGGTCTTGTGCGGGTGCGCGCGCACTGTGCTGGCGGCAAGGCGCAGAGTATCGAGGTGGAAAATCTACCCTCGTTCGCCTGCCAGATGGAGGTGCCCCTGGAAGTTGAGGGCATTGGCACCCTAACGGTCGATACCGCATTCGGCGGTGACAGTTTTGTGGTTGTTGACCCCGATGCGCTGGGCCTGACGCTTGAGGCAAGCAATGCCCAATCCCTGGCTAAGCTTGGGGTTACCATTACCAATGCCGCCAACGCGCAACTGCGCTTTGCACACCCCACACAGCCTGACTGGCAGCACCATTCGTTTTGCTTGTTCGCAGGTACATTGCAGCAAGATGACCATGGCCTGCGCGCCAAGTCTGTTGTGTCCATTCAGCCTGGTAAGCTGGACCGATCACCAACGGGTACGGCTGTTTCGGCACGCATGGCGCTGCTACATTCCAAAGGCCAAATGACGGTGGGCGACAGGTTCACCGGCGAATCTATTATCGGGTCGGAATTTCACGGCACAATTCTGGGAGAAACCACAGTGGGCGACCTGCCCGCAATCCGTCCGCAGATCAGTGGCCGTGGCTGGGTAACCGGCATCCACCAGCATATGCTCGACCCAAGCGATCCATGGCCTGAGGGCTATCGCCTGTC
>JBGCDM010000049.1:0-7464 GCA_045105395.1 Devosiaceae bacterium | reverse complement strand
CGCAATGTGGATTGCGATCAGCTTTGCTGACAGGCTGGTTCTGCCCGTGCGCCGGCTCATGGTCGCTGCGCAACAAATTTCGGCAGGCAATCTTTACGTTCAAGTGCCTGTGCGTCGCGAAGAGGGCGATTTGGCTGTGCTTGGCCAGAGTTTCAACAGCATGACGAATGATCTGCGCTCTCAGCGCAATGATCTTGTGGATGCCAAGGACCAGATTGATGGACGCCGCCGGTTTACAGAAGCCGTCCTTGCGGGCGTTTCTGCTGGTGTTATCGGCATCGACAAAGCTTTGCGCATTACGCTTATCAACCGGTCTGCCTGCATGTTGCTAGGCGTAGAAGAGCCGGCATTGCTGGGCCGAACAATTGGATCTGCAATTCCAGAATTCTCCTCTCTTTTTTCAAGCGCAATTGATCCACAGGCTGGCCGACGACCGTCACGCGAAATCCGCATTGAACGCGGCGAGCACCAGCGCATTTTAACGGTAAAAATTACCGTTGAGACCAGTGATGATGGCGTGGTCCAAGGCGCGGTGATGACCTTTGATGACGTGTCAGATTTGGTGGCGGCACAGCGCTCAAGTGCTTGGGCAGATATCGCGCGGCGCATTGCACACGAGATTAAAAACCCACTGACACCGATTCAGCTTTCTGCGGAGCGGTTGAAGCGCCGCTACGGAAAGAAACTAACCGAAGACCATGAAGTCTTTGATCAATGCACAGACACCATTATTCGCCAGGTGGGTGACATTGGTAAAATGGTTGATGAGTTTTCCTCATTCGCCCGCATGCCCAAGCCAGAATTCGCACCTGGCGACCTTTCTACTGTGATCCGTGACACAGTTTTTCTCATGGACAATGGCTACCCAGATATTCGTTTTTCCGCAGAGCTTGAGCATGGCGGCATGCCGCTTTCGCTCGATAGCCGCCTGATGGGACATGTCTTCACCAATCTCCTTAAAAATGCAGCTGAGGGCATTACCTCAAGAGCTGAGAGCGACGGCGACCATCCCCCAAAAGGCAAGATTCATGTTGATGCGTGGAAGGCTGATGATGGCGGTTATATGGTTGAAGTAAGCGATGACGGCATAGGCTTTCCCGCATCCGGGCGCGCGCAACTGCTTGAGCCCTATATGACCACACGTGAGAAGGGCACCGGCCTCGGTCTGGCGATCGTGCGAAGGATTGTCGAGGATCATGGCGGTAAGTTGCGCCTAATGGACGCCAGCTCCGCCCGCACGCCAAACTCTGGTGCGCTGGTGCGTATCACGCTGCCAGGTGCTGCCAACAACGAAACACAAGATCATATTGAAGAAACAAAGCCAGGTTCTGCTGAGCAACCTGGTGAGGGAGTGCAGGCGTGAGCGGTGATATATTAGTTGTCGATGACGAGACCGACATTCGTGAGTTGGTTGCCGGCATTCTGGAAGATGAAGGTTACACTTCGCGTCTTGCTGCGCATGCTGATGCGGCACTGCAGGCCATTGAAGAGCGCAGGCCCAATCTGGTTTTTCTTGATATTTGGATGCAGGGTAGCCGCCTTGATGGCATGCAGCTTCTTGAGGTCATTCGCGCGGCCTATCCAGATTTGCCGGTCGTTATGATATCTGGTCATGGCACGATCGACACCGCTGTTACCGCCATTAAGCAGGGCGCTTTTGATTTTATCGAGAAGCCGTTTAAGTCGGATCGTTTGTTACACGTTGCCATGCGTGCGCTGGAAACCACAGCGCTGAAGCGTGAGATAACAGAGCTACGCCAGACCTCAGGTATAGAGTACACACTGGTTGGTTCTTCGCCAGAAATGAATGCTCTGCGCACACAAATTGATCGGCTTGCCCCAACCAATTCTCGCGTCATGATTTTGGGCGCGTCAGGCAGTGGAAAGGAGCTTGTTGCACGCGCCATCCACACCAAATCGCGGCGTGCAAACGGCCCATTTGTGGTTCTCAACGCAGCGAGTATTTCGCCAGAAACTATGGAGCTTGAGCTTTTTGGAACCGAGGCAGAGCCCGGTTCGCCGCGTAAAGTTGGTGCCCTGGAAGAAGCCCATGGTGGCACGCTCTATTTGGATGAAGTTTCTGACATGCCGCGTGATACGCAGTCGAAAATCATGCGTGTCCTGGTCGATCAGACCTTCACACGTGTTGGAGGTTCTACCCGCGTACAAGTGGATGTACGTGTTCTTTCATCGTCATCAAAGCCGCTTGAGCCACTAATTGAAGCTGAGCAGTTCCGTTCCGATCTTTATCATCGCTTGGCCGTTGTGCCTTTGCCCGTGCCAGGGTTGGCACAGCGACGTTCGGATATTCCTGAGTTGGTGCACTATTTCATGCAGCAGCTGACCAAGGCGAGTGGATTGCCAAGCCGACAAATTGCTGATGATGCGATGACCATTCTGCAAACGCATGACTGGCCAGGCAATGTGCGCCAGTTGCGCAACAATGTGGAGCGCTTGATGATCTTGGCGCGTGGCGAAAACGGATCGCACGTAACAGCTGACTTGCTGCCACCAGATGTTTCGTCGCTTTTGCCCAAGACGGCCAGCGCAGGCAGTGAACACCTCATGACTATGCCGCTGCGTGAAGCGCGAGAAACGTTTGAGCGCGACTATCTGTCGTCCCAGATCAACCGGTTCAATGGCAATATTTCTAAAACCGCTGAGTTTATCGGCATGGAACGCTCGGCTCTGCATCGTAAGCTAAAATCGCTCGGGCTTAACGGTTAGGTTCCCCTAACTCTTGGCCTCGCGCGCCCTATGTGCGAGCAGTAGTTCTAATTGGTGCGCCGGACCGTCGGTGTTCACGTAAGCAAGGATGCCATAGCCAATGCGGGTTGTGATTTGCGGGGCAGGGCAGGTTGGCTTTGGCATTGCCGAGCGGCTTTCACGCGAGAATAATGACGTGTCGGTCATCGATACGTCTGCGCGTCTCGTCCAGGCTATTCGTGATACGCTAGATGTGCGCGGCGTGGTGGGTCACGGTTCTCACCCAGATGCTCTTGTACAGGCCGGTATCGAGCAAGCTGACATGATTGTGGCCGTTACCTTGTATGACGAGGTAAATATGATCGCCTGTCAGGTGGCGCATTCGCTTTTTGATGTGCCAACTAAGGTCGCGCGCATTCGCGATCAGAGCTATCTTGAGAAGCAATATGCCTCGCTCTTCAGCCGAGATAATCTGCCTATTGATGTGATTATTTCACCGGAGATCGAAGTCGGTGAAATGGTATTGCGGCGTCTGGCTTTACCTGGGGCTTTGGACTCGGCGCGCTTTGCCGATGAAAACATTTCAGTTGTTGGCGTTTACTTGCGCGAAGACTGCCCGATTATTGATACGCCCCTGCGTCAACTGTCCGGCCTCTTCCCTGAGCTCAAAGCAACTGTTGTTGGCGTCTTGCGTAACGACACAATGTTTGTTCCGCGTTCTGATGATGCTATGTTGGCTGGCGATATCGCCTACTTCGCTGCTGACCGTCAGCAAGTGCGCCGCACTTTGGGTATCTTTGGCCGTGAAGAAGCCGAGGCAAGCCGCGTTGTGATTGCCGGTGGCGGCAACATTGGGCTCTATGTTGCGCAGGCCTTGGAAACGAGGCAAGCACGCACGAAGGTGAAGATCATTGAGCATGATCGCGAGCGCGCGGTTCAAATTGCCGATGATTTGTCGCGCACTGTAATCTTGCACGGAAGCGCACTGAGCCAGGATATTCTCAACGAAAGCGATATTGCTGAGACCGATACGTTGGTTGCTCTGACCAATGATGATCAGGTCAACATTCTTTCCTGTGTGATGGCAAAGCGCTTGGGCGTGCAGCAGAATTTGGCACTCATCAACAACAACTCTTATCCACCACTTGCACAGTCACTCGGCATCGATGCGTATGTAAACCCACGTCAGGTCACGATCTCGCGTGTGTTGCAGCATGTTAGGAAAGGCCGAATTCGACAGGTCCACTCAGTTCACGATGGCGCAGCTGAGGTTATTGAAGCGGAAGCCCTTGAAACCTCGCCGCTGGTTGGGACGCACTTGCGCGATCTAGATCTGCCTGATGGCCTTCGTATTGGTGCAATCCTTCGGGGTTCAACCGTTATTATGCCGGATGGGGAGGTGATGGTGAAGGCTGGCGACCGCGTGGTCATGTTTGCCCTGGCTGGCCAGGTTAAGCGCGTTGAACAATTGTTCCGCGTCTCCCTTGAGTTTTTCTAGGGGTCGCTGACTGCAATGCTGGTTGGCCTGCGTGCCCTTGCTGGAGTGAGCTTTGTCCTGGCACTTGCCATGCTCATGTGCGCTGCCATTGGTTTAGGGCAGGGCGATACCGCCGCAATTTCTTTGTTTGGTGGTCAGGCGGCCGTCTTGTTATTTTTTGCATGGGGCGTCCGGTTGGCTTTTGCTGGACGTCGGGCCCCTTTAACGCGTGCGCTTAGCTTTCGTGTGCTGATCAGCGTGTGGGCCGTAGTGCCAATTTTTGCGATGCCACCATTTCTGTTTCTTACCGATCTTCCGCTTCACCTTGCGTTCTTTGAAGCAACATCTGCGATTAGCACCACCGGCGCCACCGTCATTAGCAATCTGGATACGGCCCCTCTTGCCATTATTGGCTGGCGGGCATGGTTGCAATGGCTTGGCGGGCTTGCAACGCTGCTCTCTATCATTGTGGTTCTTGCGCCATCTGGAGCGGGCGGCACACCATTGCTGCGCCTTGGTGGTGATTCTCAGCAGATATTGGAAAACCGTGTGCGCGGTGTCGCAGGTGCCTATGTGGCCGTTACGCTTGCCTGTTTTGCTCTGCTCTTGGCCGCCAATATCGACGCTTTTGACGCCTTTGCTTTGTCGCTTTCCACGGTCTCAACCGGTGGCATGATGCCACGGCCTGGAAGCCTGTCTGATTATGGCTCTCCTTTGGCTGAGTGGGTAATTGGCCTGTTCATGTTGATTGGAGCCTCCAGCATCATGTGGCACAGGCTGGTGGCCACTGGGCGGCTTGGGCGATCTGTTACGATGATCGAAAGCTTATCATTAATTGGCCTGGCCGTTGGATTGGGCCTTGCCTATGCAATTGCATTTGGCCTAGCGGCAGGATCCGGTGCCGTTCTCAGCCCGGCCTCAGCGCTGCGAGAGGGCTTCGTCACGGCGGCATCACTGGTTTCAACCACAGGGTTTGAGGCCCGCAATGCCGGTGCCACCGTGCTTCCATTGGCCTTGGCCTTGGTCATAATTTTGGTCGGCGGTGGTATGTTCTCAACCGCCGGAGGTGTGAAGCTCTACCGGATTGCTTTGATGGTGCGCCATAGCCTGAAAGAGCTTGAGCATATCATCTATCCGCATGCGGTTCACACAGATCACTTGGGCCGTTTTGCCTATGATACCGATGGCATGCGCGCTATTTGGACGGCCTTTGTGCTATTTTTTGTTATCTGGGCTGGATGCGGCATTGTATTGGCTGCTAGCGGCTTCCCGCCTGAGGCTGCTTTGGTGGCCTCCGTATCTGCATTGGTAAATGCTGGGCCGATCTATGCATTTGGCTGGGCACCACCGGGGTTATGGCCAGAATTTGTCGACATGGCGCCGCAAGCAAGTTTTGCGCTTAGTGTAACAATGCTGGCTGGCCGCTTGGAAGTTATTGGCTTGGTTGCTGGTTTCAGCGTGTTGTTCTTCCGTCGGTAATCCACACATTGTTGAATTACCACAGCGAACCCCTTTGGCTTGCTAAATAGCCGTGCTAGCGTGAAGCTGGATGCATGAGGGTGCGTCCCAATGATGCGGAAAAGAGACCAAGGGACAACCATGGCAAATGAACGAACACAAAACCTGCAAGACGCGTTTCTCAACCACGTGCGCAAGCAGAAGGCGTCACTGACCATCTTTCTGGTCAATGGCGTTAAACTCCAAGGCATCGTGACTTGGTTTGATAATTTTTGCATACTTCTGCGCCGAGATGGCCATTCGCAGCTTGTTTATAAGCATGCGATTTCGACCATCATGCCTGCACAACCTGTGCAACTTTTTGATCCATCGGATGATGATCGCACAGAGAGCTGATGCTGGAAATCGCCGCCGATAAAGGGCTCCTTCTTGGGCAATGATACCAGCGACACTGATCGCAAATCCTCTGGCAAGCCACGCTTCCAGATAGAAGACACGCGTGCCAAAGACACACGCACGGCCGTTGTGGTGCCTGTAATCTCAGGGCGTGCAGCCAAACGGGCAGGGGATGCTGGTGGCCGTGCCGTCGGTGAATCGCGTTCAGCAGAAGCTAGGCAAGAAGAGGCCGTAGGGCTAGCTGCTGCCATTAGCCTGGACGTGGTTTTGGTTGAAACGGTCAACCTGCAATCACCGCGCCCCGCCACACTTCTTGGGGTGGGTAAGGTTGAAGAGCTAACCGCACGTATTGAAGATGGGCACATTGAGCTGGTTGTTGTGGACCATGAGCTCACGCCTATTCAGCAGCGTAACCTTGAGCGGACACTCAAAGCCAAGGTGGTTGATCGCACCGGACTTATCTTAGAAATTTTTGGGCGGCGCGCGCAAACTCGAGAGGGCACGCTCCAGGTCGACCTTGCGCATCAGACGTATCAAAAAAGTCGTTTGGTGAGGTCTTGGACGCACCTTGAACGACAGCGTGGTGGTAAGGGTTTCCTTGGTGGCCCTGGCGAAACGCAGATCGAATCTGATCGCCGTGTTATTCAAGAGAAGATCACAAGGCTGAAGAGCCAGCTGGAGGAAGTGCGACGCACGCGAACATTGCATCGTTCGCGCCGACAAGAAGTGCCAGCGCCCACAGTGGCGTTGGTTGGATATACGAATGCGGGAAAATCTACGCTTTTCAACCGCATCGCTGATGGCGATGTCATGGCCAAAGATCTGCTGTTTGCCACCCTTGATCCGACTTTGCGCAAGGTGCGTTTGCCTAAGGGCACCGAAGTTATCTTATCTGATACGGTGGGTTTTATCTCGAACCTTCCAACCTCACTGATCGCAGCTTTTCGCGCGACGTTGGAAGAGGTTCTTGAAGCCGATCTTATTGTTCATGTTCGCGATATCAGCAATCCAGAAACCGATGCACAACGTGCTGATGTTATCGATGTTCTATCACAATTGGGCGTGATGGATGTGGATGGGCAAAGCGACCGTGCGCTGATTGAGGCCTGGAATAAGGTGGATCTGATGGATGCTGAGCAGTTGGCGTTCACGCAACGCCAGGCTGATGCGCAAGGCGCACGGGTGCTACCAGTTTCTGCGGTAAGCGGGCAGGGTGTTGAGGCTTTACTTGAGCAAATTGAACGCGAAATCGCTGCGACGCGTAGCGAAGAAACCTTTTTAGTGCCCGTCGCCGATGGAGAAGGTAGGGCGTGGATCTTTGCCAATGCCACAATCCTTGAAGAGACCATTTTGAACGATGGCTCGACGAAGGTGCGTGTGGCCATGACGCCGCGAAAATTGGCGCATGCGCGTGCGCGTTTTGGCCT
>JBGCDM010000048.1:0-16239 GCA_045105395.1 Devosiaceae bacterium | reverse complement strand
AGCAGCGTCACTGGTTTCAGTTTGCGGTGGGTGGGTGAGTGGTGCCAAGCTGGTCAAATCGCATGGGTGAGAAGATGGCCGGAGCGTGCGGACCTAACCGCCGCTCAGACGCGTTGCAGCAGGCTTACCCTATGCTTGTGTGCAGGCAAACAAAAAGTTGCAGGCTAACCGCAAGTAAACACAGGTGTCGCCCACTAATCCTTGGCCCAGTGTTAAGTGGCCAGCAAATGCTTGGTTTTGTGCGCAACTCATGGCAAAGGCTCGCAAGCGTCAAAAGACCCTGCCATCATGCTGCTAGTTATGTGCTGCTTGCTCTCGCGCCTCAAACCAACTGGTGTTTATGATCCGCCGCATTTTTCTTGGACTGATTTTTCTTGCGCTGTGCCTTACAGGCCTAGCGTTTGCGCTTCCCTTTGCCATGTCCTCGCAGATGGTGCGTGAGCAGGTTGCAAGCCAAATTTCGCAACTCACCGGGCGCGCGGTTACGCTGCGCGGGGACCAAGCGCTGCAAGTGTTTCCCAACCTATCGGTTGAGCTAAGCGATGTGGTGATTGAAGGGGATATTCCCGGCATTGAGAATGCGCTGATCGTCACGGAAACATTGCGCGGTGCTGTGCGTGCGCTGCCCTTGCTTTTTGGGCGCATTGAAATGTCGTCATTTGAATTGACGCGCCCCACCATTCGTCTGCAACGCAACGAAGATGGACAATCCAACTGGCAGCTTCAGGGCAGTGACCTTGTAAGCGCTTTGGAGCCAAGTCAGCTGCCCGGGCGCGGCCTGGAGCTTGGTACGTTCCGCATCACCGATGGCACGCTGCACTATGTGGATGCACCTGCTGGTATCACCGAGACGATCTCGAGTGCCGACCTCACCTTAAGTTGGCCAACCAGCTCAACGCGTGCGGCCATTAACGGGGCAGGCATTTGGCGCGGGGAAGAGGTGGAGCTTTCCGCCTCCCTTGATCAGCCTGCGGCCTTGGCGCAGCCAGGCTCGACCAGCGGCGTGGTGCTTTCGGTGGCCGGTGCACCGCTTCAGCTTCGCTTTGATGGCACGGTCTCTCCTGGCCGAAACGGCGAAAACTTGGCCCCCTGGCAAGCCAGTGGCAGCCTGGCCGTGTCCACGCCTTCGCTGCGGCGGGCGGCAAGCTGGCTGACCAGCGAAGTGGGTGCAGGCTCCACCTTTGGTGCGTTCAGACTGGACGCTGACATGAATTTGGTGGGGGCAACAATGGACCTGACCGATTTGCAAATCAGCCTTGATGGCAATGAGGCTGAAGGCGTGCTGACCCTTGATTTGGATGGGCATCACAATGGAGAGACCAGCAGTGATCGCCCCTCCATGCAAGGCACGCTGGATTTTGAGCGCCTTGACCTTTCCGCCTATTTGGACACCATCCGCACCACAACCACAGCGCAGGCACCTGGCGATTGGCGTTTTCTGCCCATTCCTGATCCGCAAGCCATCTCCTTTGATTTAGACTTGCGTTTTGCCAGCCGCGAGGTTTTGGCCTCCTCCGTTACCCTTAGCGATACCGCCGGATCGATATTGCTCAACGATCAGCGCTTTGTGCTGGGCATTGGTGAGGCCATTGGCTATGGCGGCGCGGTGCGTGGCAGCCTCACGCTGGACACAAGCCAGGACGTTGCTGAATTAGCGCTGGATGCCTCGGCGGAGGCTATCGAGATTGGTACCTTCTTGGACATGTTTCAGGATCGGCCAGCCATTGATGGCACGCTTTCCTTTCAAAGCCTTTTGACAGGTGAAGGCGAAACCCTGGCGCAGGTGCTGGCAACGCTGGCAGGTGATGCAAGCCTATCGCTCAATGAGGGCATTATGCGCGGCATCAACTTGGATGAAATGGCAGAGAGTTTTGTTGAGGGCACGTTTGATTTTGCCAATTTTTCCCCGCAAGGGGAGACAGCTTTTGAGCAGGTTTCCACCGAGCTGTACGCGCGTGATGGCTTTATCCAATTGCGCGATGTGATGCTGGCAACACAGCGTGTGTCGGTGACCATGGGTGGCCAAAGCGAGTTGGTAAACCGCACCCTAAACTTTAGCGGTGCGACAGCGATCAGCACCAATGATCAAACGCTTATCGTGCCCTTTGATGTGCGTGGCACCTGGTCGGCGCCGATCATTTTGCCGGACCTGACACAGCTGCAACCCGCTGATGAAAGCAACTAAGGCCCATCCATGCGCCCACGCATCATCCGGTGTTTGGATGCGATCGAAGCCGTGAGAATGCCCAGCGCCACCAGCGCAATGAGAATGGTGCAGATGGCGTTGATTTCTGGCGTCACACCCAACCTTATCTGCGAGTAGATTTTGATCGGTAGTGTAGTTGCACCGGGTCCGGTGGCGAAGCTTGCGATTACCAAATCATCCAAGGACAAGGTGAAAGCCAGCATCCAACCGGCAAGCACTGCGGGTAGGATCACCGGTAAAGTGATGAGGAAGAAGCTTTTGCCAGGCGGGCAGCCAAGGTCTTGGGCGGCTTCTTCTAGGCTCTCATCAAAGGTGATGAGCCGTGACTGCACAACCACCGCCACGTAGCACATGGAAAAGGTGATGTGGGCGATAACAACCGTCCAAAATCCACGCGCAAAGCCCATGGCCACGAACAGCAACAACAGCGACAGACCGGTGATCACCTCAGGCATCACCAGCGGCGCGTAGATCATGCCGTTGAACAGCGTACGCCCTTTAAACCGGCCAAGCCGTACAAGCACGATAGCGGCCATAGTGCCAAGCACGGTGGCCACACTGGCCGATAGGAACGCCACCCGCGCGGTCACCCACGCTGCATCCATCAGGCCTTCATTGCTAAAAAGCTCGCCATACCAGCGGGTGGAAAACCCACCCCACACGGTGACAAGCCGGGAGTCATTGAACGAATAAATGATGAGAATCAGGATCGGCAGATAGAGGAACGCAAAGCCAAAGGTGAGCGAGGTTATATTGAACCAGGACATGCGCTGGTTCATGGCGCATCCACCTGTTTTACCGCCTGCAGCGCCAGATAATCCCACACGATGGTTGCGGCCACGAGCGCGGTGATTTCAGCCTGATCGAAGGGCGGGGAAACCTCCACCACATCCATGCCGATAAAGTTCACTGGCGCCAGACGCTTCATGATTGCGCGCACCTGCCAGCTGTGAAGGCCGCCCATCTCTGGTGTGCCCGTGCCAGGGGTAAAGGCCGGGTCCAGCGCATCCACATCGAAGGTTAGGTAAGCTGGTGTTTGGCCGGTCACATCAAGAATGGTTTGAGCCACCTGCTGCGGCCCCATTTCATGGGCATCTTCAGCCGAAAGGATCGTCATGCCCGTATCGCGGGCAGCCTGCAAAAGGGCTGCACCCATGGGTGCTCGAATACCGATCTGGATGATGCGCTTGGGGTCAATCAAGCCCTCTTCCATCGCATGATAAAACGGCGTGCCATGAGCAAGCACCTGGCCAAAATTTTCTACCCAGGTGTCGGTATGGGCATCAAACTGCACCAGCCCTAACGGCCCATGCTTTTTGGCAGCAACGCGCAATAACGGCAGCGCGATCGAATGATCACCACCCAGAGTGCACAGGTGCTTGAGGCCAGCTGCGGCCTGTTCAATACGGCGGTGGCTTTCAGTGATATCGCCGATCAGCACATCCACATCGCCAATGTCAGACACGTTGAGCGCCATGGGATCAACGTCAAGATCGGGATGGCTGCCATCAATAAGCAGGCGCGAGGCGCGCCGGATCGCAAAGGGCCCCTCACGCGTGCCCGCGCGGTTGGTGGTCGCCCAATCCATCGGTGCGCCCATGATGCAATATTCCGCCTGACGATTGCCGGAACGGGCATCAGCAAATGTGCTGCCGGAGGTGAAAGTTGGCCGCTCATAGGTATTGGTCATCGGGCTTCCTCAGCTTGTTTCTGCTGAAAATGCTGGAAAGCAACGATGGGCACGATCAGCACCAGCAACAGCAGCACCGCGACGGCAGAGGAGACCGGCCAATCGCGGTTGTTGAAAAATTCATTCCACAGCGTGCGGCCAATCATCAGCGTTTCAGACCCCCCCAAAAGATCAGGGATCACAAACTCGCCCACCGCAGGGATGAAGACCAGAAAGCACCCGGCAATGATGCCAGGAATGGCCAGCGGCACTGTCACCACCCAAAAGGCTTTGAGCGGTGGGCAGCCAAGATCCTGTGCGGCTTCCAGCAGCGAACCATCCATGCGTTCCAGGGCCGCATAAAGCGGCAGCACCATGAACGGCAGGTAGGAATAGACGATGCCAATATAAACGGCCGTGTTGGTGTTGAGGATGCGCAGCTGATCATCAGGCGACAGGATGCCGATGGTCTGGGCGAACAGTGTCAGCAAGCCTTCGGGCTTCAAAATGCCAATCCACGCGTACACGCGAATGAGGAAACTTGTCCAAAAGGGCAAGATGATTGCCATCAGCAAGAGCGGGCGAACGTTATGCGGCGCGCGGGCCATGCCATAGGCTAGCGGAAAGCCGATCAGCAGCGTGAAGAGCGTAGAGACACCGGCAATCCAGAGGCTGGAGAAATAGGAATTGATGTAAAGCGGATCGCCAGCAAGCCAGATGTAATTGCCAAAGGAGAACTGCTTCAAGTTCTGCCAAAACGCGTCCAGCCCATCTGCCAGATCGAACACCGGCAGATAAGGCGGCATGGCGAAAGCGACTTCAGAGAAGGATATCCGCAGCACAATGGCAAACGGTGCCAGAAAGAACACCAGCAGCCAAAGGTAGGGCACGGCGATGACAAGCCTTTTGCCCCAGTTGGATTGCGCCGTGCTCATTGCGTCAGAACCACGCCTGCACTCTCATCCCAGGACAGCCAAACCTTGTCTTCCCAGGAGATGGGACGCTCCACCAGCCGCGTGGTGTTGGCGATGGTTGCGCGCATAATGCGCGGCTTGTCATCATCACCAGAAATTTTCACATGGTAGATCGAAACGTCGCCCATATAGGCGATGTCCCAAACCTCACCGCGCACTTTTGCGGTCTCATCGATGGGCTCATCTGGACTGATACGCAGCTTTTCTGGCCGGATGGCAAGCGCTGCAGGGCCAGATACCAGCCCCTCGCCATGCACAGCCACCGGGGTTTCAAGATCAGGGCCTTGGAAGGTTGCGCCCTTCAGGCTGGTGCGCACCTCACCTTCCAGAAGGTTGATGTCGCCAATGAAGCCGGCAACATAACGCGAACCGGGAAGTTCATAAATTTCCGGCGGCGGGGCAATCTGCTCAAAGGCGCCAGTGTTCATCACGGCAATACGATCAGCCACCGTCATGGCTTCCTCCTGATCATGGGTCACAATCAGGAATGTCATGCCAAGGGATTCTTGCAGGTCCATCAGCTCAAACTGGGTTTCCTCGAGCAGCTTTTTATCCAGCTCGCCCAGCGGCTCCTCCAGCAGCAGCACTTTGGGCCGCTTGGCCAGCGAGCGAGCAAGTGCCACACGTTGGCGTTGACCGCCGGACAGCTGATCCGGCTTGCGGCGGGCAAACGGTTCCAGCTTCACCAGCGCCAGCATTTCCTCAACGCGAGCCCGTATTGCACCCTTGGCCAAGCCATCTTGCTTCAAACCGAAGGCAATATTGTCCGCCACATTCATGTGTGGGAACAGGGCGTAAGACTGGAACATCATGTTCACAGGCCGCTTGTGAGGCGGGATGGCCGAAATATCTTCGCCATCAAGAAGGATGCGGCCCTGCGTTGGGTTTTCAAACCCAGCCAGCATGCGCATCAGCGTGGTCTTGCCGCAGCCAGAGGGGCCAAGCAGCGCGAAAAATTCGCGCTCATAAATGTCCAGCGACACATTATCGATAGCAGTGAAATCACCAAAGCGCTTGGTGATGCCCTCAAAACGGATCAGCGGCTCGGCAAGTGGATCGTCCCATGGCGCAAACGTCTTGCGCACGGGCCCCATTGTTTTTGCCATATGTGCTGCCTCGCTTGCCCTTGCAAAAGGCCCCCCGCAAGCATGGCTCACGGGGGGCGTTTGCATTACTGGCCGGTTTTAACCGTGGTCCATGCTCGAGTGATCACCCGCAAGGTGCGCGGATCATAAGGCAGCGTGGTGTAGAGCCGCTCTACCGTTTCATCATTGGGATAGATGGCGGTGTCGTTGATAACTTCAGGGTCCAGCAATGGCTTGGAGGCCTCATTGCCATTGGCGTAAAACACATAGTTGGACGCCGCAGCGATGTTCTCTGGCTCCATGATGAAGTTTAAAAACTCATGGGCTTCTGCAACATTGGGGGCATCTGCGGGAATGGCCATTTGGTCAAACCACATCAGCGCGCCCTCGCTAGGGATGATGTATTCCACATTCACGCCATTGTCGGCCTCAGCGGCGCGGTCGCGGGCGATCAACATGTCGCCAGAAAAGCCCATCGCCACGCAGATATCGCCATTGGCCAGCGCGTTGATATTTTCGGAGGAGTGGAATTTTTGCACTGTGTCGCGCACGCTCATCATCATGTCGCGCGCTTGATGAATTTCGTCCTGGTCGGTGGAGCGCGGATCAAGGCCCAAATAGTTCAGCGCTGCCGGGATCACTTCTTCAGGCGCATCCAGCCAGAAGATGCCACAATCTTGCAATTGCGCGGCGATTTCGGGGTCAAACACCAAGTCCCACGTGTTGAAATCAAAGTCATCGCCTAGGCGTTCGCGCACCATATCAACATTGATGCCGATGCCCGTGGTGCCCCACATATAGTTGATGGAGTACGCGTTTTCTGGATCATAAATCTCAACGCGCTGGGCAATCGCATCCCATAGATTGCCGGTGTTGGTGAGCATGCTCATATCCAGCTCTTGGTACACACCGGCCTGAATTTGACGGGCAAGGAACGTGGCAGATGGCACCACAATATCGTAGCCGCTGCTGCCTGCCAGCAGACGCGCTTCCAAAATTTCGTTGGAATCGTACACATCATAGATCACGTCGATGCCGGTCTGCGCTGTGAATGTCTCCAAAACGCTCTCGTCAATATAGTCTGACCAATTGTAGATGCGCACTTCGCGGGCCTGTGTGGCCACAGCGGTGGAGGCAATGAGCACGCCTGTAAGCGCGGAAAGAATAAGTGGATTGCGGCGCATGATCGATGCGTCTCCCTGTTTGAACATGATGGTGCAACCGCGTTATTTAGCGGTCTTGGTGTTGCAAGCTAATGGGGAAAGGCAAGGCGGACAAGCATAACAAAGCAGCTTGCCTGCCTAAAGAAATATCTGATGCTCTAGGCTGGTGATATGCCCAGCAAAGCTTGTGTATTCAGCGCGCTTAACGGCGGTATAGATCGCCAAAAATTCATCCCCCAGCGCATCGCGCGCAAAATCACTGCTGGCCAACCGCTCAATGGCATCATCCATGAACGGTGAAAGACGGCTCAGCGTAGCATCGGTGTAGGCATTGGCCTCAACCGGCGCGGGTGGATCAATCGCCTCGGTTAAGCCTTTCAGCATCCCTGCCAGCACCAAAGCTGTGACAAGATAGGGGTTGGCATCAGCGCCTGCTAGCCGGTGCTCTAATCTGCGGGCGGGCGGATCAGCCTCCGGCAGACGGATGGCCACGGAGCGGTTGTTCTCGCCCCAACTTAAAGACGCTGGCGCATAGGAACCTGGCTGCATGCGGCGGAAACCATTGAACGTGTGCACGAAGCCAACCTGCGCCTCTTCCATTGTAGCAAGCAGCCCTTGCACCGCGTGGTAAAGCTTGGGTGTGCCAGTGTCTGGGTGCGCAAAAATCGGCCCATTTTCATCGGCTAAACTGACATGCACATGCAGTCCATTGCCAGGATGGTCAGCAAAGGGCTTGGCCATAAAGGTCACGTCTGTGCCCTGTTTATACGCAATCTGCGTGATTAGCCGCTTGAGCATAATGGCATCATCAGCAGCGCCCACCGGGTCGCGATGTTTCAGGTTTACCTCATATTGGCCCGGCGCTGCCTCGGACACGAAAGCATCAATTGGTAAGCCTTGATCAGCGCAAGCCTGCTGGATCGCATCCATTAAGGGGCGTTGACGGTCCAGGTCGCGCAAAGCGTACATGTCCTGGTGATCAGGCCCAGACACCAGCGTACCGGCTGGGCGCGGGCGGCCAGTGTCGGCGCTGCGCTCATAGACGTAAAATTCCAGCTCAATGGCAACCTGTGCAGTAAGCCCACGGCTTGCCAGCTTCTCAACCTGCGCGCCCAGCACATGGCGCGGATCGCCCATAAAGGGCGCGCCATCAGCATGGTGCATGGTCAGCATAGCTTGCACGGTTGGCCTATCGGCCCATGGCACCTCTACTGTGCGCCCTTCCACCGGCAGGCACAGCGCGTCTTTGTCGCCACTATCAATGTGCAGGCCGGTTTCGTGCACCTCACGGCCCCACACATCGCAGCCAAGCAGCGAAAAGGGAAACGCCACCCCCTCGCCCAGCTTTGGCAAGGCGCTGCCTGGTAGCCATTTGCCACGCAACACAGCGTTGGGATCGCACAAAAAAACTTCTAAAGATTCAGATTTCATAGCAACCATGCTTGTGCTGGTTTTGATGACTGGTGTCGAGGGCGCAACAACGATATCCCTAATCCAGACCCAGAACGCACGTTACAGGTTTTCATAACACTAGGCTTTCATGACCCAAGCGCCGCACCAGCAAAACATTTCGCCGATCAACCTGCCTGAAGCTGAACCCATCCAGCCCGAGCGCGGCGTTACCTCCTTGGAAGAAGCACGCGTGTGGCTCTCCGAGCGCGGCATAGAAGACATTGAATGCATCGTGCCCGACCAGGCAGGGGTTGCCCGCGGCAAGATGATGCCGGTTTCGAAGTTCTTCTCTGGTGCGGCGATGACCATGCCGTCGGCCCTTTTCCGGCAAACCATCTCGGGTGAGTATCCTGAAGAAAATGAGTTCTTCAGCTACGATCCACGCGACGGTGATCTGGTGTTTCGTCCAGATTATTCCACACTCAGCGTGGTACCCTGGGAAGATGACCCAACTGCGCAGCTGATTCATGATGCCTATGAGCGCAATGGAGACCCGTTTTCCACAGCGCCGCGCCAAGTGCTGCAGCGCTTGGTTGATGCCTACGCGGCCAAAGGATGGCAGCCGGTGGTGGCCCCTGAGGTGGAGTTCTATCTGGTCAAGCCCAATGTGGACCCAGACTATCCACTGGAGCCGCCAATCGGCAAATCTGGCCGTCCGGAAAGTGGTCGCAAAAGCTACTCAATTTCCGCGCTCAACGAGTTCGATGATGTGATCGACGACATCTATGATTTCTCTGAAAAGCAGGGGCTAGAGATCGACACGCTGATCCACGAGGAAGGCAAAGCGCAGATGGAGATCAATCTGCGCCATGGTGATCCGGTGACGCTGGCTGACCAAGTGTTCTTGTTCAAACGCACTATCCGCGAGGCCGCACTGCGCCATGATATGTACGCAACCTTTATGGCCAAGCCGATGAGCGCAGAGCCAGGCTCGGCGATGCACATTCACCAGTCGGTGGTGGATGGTGAAACCGGCGCGAGCGTATTTTCCGATAACAATAGTGAGCCAACCAAGCTCTTCCAAGGTTTCATTGCCGGGCAACAACGATACATGCCAAATGCCATGGCCATGCTTGCGCCCTATGTGAACAGCTACCGTAGATTGGCGCGGCAAGCCTTGGGATCACCACCCATTAATCTGCATTGGGGCCATGACAACCGCACGGTTGGCTTGCGCGTTCCAACATCCTCGCCAGCGGCACGCCGCCTGGAAAACCGTGTGCCTGGGTCAGACTGCAACCCCTATCTTGCCTTAGCTGCGAGCCTGGCCTGTGGCTATTTGGGCATGGTTGGCAACCTAACGCCGGACCAAGCCGTCGACGGTGATGGCCACGACTTGCCCTATGGTCTTCCAAGGTCATTGAATGAGGCACTGGAAACACTGACCGCCGATGAGACCCTTGTTGATCTGGTGGGCCGTACCTTTGCCTATACCTACAAAGCCATCAAGCAAGCTGAATACGAAACCTTCATGCGCGTGATTTCCCCGTGGGAGCGCGAGCATCTTTTGCTGAGTGTGTAATGGCTGAACTGTCCAACGAATTTCCCACCGCCGCGCTGCAAGCGCTGGATGCTAGCCACCATTTGCATCCCTTTTCTGACCATGGTGCCCTGCGCCAGGAAGGTGCCCGCGTAATCGTAAAAGGCGAAGGGGTATGGCTGACCGATAGCGACGGCAACCGCATTATGGATGGGATGGCTGGCCTGTGGAACGTGCAAGTGGGCCATGGCCGCGCGGAGATTGCTGAAGCTGTGGCGGCGCAAATGCGCGAGCTTTCTTACTACAACACCTTTTTCAAAACCACGCATCCACCGGTGATTGCGCTTTCAAAGATGATCGCTAATCTGGCACCAGAACCCTACAATCAGATGTTCTACGTCTCATCGGGGTCTGAGGCCAACGATACCGTGCTGCGGTTGGTGCGGCACTATTGGGATCTGCAAGGCAAGCCGGAAAAGAAGACCATCATCACCCGGTGGAACGCCTATCACGGCTCAACGGTGGCAGGCACCAGCCTTGGTGGCATGAAGGCGATGCACGCGCAGGGCGATCTACCGATCCCTGGCATCCACCATATCGACCAGCCCTATTGGTTTGATGAAGGTGGCGACATGTCGCCCGATGAATTTGGTATCCATGCCGCGCGAAAGCTGGAAGAAGCCATCGATGCGCTGGGCGAGGATAAGATCGCCGCCTTTATGGCCGAGCCGATACAGGGCGCAGGCGGGGTGATCATTCCGCCAGACAGCTATTGGCCGGAAGTGAAGCGTATCCTGGCAGAGCGGGACATTTTGCTGGTGGCGGATGAGGTGATCTCCGGCTTTGGGCGGCTGGGCGAGTGGTTTGGCAGCACGGTGTACGATCTTGAGCCGGACTTGATCGCGCTCGCCAAGGGCATGACGTCGGGCTACCTGCCGATGGGTGGTGTGCTGGTGCATGACCGCATCGCCGATGTGGTGCAGCACCAAGGCGGTGAATTCTACCATGGCTACACCTATTCAGGACATCCGGCCTGCGCAGCGGCGGCTATCGCTAATTTGCAGATTATGCAGGATGAAGGCGTGGTGCAGCATGTGCGCGATGTCGCTGCGCCAAAATTCGCTGACGTTTTTACCACACTGGGCCAGCATCCGCTGGTGGGTGAGGCACGCACTAAAGGCTTGCTGGGCGCCATTGAGCTTGTGCCATCCAAACCATCGCGCCAGCGCTTCGCCGATTATGGCGAAATCGGCACAATCGCGCGCGATATTAGCTTTGCCCATGGCTTGGTGATGCGCGCTGTACGCGATAGCCTTATCCTCTCTCCTGCGCTGGTGATCACACCGCAGGAGCTTGATTGGTTGGGGGCGACCGTCGGTAAAGTGCTTGATGAAACGGGCACTGAACTGAAGCGGCGCGGCCTCTGGTAACTGGTAATGGTGGGGGCCATTTTCTAAGCCATGTCTGAGCATACAACCAGCTGGTACGCGGCAAGCCTGCCGCCGCATTTAAACCGCCTGCGGGCGCCACTTGGCGGCGATTTGGCGTGCGATGTGTGCATTATCGGTTCTGGTTTCACGGGCGTTTCTGCAGCTTATCATTTGGCTCGTGCTGGCCAACGGGTTGTGCTGCTGGATGGCGAGCGTGTTGGCTGGGGGGCCTCGGGCCGCAATGGCGGGCAATTGCACCCAGGTTTCCGGCAAGACCTGAAATGGTTCACCGACACCATTGGCCTATCCTATGCGCAAAAGGTGCACGCGGTGGCCAATGCCGCGTTGGCTCATCTGGATGACTTGATCACCCAGCACAACCTTCCTTGCAACCGCACGCACGGGCTGATTACCGCCTGCCGCAAGGCCAGCGACCTGCGTGAAGAGCAAGACTATGATGCTTTTGCGCAGGAAACATTTAGCGCAAAGCCATTGGAGGTTCTCGATCAAGCACAGACTGAGGCGGCACTTGGCACAAGCGGCCATATGGGGGCGGTGCGTGATACCCAAGGTGGGCATATCCACCCGCTAGCTTTTGTGACAGCGCTGGCTGATGAAGCGGAAAAAGCTGGCGCGCAGATTTATGATCAGACCCATGTGACCAGCCTTGATGTGAGCGATTTACGCGCCGAAGTGCGTACAGCACGTGGCACAGTGCGTGCGCAGCAAGTTGTGTTGGCAGGCAATGGTTATATGCGCGGCCTAGCCAAGCAAGCCGATGCAAAAGTGCTGCCAATTACCAACTTTATGGTGGCAACCAAACCCATTGGCGCAGGACAAGTTGGCGGCATATTACCAGGCGGCGATGCGGCATCGGACACGCGGTTTGTTGTGCGCTATTGGCGTCCAACGCCAGATGGCCGGCTTCTGTTTGGCGGTGGAGAGAAATTCTCAAAGGCATTTCCCCGCGATATTGAAGGTTTCGTGCGGCCCTATTTGGCGCAGATGTATCCAGCGTTGAAGGACGTTGAGATTGACCATGCCTGGGGCGGCACATTGGCAATCACGCCAAACAGGCTTCCGCTTATTCGCCGCCTTGCGCCCCGCGTTACCATTGCGGCAGGGTTCTCCGGCCAGGGGGTTATCAACGCGCCATTTGCCGGCAAGATTATCGCCGATGCGTTGAACCATGATCCGGCTCTGCTGGACGTTGTGAGCCGCTTCCCCCTCCCCACATTTCCAGGCGGCACAGCTTTGCGCGGTCCGATCTTGTTCCTAGCGATGAGTTACTTCGCATTGAAGGATCGTATCGGCTAAATTCCAGTCATTTGATCAACAAAACAAGTATACTGGCAACCGCTTGTTAAGGCTAACTGACTTACCGTCAATTGGGGCCTGAACGCGCGCAACATGCGCAAACCTAGCCCTATGCACGGTTTTGAGTTTCTATCGGGGTGGGGGCATGGCGAAAGCCGGTAAGAAAACGGGCGAGGCTTACAACCAGCTTCATCCGCTGGTTGAACAGCAATTAAATGCTGCAACACTGCAAGGTGAGTTGGATGTGCCGCGCCTGCTGGCTGCGGTTAGCGCCTGCTATGAGGCCTCATCCGCGCTTGCAGAAGATGTGCTCGGCCATGCCATCAGGCAGCCAGCATCAAGTAAGGCATCCAACGTTCCTGTGGATGTTCTTGAGCATCTTTCTGATGGCATTTTGCTAACCGATAGCAACAGTATGGTGCGTGTGATGAACACGGCCGCATGCGCCCTTCTTGGTCTGAATGGTGACCAACCACGGTATAGCTCTTTGGGCTTGCCGCTCGCCCATTGCATGCAGGCTTTGGAGCCAGGGCTGGATGCAACCGATCCAGAGGCGCTGATTGATTTTATTACCAGTCCAGGCGCCCACAAAGACAATGTGGCATTTAATGCCCGCGTTTGCGGCGGGCGAAACCTTGGGGTCAACGGGTATATCCAACCAGATGGCAGCTGGCTCATTGTGCTGAGCCAAGCCAAGGACATGAACGATCACGAGCGTCTTCTACACATTGTAGAGCAAGAATATCACAGCCTGTTTGATAACGCTGTTATGGGCATTTACCGCTCCACGCTTGAGGGCAAACAGCTTCGCGCAAATCCTGAGCTGGTCAAACTGAACGGCTATTCAAGCGAGGCGGAAATGTTGCCTCAGGTGCACGACATTAGCGCCGAGTGGTATGTCGACCCCAAACGCCGCGACGCCTTTAAACGCGAGTTGGAACAGCATGGCCGGGTCACTGATTTTGTTTCAGAAATCTACCGGCACAAAACGCGCGAGCGCATCTGGATTTCAGAAAATGCTTGGCTGGTGCACGCTCCCGATGGCACGCCGCTTTTTTATGAAGGCACAGTGGTTGATGCCACAGATCGCGTTGCCGCTGAGCAAGAGATCAATCACCTTGCCCATCATGATCATCTCACTGGGCTGCCCAATCGCTTGATGCTGCTAAAAAAGCTGCGTGAGGCGCTCTTGCGCCCCAATACCGCTTCGGGTGTGGCCGTGCATTGTCTGGACCTTGATCACTTTAAAGATGTGAACGACACGCTGGGTCACCAGGCCGGTGACCGTCTGCTGGTGGAGGCCGGCAAACGATTGCGCAGCTCCATCAAATCCGGTGATGTGCTGGCCCGGTTTGGCGGCGATGAGTTTACCGTGTTGCAATATGGCGTGCGCACAATGAACGATGTTAAGGCGCTGGCTGGTCGTATCGTCGAAACGATGAATGAACCTTTCTTTGTCAATGAAGCACGCGTGAATGTCGGCGTCAGCGTTGGCGTTGCCACCTATGGAGGGCAGGAACCTGCTGGCATGCTGCGCGATGCTGATGTGGCGCTGTACGAGGCCAAAAAAAGTGGCCGGGAAACATTTGTTCTTTACACAAGTGCCATGGGCCACGCGCTTAAAGAACGTCGCGCGTTGGAAGATGACCTTCGGTTGGCCATTGAGACCGGCGCGTTTGAACTGTTCCTGCAGCCGATCGTTGACAGCGATACGGGCCAAACCCTGGTTTATGAAGCGTTGCTGCGCTGGGACCACCCAACGCGCGGCAAAGTTTCGCCCGCTCGCTTTGTGCCATTGGCTGAAGAGTCCAGCCTCATGATCGGCTTGGGTGACTGGGTGCTCGATAAAACTGTGGAAGCGGCCGCCCATTTGCCTGCTGGACAACGCATCGCGATGAACCTGTCACCGCTTCAGCTGCGCCATTGCGGCTTTGTGGAACGTGTTGCGGCAGCGCTCAAACGGTTTGATATCTCACCGGATCGATTGGAACTGGAAATCACCGAAACGGTGATCATGTCTGATGATCAGCGCACGCTAAACGCGCTTAATGCGCTGCGTGATATGGGCCTGCGGTTAGCGCTGGATGATTTTGGCACTGGCCATGCAAGCCTGAGCTATTTGCAACGTTTTCGGTTCGACAAAATCAAGATCGACCAATCTTTTGTGCAACGCATGGTTGATGACCCGATTAGCTCAGCCGTTGTGCGTGCGGTCACCTCGCTGGGGCTCGACCTGGGCGCCAGCGTTGTTGCCGAAGGCGTTGAGACCCAAGAGCAAGCAGACGCCCTAAAACGCGAAGGCTGCAAGCTATTCCAGGGCTATCTGTTTGGTCGCCCGACGCCTTGGCAAAAAGTGCTAAACGTCAGCTCATAAGCCAACCCCTAAGCAGCATCTTTTTCGTGCGGATGTTTGCCCAGAATTATCATGCCAAGCAGATCATCGTCGGTCACGTCTTTGACATTGACCGTGCCAACAAGCTTGCCATTCTTCATGACGCTGGCTCGGTCACATAGCTCCATCACCTGGTGCACATCGTGATCAATAAGGAATATGCCGATGCCCTCGGCTTTGAGCTGCGTGATGAGTTCGGACACCATCTGCGTTTCGTGTGGCCCAAGAGCTGCGGTTGGCTCATCCATGATCAAAATGCGCGCGTTGAAATAGACCGCGCGAGCAATGGCAACAGATTGGCGTTGACCGCCTGATAGAGCCGACACAGGGCTTGAAAACTTTTGAAAGTTCGGGTTGAGCCGCGCCATGATTTTGCGGGTTTCTGCTTCCATGGCAGCATCATCGACCAAACCCAACGGCGTGACCAACTCACGGCCCAAGAACAAGTTGGATGCTGCATCCAAATTGTCAGCCAGCGCGAGAGTTTGATAGATCGTCTCGATGTTGTAGCTGCGCGCCTCACGTGGGTTGGTGATGCTCGCCTTCTCACCGTTCACGTAAATCTCGCCACTATCAGGGGCATAGGCACCGGATAGCATTTTGATCAGCGTCGATTTACCCGCGCCATTGTGGCCGAGCAGGCCGACAACTTCGCCTGGATGCAGATCAACGCTCACATCATCCACAGCGCGGATGCCGCCGAAACTGATCGACATGTTACGCATTTCAACCAGCGGCCTGGTAGGATCAGAATTGGTCATATCAAGTGATCCCCGCGCGCTTGCGATAGACGATATCAATCCACACGGCGAACACCAGAACCGCACCCACCACAATGTTTTGGTAGGGCGCATCAACGCCCACCATGGCCATGCCCGATTGCAACGATTGCATGATAAGCGCGCCGAGGATCGCCCCAGCGATTGTACCCACGCCGCCAGCCAGTGCCGTGCCACCGATAACGGCAGCTGCGATCACCCGCAGCTCATCCAGCGTGCCAATATCATTGGTATGGTTGGCAAGGCGCGATGAGGCCACCACCGCTGACAGCGCAGTAAGCGCGCCCATCAG
>JBGCDM010000047.1:0-13192 GCA_045105395.1 Devosiaceae bacterium | reverse complement strand
GGTGCGTCGCGGTATTCCCGTCATGGGCCATATTGGGCTTACACCGCAGGCGATCAATACCATGGGCGGCTTCCGCGTGCAGGGCAAAACCGACGAAAACCAGGCGCAAACAGAGCGCGATGCCAAGGCAATCAGCGATGCCGGTGCCTTTGCGATGGTGATCGAAGGCACAGTGGAACCGCTAGCACGTAAAATCACAGCTGATGTTGATACTGTGACGATAGGTATTGGCGCATCCCCCGCTTGTGATGGGCAAATTCTGGTGCTGGAAGACATGCTAGGTCTGAATGAATGGACGCCGAAATTCGTGCAGAAATTTGGAGCGATCCGCGAACATATCGAAGAAGCTGTTACCAATTATGCTGGCGCGGTGCGCGAGCGATCTTTTCCGGGTCCTGACCATGTTTATGCCCGAAAGCAGAAATAGCCGCTTCTCTTGAAATCCAAACCGCCGTGCTGATTGCAGTGCAGCGTTTCTAACACTATGGTCGCGCGCATATTTGGGGCGCTGCAGACAAAAGGCCTTTGCGCACATACATGACCGATATTTTTAGTGAAATTGAAGAAGACATCCGCAAAGACCGCGCCAAGCGGATTTGGGCACGCTTTGGCAAATATGTCATCGGCGGCGCCATTGTTTTGGTCCTTGGGGTTGCTGCCTGGCGTGGCTACGATGCCTACACCACATCGCAGGCTGCCGCTGCGGGCGACCAATTCCTCGATGCTGTGGCCCTCATCGAAGAAAATCCACAAGCTGGCATCGACGCGCTCGACGCTATCGCCGTCGATGGACCCGGTGGATACGCGGCTTTGGCGCGTTTCCGTGTTGCCAGCACAAAGGCGCAAGACGGTGATTCAGAAAGCGCGATAACCGAGTTTCAGGCCATTGTTGATGACAGCTCCATTGACCCATTGGTGCGCGATGTTGCGCGGGTGCGCCTGGGCTACCTGCTTCTTGATCATGGCAATGCTGGCGATATTGAAGGCCTGCTGTCACCATTTTCTGAAGCGGGTAACCCATTTGTCCACTCAGCACGTGAAATTCGCGCTTTTGCCGCCATGAAAGTTGGCAATCGTGAGCAGGCGCTTAGCCTTTTCTTAGAATTGGTAGGCGATTTTGAAAGCCCTGAGCCCATTCGTTCCCGTGCCCGTGTTGCGCTGGATGTGCTGGCCAGCAGCGGCACCAGCGCTGACCCCAGCTAACGAGGAAAAGTATCATGCGTTCCATCCTCATTGCGTTCTGCGCATTCCCATTGTTGGCCGGTTGCGCCAGCGTTGGTGACACCATCGATGGGTTAAACCCGTTCAGCCGCGAAGATCCGCCAATCCCTGGCGAGCGTCGCTCCGTTGGCAGTGCCGCCGACCCGGTTTTGGCTGTTGCTGCCAATACCACCGTGTCTATCCCTGGTCCCTCTGGCGCGATTGACTGGCCCCAGCCTGGTGGCAACGCTGCCAACAATCCTGGCCATGTGTCGCTTTCCGGCGCGCAAAGCTGGAATGCGCAGGCGGGCATCGTCTCGGGCCGTCGCAGTGTGCGCATGGCAGCGCTACCCGTCGTGGCCGCAGGACGTGCCTTTGTTTATGATCCCAGCGGCAATGTAACCGCTGTTTCCATCTCTGGCGGTGGCCAAAGCTGGCGCCGTGATCTGCGCCCAGAAGCTGAGGATGGCCAAGTGGGTGCTGGCGGCGTTGCCTTCGGCAATGGGCGTGTGTTTGCTGCCACTGGCTTTGGTCAGCTGTTTGCGCTTGATGCCAATTCTGGCCAAACCGCCTGGGCGATTGATCTTGATACGCCTGCGCTTTCAGCCCCCACGGTTGCCGGCGACCAAGTGTATGTGATCACGCAGTCAAACACACTTCTTGCCATTTCCACATCTGATGGCGCTGAGCGTTGGCGTTTCCGTGGCGTGCCTGCCACCGCAGGCCTGCTTGGGTCTGGCACCCCTGCAATATCGGGCGACACAGTTGTTGTTCCCTATTCATCGGGTGAAATTGTTGCCCTGGATGCTGGCGATGGAACGCCGCGTTGGGCCGATGCCGTGGTGACCGGCGCGCGCTATCAGGCGCTATCTGGACTTCGTGATTTGGTGGCAAGCCCCGTGATTGCCGGTGGCTCGGTTATTGCCACTGGTGTTGGTGGGCGTACAATTTCCGTTGGTTTGCAAAGCGGCGATCGCCAGTGGGAAACCAATGTAGGCTCCGTACACACCCCAATTGTTGCAGGCGATGTTGTGTTTCTTATCGACCTTGAAGGTCGTCTGATGGCGCTGTCGCGCACGACTGGCCAAATTCAGTGGTCCACGCGCCTGCCAGGTGGCACGGGCGAGGGCCAGGAAAAATGGGCAGGTCCAGCGCTTGCCGACAATGTGCTGTTTTTGGCCTCCAGTGAGGGCAGCGTTATGCGCGTGAACCCTTCTAGCGGTCAGGTGATTAGTTCCACATCCGTGAATGAAGATATCTTCCTGCGCCCCATCGCTGCTGGAGGCCGCATTTTGGCTCTGGCGGCAGATGGATCGCTGCTTGCGCTGAACTAGGCACCTTTATGGCGGATATCATGCCGGATGCCACTCCCCTCCCGGTGGTCGCTATTATTGGGCGGCCCAATGTTGGCAAGTCGACTTTGTTCAATCGGCTCGTGGGCAAACGCCTAGCGCTGGTTGACAATACGCCGGGGGTGACCCGCGACCGGCGCGAGGGTGATGCCAAGTTGGGTGATCTTGCATTCAAGCTTGTGGATACTGCAGGCTTGGAAGAGGCCGATGCTGCCACACTTGCAGGGCGCATGCGCGCGCAAACCGAGCGCGCCATTGAAGAGGCTGATGTTTGCCTGTTTGTGATTGATGCGCGTGCGGGCCTGACACCCACCGACAAAGAATTTGCCAAACTGATGCGTCGCTATGGCGATAAAAGCATTTTGGTGGCCAACAAGGTGGAAGGGCGCAAGGGCATGGATGGTGCCTATGAATCCTTTGAGCTTGGCCTTGGTGAACCTGTGCCCATTTCTGCTGAGCATGGCGAAGGCATGGCCGATCTTTTCAGCGCCCTTGATGAGCATTTCACGCGCCTCAAGGAAGAGGCCGCCAGCCGCGCGCCAGCCCCAGCAACCGATGTGCCGTTCGATGAAACCTGGGACGCGGAAGATGAGAACGCGCCCGATATCATTGAGGCAGCCCCACGCACCCATCCTTTGCAAGTTGCCATTGTGGGCCGCCCCAATGCCGGCAAGTCCACACTGGTCAATCACCTTATCGGTGATGAGCGTCTATTGACCGGGCCGGAGGCTGGCATCACGCGCGATACCATTTCGGTGGATTGGGTGTTCAATGGCCGCCCGTTCAAGCTGTTTGATACCGCAGGCATGCGTAAGAAAGCGCGCGTGCAAGAGAAGCTGGAAAAGCTGTCGGTTGCAGATGCTTTGCACGCAGTGCAATTTGCCGAATGTGTTGTGATCCTGATGGATGCTGAGCATCCTTTTGAAAAACAGGACCTGCAGATCGCCGATTTGGTGGCACGTGAGGGTAGGGCGCTGGTGTTCGGTCTGAACAAATGGGACCTGATCAAAAACAAGGATGTGTTTTTGAAAGAATGCCAGGAAGAGCTGACCCGTTTGCTTCCGCAAGTGCGCGGTGCCCCTTTGGTGCCTTTGTCTGGCCTAAACGGCAAAGGCGCTGAGGCGCTGATGCAAGCTGTGCTGGAAATGGATGATGTGTGGAACCGACGTGTTTCAACCGCTGCGCTCAATCGCTGGCTTACTGCGGCTCTACAACAGCACCCCCCACCAGCTGTTTCTGGCCGTCGGTTGAAGCTGCGTTATATGACGCAGGCCAAGGCGCGGCCGCCGACTTTTGCGGTGTTCTGCTCGCGTCCAGATGCGTTGCCAGGCAGCTACACACGCTACCTCATCAATGGTCTGCGTGAGACATTTGATATGCCTGGTGTGCCACTGCGCGTGCTGATGCGTAAGGGCAATAATCCTTACGAGGACAAAGCCAAGAAGCGCAAAATTCACTGATTTGAGCGTTTGGGCTAAACGCTAAGGTGTGGCTGAAACCAACGCATTGGTCGGCACATTGAGAACCATGCCTGTTTGGCTGAATGAGACATCAGTTAGCCGCATCACGTGTTCCACCACACTGTCTGGCATGGGTAATGTGCTTGGGTCTTCGCCCGGGATAGCCTTGGCGCGAAGTGCTGTGCGTACCGGTCCTGGGTTCAGCAAATTGACGCGCACCGAGGTGTTCTCCATCTCTGAAGCATAGGTTGCGACCATCGCATCAAGCGCGGCTTTGCTCATCGCATAGCCAGACCAAAAGGGCTTGGCTTGGTGCGCCATGCCGGAGGTTAAAAACACAGCCCGGCCAGCAGGCGAGGCGCGCAGCAGCGGGTCCATCGACCGGATTAGGCGGTAGTTGGCTGTGATATTGACCGAGACAAGCGTGTCAAAATCCTTCGGTTTGATGTGGCTAAGCGGTGTGATTGTGCCAAGTACACCTGCATTGCCAACCAGCACGTCGACGCGGCCAAACCGCTCATAAAGCGCCAAACCCATACGGTCGATCGCGTCGTGGTCTTTCAAATCCACCGGTACCAGCGTGGCCGAGCCACCCGCACTTTGGATCGCATCGTCCAGCTCTTCCAACGCACCGCTGGTGCGCGCAAGCGCAATGACGTGCGCACCGGCGGCACCAAAGGCCTTGGCCACGGCATAGCCAATGCCGCGTGAGGCCCCAGTGACCACAACCACACGTGCATCGCTCGAGCCGGGTGTTATGGCTGGCTTGGTATCATCATTTGCAGGTTCGCTCATAAAAGATCCGGCTCTTAATCCACTTCAACAAGCCTGTGGTGGCTTGCGGTGTTTTCTGTACGATCGGTAAGCGGCGTTGGATACTCGCCAGTGAAACACGCATCGCAAAACTGCGGCGTATCTGCATTACGGCGCGCTTCGCCCAGCGCACGATAGAGCCCATCAATGGTCAGGAACCCAAGGCTATCAACACCGATTGAGCGCCCAATTTCCTCAATTGTCTGGCTAGAGGCAATAAGGTGCTCTCGCTCGGGCGTGTCCACACCATAATAACAGGCATCGCGCGTGGGTGGGCTGGCAACGCGCATATGCACCTCACGTGCGCCGGCATCGCGCACCATTTGCACGATCTTTTTCGAGGTCGTGCCGCGCACAATGGAATCATCCACCAGCACAACGCGCTTGCCTTCCAGAAGAAGTCGGTTGGGATTCAGTTTTAGCTTTACACCCATATGGCGGATCGCATCGGTCGGCTCAATAAACGTGCGGCCAACATAGTGGTTGCGCACAATGCCAAGATCAAAGGGGATGCCAGATGCTTCTGCAAAGCCAATGGCCGCTGGCGTGCCCGAATCAGGCACCGGAATAACCAGATCAACGTCGGCGGGAGACTCTTGAGCCAGCTGTGCGCCGATGGCCTTGCGAACGGTATAAACGTTGCGCCCTTCAACCATGGAATCCGGACGGGCGAAATAAACATACTCAAACACGCAGAAACGCGATGGCTTGGGATCAAATGGCCGGAAGCTTTGCACGCCATCCTCAGTGATTACCACCATCTCGCCGGGCTCAATGTCACGCACAAATTCTGCACCGATAATGTCCAAAGCGCAGGTTTCAGACGTAAGCACCGGTGCATTATCGATCATGCCCAGAACCAGTGGGCGCACACCCAGGGGGTCACGCACACCGATCAATTTTTTCTCAGTCAGCGCAATGAGCGAATAAGCGCCTTCCACTTGAGACAGCGCATCAGTAAGGCGGGCAACAATATCGCGCTCAGAACTTGTCGCAATCAGGTGAATTATTGGCTCAGTGTCAGATGTGGACTGGAAGATTGAGCCGCGTTGGCGCAGCTGTATTTGAAGCTTATGCGCATTTGTGAGGTTGCCATTATGTGCCACCGCAAAGCCGCCGCCAGCAAACTCGGCAAACAGCGGCTGTACATTGCGCAAGCCTGCACCACCGGCGGTGGAGTAGCGCACGTGCCCAATGGTGCGATTGCCCTTCAGGCGGCCAAGCACATTTGGCTTAGAAAATTTGTCACCCACGAGGCCGATATGGCGCTCGGAGAAGAACTGGCGTCCGTCAAAGGCTACGATGCCGGCGGCTTCTTGACCGCGATGCTGCAGCGCGTGCAGGCCAAGCGCGGTTAGCGCCGCCGCGTCGGTATGACCAAAAATTCCGAACACACCGCACTCATCGCGGAAATGGTCGTCATGCTCATTGTAGGCGACCATGCGCTCGGCCTTTCTGGCGGATGTGTGTGGTTCGACTAGGGCAAGTTCAGCCGCGGCTATGCGAGCAATTATGTGCCTGAATTTGGAACCGCTGTCTCATCTTCATCATCGCTACCACGAATTCGATCCAAAATCTGGCCTTCTGGATCATCGGGTAGAATTGCTAACAGCTCAGCGCCCAACTCATCCAAGAAAGGTTTGGAGCGCGAGTCAGCCACCCATTGAGGCGCGTTGGTTGGGATGAAGAAATTGAAAAACAGCGCTGCGATCACGAAGAGCAACACTGCGCGCGCCGCCCCATAAAGGAATCCAAGGGTGCGATCCAATGGGCCGATCGCCGAATCGGCGACAACATCAGAAAGTTTCATCGTGAGATAGGAAACGATGATGAGGATGAGGAAGAAAAGAATGCCGATGACAGCCGCCGTGGCGAAAACATCCTCAGTTATGTACTGCTTGGCAAATGGCAAAAGCGCTGGATAGAGGAAAAAAGCACCCGCAGCAGCCGCCACCCATGAGCCGATGGAAAGCACCTCGCGTAGGAAACCGCGCATCATGGCCAGAACTGCCGAGAGCAGAACAACCGCCAAAACGATACCATCAAGAATGGTTAGGGTCATCGGCAGGCCTTTTGAACGGTCATGGTTGCGTGGTTCTGGGGAGCATTACGAACGCCAAACAATGGCATCACATTGCTCACGCCGACTTACTGCGACGCTTGGCATTTCTTTTTCATGAACGAGAAAGCCATTCAAGGGCCTGTCTGCCATCCAAGCGTTACAAAAACGCATCTGGGTGTCTATCATGCCAGGTTGGGGCTTATCCGCCACAGGCTGGAGCATGATTACGGCAAAAAGGGCAGCAAAACTTATTCCGCAGCCTGCCTTATAGGATTGTTGGAAGAGGATGCTGCCGCCGCTGCAGCAAGTTCTGCAACCAGGGTTTCAAGGCGCGTATGCGCATTCAGCCGCATGCCGGTTTTCGCGTCGCGCTCTTTGGCAAGAGGCGCGGATGTTGCCTGCTCAAAACCAAGCCGTGATGCTTCCTTCATGCGCAACACAGCTTGCGGCGCTGACCGGATAGCGCCGGACAGCCCAATTTCTCCGAAGAAAACATGGGTTGCAGGAAGAGAAAGGCCCGTGAGCGAGGCCACGAGAGCTGCTGCCACCGCAAGATCTGCTGCAGGTTCGGTAAGCCGTAATCCGCCCGCGACGGCTAGATACACATCATGCCCGGAAAAACGCACGCCGCACCTGGCCTCAAGCACAGCCAACACCATGGCTAGCCGGCTGGAATCCCAGCCAACAACAGCGCGCCGGGGTGTGCCCAATGAAGAGGGGGCAACAAGGGCCTGAATTTCCACAAGAATGGGCCGCGTGCCTTCAAGCCCTGCAAACACGACAGACCCTGGCGTTTCTACGAGCCTATCCCCTAAAAACAGCTCTGACGGGTTCTGAACCTCTTGTAGGCCAGTCCCTGTCATCTCAAAGACGCCAATTTCGTCGGTTGCGCCGAAACGGTTTTTCACCCCGCGCAACACACGGAAATGATGTGTTCGATCACCCTCAAAATAGAGCACCGCATCCACCATGTGCTCGACCACGCGTGGCCCAGCAATTTGTCCATCCTTGGTGACATGCCCAACCAAAATCACGCTTGCGCCCGTGCGCTTGGCGTAACGGATGACCTGCTGCGCGCAGGAACGAACCTGCGTTACCGTACCAGGCGCGCTATCAACGGCAGAGCTCCAAAGGGTTTGGATGGAATCAAGCACCACCAAATCAGGCTGCTCACCGTCTTCCAACGTGGCCAAAATGTCTTCCAGGTTGGTTTCTGAAGCAATGGCAACTGGCGCGCCGCTGACGCCCAGTCTTTCAGCGCGCAAGCGAACTTGCCCCAGGGCTTCCTCACCCGAAATGTAGACAACACGCGCGTTCTTTTGCGCCAACGCAGCGCACACTTGCATAAGAAGTGTAGATTTACCGATGCCGGGGTCACCACCCACTAGTAGCGCCGAGCCACGCACAAACCCGCCACCCGTTACACGGTCAAGCTCATTAAGCCCGGAGGCCAGGCGCGGCAGCGGCTCTTCAATATGATCAAGCGAGGAAAGATTGACCGCGCGGCCTTTCAGCGATTTGCTCTTTGCCGGGCCACCCAGCGCGCCACCGCCTCCGGAGGCACTTTCTTCCACCAGTGAATTCCATGCGCCACAACCATCGCATTTGCCAATCCAGCGCGGGTGCTCGGTACCACAGTTTTGGCAAATGAAAGAGGTGCTGCGCTTGGCCATGCTATGTCTACCGGTGGTTTCAATCAGTCATTGACATAGAATAGAAAAGAGAACAAAACAAGATCAAATATCGTTGATATAGTCTCTGTGATAGCGTCGGCCGAGGCTTGTAAGGACCTCATACCCAATCGTCTGCGCCGCCTTGGCAACACCATCAACGGTGGTTTCGCGGTCTATCAAAGTGGCAAAATCACCGGCAGTTACATGATCAAAATGGGGCTCTGAAATATCAATCGCTATGAGGTCCATCGATATGCGGCCAACAAAGGGTGCGTTATGCCCGGTTATTTTTGCTGTGCTGCCAGCAGCAGCATCGCTTGATCCGGCCAGCCTGTGGTAACCGTCAGCATAGCCAACACCGAGGATGGCAAGGCGGGTATCGCGGCTAAGTGTTTGGGCCGCGCCATAGCCAACCGGCTCGCCCTTATAGGCCTGCCGCACCTGCAGAATGCGCGCATCTAGCTGCACTACAGGTTGAATGGGATTGGGATCAATCGGCGCTGATGCACCGCCATAAAGCGCGATGCCCGGGCGGGCGAGGTCGTGCACATAAGCACCGCCTAGCAATGTGCCAGCCGAGTTTGAAAGTGATCCAGCAACGCCAGGAAACAGAGCGCACACAGATGCAAAGCGCTGAATCTGCTGGCTGTTTAAGGGATGGTCTGGCTCATCCGCGCAGGCCAGATGCGACATGACATAGCGCAGGTTGAGCCGTTCCATCGCACTGGAATTGAGTGCCAACGTTTCTGCCTCTGCAACACGAAGGCCCAGACGGTTCATGCCCGTGTCCACATGCAAGGCAGTGTGTACGCCAGGGGCTTGTGCGATCCAAGCTTCCACATCGGCAAGGCTGTTCAATACCGGGGTGATCGTGTGCGCCAGATAGTCCGCCGCGCCGCCGGGTGTTAGGCCGCCAAGACAATAAATTTCAGCGTCTGGAAGAACCGCGCGCAGAGCAAAAGCCTCATCTGGCAAAGCCACAAAGAAAGTGCGGCAACCAGCAGCCCAAAGCGCCCGACTTACGGGTTCCAAACCCAGTCCATAGGCGTCCGCCTTCACCGCCGCACCGCAGGCACCCGGCTGTGCAAGTTGGGCAAGCGCACGCCAATTATCGGCAATCGCTTTAAGGTCGATTGTTAGCCGTGCGCCAGCATGGAAAGGGTGCATCACAGACGCTCGAGCCTAAAAGTGATCAGGCACATGATCGTCTTCGATATAGTCGCCAAAGCGGGTCAGCTCCGCCTGGAAGGTCAGTTTTGCTGTGCCGGTGGGGCCGTGGCGTTGCTTGCCGATGATAACTTCAGCCAAGCCATGCACGCGGTCCATTTCCTCCTGCCAAGCAAGATGTTCCTCGGTGTTGGGTTTGGGCTCTTTACTCTGTAGATAATATTCTTCGCGATACACAAACATCACAACATCGGCGTCCTGCTCAATAGAGCCAGATTCACGCAAATCTGCCAGTTGTGGGCGCTTATCATCACGCGCTTCAACTTGCCTGGAAAGCTGCGAAAGCGCCAGAATCGGAACATTGAGTTCTTTGGCTAATGCCTTGAGACCAGTGGTAATTTCCGTGATCTCTTGAACTCGATTCTGGCTGCTTGCCTTGGAAGAACCTTGTAGCAATTGTAGGTAATCCAGAATCAGAAGATCAAGTCCCTTTTGCCGCTTCAATCGGCGCGCACGGGCAGCAAGCTGGCCAACGGTCAGGCCACCTGTTTGGTCGATGTAAAGCGGGATGGCATGCATCTCTTGGCTGGCCATCACGACCTGTTCAAACTCGTGCGATTTGATGTCACCACGGCGAATGCGCGAAGAGGAAACGCCCGACTGCTCGGCCAGAATACGCGTGGCCAATTGTTCACACGACATCTCCAAAGAGAAGAAGCCAACAATGCCGCCGGCTTCGGTCTCAATTTCGTTGCTGGGGCCAGGCCCGCCACGCCAATGCTTGGCAACATTGTAGGCGATGTTGGTGGCAAGTGATGTTTTGCCCATAGCAGGGCGGCCAGCCAGAATGATGAGATCGGAGTTTTGAAGCCCGCCCATACGCGCGTCTAGATTTTTGAAATAACTGGCAAGACCAGACAGATGACCATCGCGCTGATAGGCTGCGGTGGCCATATGGATGGCCTGTTCCAGCGCGCTGCCAAAGCCCACAAAGCCTTGCTCAGAACGACCCTTTTCAGCCAAGGAAAAGAGTTGTTTTTCAGCGCTTTCAATCTGTGATCCAGCGGGCATATCCACGCTGGCATCATAGGCGACATTCACCATGTCCTCGCCAATGCCGATAAGCATGCGGCGCAGCGCAAGCTCATAGACCATGCCCGCATAGTCAACGACGTTGATGATGCTGGTCGCATCGGCATGCAGGCGCAGCAGATAGGCCGGAACGCTCATCTCACCGATTGTTTCAGCGTCGGTGAAAAAGGTTTTCACGGTGATCGGTGTTGCCACTTTACCGCCGCGGATCAGATCAGAAATTGTACCGAAGATTTTTTGGTGCGGCGCAAGATAAAAGTGCTGTGGTTCCAGAAAATCAACAACACGGTAGAACGCTTCATTGTTGACCAGGATCGCGCCAAGCAGTCCTGCTTCGGCCTCGGCATTGTGCGGAGCCGAGCGCAGGGCTGCGCTGCCTGATAAGCCCAATGGGGAATGCGGGGAAACGGGGGAAAGCTCGTTCATGATATCTCTTAGCTGTCAGACCCGAGTGTAACCCACTCTGCGCTGCTTGTACGCAACGCCGGCGCCAAAAAGAAAAAAGCGCCGGAGTAAAACCCCGACGCTTGATTCACTCTGTGATGTCTGGGGATCACTGTGGAAAACACATTTCCCCAAACATGCCGGCAGGGCTTAAGCCTGCTCGTCATCACCTTCGGCTTCTTCGCCAGCGGCATCTTCATCGCCTTCTGGTGCAGCTTCAAAGATGTCCTCGCCGTCGCCGTCTTCATCACCCAAGTCTTCGTCAAACTCAAAGCCGTCAAAGTCCTGCACGGTGAGGTCTTCACCAGCGGCTTGACGCTCAGCTTCATCAGCAGAGCGAGCAACGTTCATCGATACGGTCACTTCCACTTCAGGGTGAAGTTGGATGATCACAGGGTGCAGGCCTATGGTTTTGATCGGGCGTTCCAAGCGAACCTGGCTACGCTCAACTGAAACACCGTCGGCAGTTGCAGCTTCTGCTACGTCGCGTGCAGCCACTGAGCCGTACAACTGGCCGGTTTCACCGGCAGAGCGGATAACAACATAAGTTGTGCCATCCAGCGTGGTGGCCACACCTTCAGCTTCGGATTTACGCTCAAGGTTGCGCGCTTCTAGCTGCGCACGCTCGGCTTCAAATTTGGCAAGGTTGGCTTTGTTGGCGCGCAGTGCCTTGCCCTGTGGCAAAAGGAAGTTGCGGGCATAGCCGTTTTTCACTTTCACCGTCTCGCCCATCTGGCCGAGTTTGGCGACGCGTTCTAGCAGAATAACGTCCATCGTTTGGATCCTTAATTATCTGGATCGCAAGGGACAGAAGCAGCAGCGTTTTTCGCTGTACCATGTGGCAGGGGTCTTCACCCTACACGCTGTCCCGCGACCATGTGGTGGTTTGGTGCGGTTAGGGCGCGCCAACATGTCGGCGCGCCCAGCTATCGTATAAATATGGTCGCTTATTTCACGACGTATGGCAGCAAGCCCAGGAAGCGCGAACGCTTGATGGCTTTGGCCAGTTCACGCTGTTTCTTGGCAGAAACGGCGGTGATGCGCGAAGGAACGATCTTGCCACGCTCAGAGATGTAGCGCTGCATAAGGCGCACATCTTTGTAATCAATCTTTGGCGCGTTATCGCCAGAGAACGGGCATGTCTTGCGACGGCGGAAAAACGGACGGCGTGCGCCTGCTGCTGCGGCCATTATGCCTCTCCTTCGGTTGCAGCCGGTGCCGGCTTGCTTTCTTCATCACGGCTTTCTTCGCGCCGTGGGCGACGTTCGCCACGATCTGGACGGTCACCACCGCGATCGCCACCACGGCCACCACGACGATCATCACGATCGGACTTGCGCATCATGGCCGATGGGCCTTCTTCAAAAGCGTCCACGCGAATGGTCATGAACCGAAGCACATCTTCGTTGATGCCCATCTGGCGTTCCATTTCGCTCAGAGCGGCTGATGGCGCGTCGATGTTCATCAGGGTGTAGTGAGCTTTGCGATTCTTTTTGATACGAAACGCAAGGCCTTTCATGCCCCAATATTCGGTGTTGGCGACGGTGCCGCCCATTTCTGTAATCAGCCCGGTGTACTGTTCCACAAGAGCGTCGACCTGTTGTTGCGACACATCCTGGCGGGCGAGGAACACATGTTCGTAGAGTGCCATATGGCTTTCCTCAGTTTGGATCATCCGGCGCAAAGCCCCTTCAAACCGTGTGATCCGACCCGATTGGGCGAGGAGACATGGCAGAAAAGTTTCAAGAGCAGGAACACGGGAAGCCGATGACCCTTACGCCATCTGCTGGTCTTGCGACCAACCTTCCGTTCAACCCCCGGCCGGCGCCTTTGATTATCAAAGACCAGCGGGACATACGCCAGTTTGCAATTGCGCACAAGAGGCCCCACCTCATGCCGGCAATACAGCGGCCAACACTCCGTTTGGCT
>JBGCDM010000046.1:0-17618 GCA_045105395.1 Devosiaceae bacterium | reverse complement strand
GCCACCCCGCCGCCGCTTTACCCCAAACTGGTGACCCTTCGCGCTGATGCCAACGTTCCGCCTGATTTTTCTGGCCCTAGTTTTTCGGGTGCAGTGAAGGACAGTTTCGCCTCGCTTGATTTCGCCATGCTAGGCATGAACTTGCTGTTTGAGGCGCAGTGGATTTGGTGCGAAGCAAAAGCCTCGCCGATGCCAAAGGGCTGGGCGCGGGTGACCACACCCGATCACTTGGCTGCTTGGCAGACCGCCTGGGGCGGGCCGCCTGTGTTCCATGCCACCTGCTTGGATGATCCGAACTTGATCTTCCTAGCGCGGTGGGAAGGCGAGCAGATCACCGCCGGGTGCCTGGCCAATATCAGCCATGATGTCATTGGCATCTCTAATGTATTTTCTGAAGAACCTATCTTTGCCCAGGCCGCGCAGGCTGTGTCCGCCATCAGCAATGGGAAGCCATTGGTGGGTTATGAAAGTGGGGAAGACGTGACCCAAGCCGAAGCGGCTGGCTTTGAAACGGTTGGCACGTTGCGCGTGTTGCTGCCCCAAAGCTAAGCCCAGAAGCAAAAGGCCGCCCCATCGCTGGAGCGGCCTTCTGTAGCGGTTAAGCGGTTGGGGTCGCTTAAGTAGCCGGAGCGGTGTTGCCATCAGTGGTCGGGTGATCGCCATTATGGTTGTGACGGCTCTTCATGAACTCATCGAACTCGGCCTGATCTTTGGCGCGGCGCAAGTTCCGCAGGTGTGAATCAAACTCATCAACCATCTCGTCAAGCTTGCGGCGTTCAGCTTCCAAGCGGTCAATTTCTGCTTTGCGGAAATCGTCAAACGCCACATTGCCAGTGTTGCGACCCATGCCGCGATCGGCTGCAGTAAAACCCTTCATATCCATCTCCCGTTTGAAGCGGCCAAAACCGCGTCGCATATCGTGTTTTAGATCATCCATACGGTCGCCCCAGATGATGTAGGCGAGCATAGCCAGACCGAGAGGCCAAGCGATGATGAAACCGAGCACCATCACACCGATGGTTGCCGGCGTCCAAGCAGGGCGGAACCAGCTTTGGCGGCCAGTGTCATGCCCAGCGTCACGGCGTGTGTAGGGTGCTGATTGGGTCATCATCGGTGTGTCTATCCTCGTCTGTGTTGCTGTGAACAAGACGTGGTGGGTGCCTGGCAAGCTTTCAAGAAAAAAGAAAAAAAAGACGCCCAAGAGGCGTCTTTTTTCATTAAAAACAAAAGGTTAGAAATTTAATCTTTTATCACCTACACGGACTCATTTGCAGCATCTGCAAGCTCTTTTGCCTGTTCAATCCATTTTTCTCGGGCCATGCGCCCCTTGAACGATAGCTTCTCTTCTAAAGCTACAATCTCTGCCGCGCCGAGCGCTGCAATCTGCCAATAATGGAAGATGCCTTGCTCGTTGAGCATGGATTCAAGCTTTGGGCCAACGCCGCCAATACGCTTCAAATCATCGGCTTGGTTTGTCTGATTGGCCAGGCCAAATGCGTCCACTTGTGGTGTAGTGTCGGCAGCAACCTTGGGCGATGAAGCTTTAGTTTTGGCAGGTTTATGGCCCTTGGAACCATTTTTGCGCCACTCGGCGGTCAGCATGAAATCTGTCATGCGCGGCTGGATTTCAGCGCGGAAACGCGAGCCGTTAAACACCCCATAGTGACCCACGCGCGGTTGCTGATAATGCACTTTCAGATCGCTATCCAAGCCAGTGCAAAGATCCAGCGCAGCGCGTGTTTGCCCGCGGCCTGTGATGTCGTCTTTTTCACCTTCAATGGTAAGAACAGCGCACTTTTTAATTTTTGATGGATCCACTTTGCGACCGCGATGCGTCATCGTACCGGTTGGCAAGGAGTGTTTCAAAAACACCGTATCAATGGTCTGAAGATAAAACTCAGACGTCAAATCCATAACCGCGAGATATTCATCGTAGAAATCACGGTGCTTTTCAGCATTATCACCATCACCATCGACCAAGTGGCTGAAAAACTCTTTGTGCGCGTCGATATGGCGGTTCAGATTCATACCCATGAAGCCGGAAAGCTGCAAAAAGCCAGGATAAACAGGTCGCATAAAGCCAGGATTTGGGAATGGCACCACTTTGATTAGATTGCGTTGGAACCAACCAAGCTCTTTGCCATCAGCAAATTTGTTCACCTCAGTAGGCGCGATGCGTGAATCGATCGGCGCCCCCATAAGCGTCATGGTTGTTGGAATAGAAGAATCATTGTCCTCTTCCATCAACGAAACCGCTGCCATAACCGGCACACCAGGCTGGCAAACAGCCACAATGTGGGTGTCCGGCCCCAGCCTCTGAAGCATGGCGCGAACATAATCGATATAGTCATCAAGATCGAAGTTTCCGGCCGCCAAAGGCACGTTGCGCGCGTCCACCCAATCAGTAATGTACACATCATGGCGCGGCAAAAAAGCCTCCACCGTGCCGCGCAACAGCGTTGCGTAGTGACCAGACATAGGCGCAACCAGCAGCACTTTAGGATCGTCGTAAGATCGTTCTTGCGGCAAATCTCGTTTAAAGTGGACCAACTTGGCAAACGGGCGTTCCCACAGAACTTCCTCAGTTACCGCGCAGCGGGCCCCGCCCACCAGCGTTGAACTTATGTCAAAGGCAGGCTTGCCATAGCGCCTGGTCATGCGCTCAAAAACTTCAGCCCCTGCTGCCATCTGTTTACCCATGGGCGTGGCCGCCAAGGGATTAAACGGATTGCTAAAGGCCAGTTTTGCCATGTCAGCGGTTGCGCGCGCTGGCGCCATAGCTGCATGGGTCCATTCGTACATTGTGTATGCGGGCAAACTTAAGTCCCCAGTCTTTACTCTACTTGGCGTTGCTGGCCCTTGTTTGGCAGCAACACGAAAGCCACGACGGGGCAGCATGCGCCCCTTGCAGCGGGATTATTCTCCAGACCCTACCGCCAACGTATAGTGCAAGTGCACTGGCAAGCGATTTAACCGTATTGAATTCCTCATCCGTGCATGCGTTTGCATAACCGCTTCAATTTAGCTGGTGGGTGGCACAGAACTCACCATTCTAATTTGGTCTTGTTTTGGGTGTTGTCTCCCACCCATCTTCTAGCCGATCGGTAAACCAAAAAGTTCGCCTATTGTGACACATGGGACAAGCTGCCCATTTGATTGCGCTGCCCAGAACGGTATTGCTCGAAGCCAACAACAATTTTCGCAGAATTGGGCAAACAAAAGAAGATCGCTTGCCTTACAACTTTCTTAGTAAGGGTCGTCGGTTGGAACATTACATAATGCTGCACTGCACACAAGACTACCCAAAATGCTGATACACACAAGCGCGCAGCGGGTGCGTCTGGATACGCTGGTGCGCCTTCGCTGGCTTGCCATATTGGGGCAAATGGTGGCCGTTTGTGCCGTTGCGTATGGGTTTGGCTACCCTTTACCCATCATGGCATGCCTTGGTGTGATTGGCCTATCGGCTTTGTTGAACGTCTATTTATGGTGGCTGCACCCGCGTGCCACGCGCATCAGTGATCGGCGCGCGGCCCTTATCTTGACGTTTGATCAAGTGCAGTTGGCCTCGCTTTTATACCTCACAGGCGGCCTGGCGAATCCCTTTGCGGTGTTGCTTCTAGCCCCAGTGCTCATCTCCGCCACGATTTTACGCCTTCCAACAACTGTCGCGCTAGGCGTCTTGGTGTCTCTTCTTATCTCCGCATTGGCGCTTTGGCATATGCCACTGCCATGGGTGGACGGACAGCCGCCGGCATTCCCGTTGGTCTATCGGTTGGGGGTTTGGGCTGCTCTCATTGTGGCCATTGGTTTTATTTGCACCTATGCTTGGAGCGTTGCCCATGAAGGCCGCAACTTAGCCAATGCACTGGCAGCGGCTGAGCTGGCATTGGAACGCGAGCAGCACCTCTCAGAACTTGATGGCATGGCGGCAGCTGCGGCCCATGAGCTTGGCACACCATTGGGTACGATTACGGTGGTCGCCAAGGAACTTAGCCGCGAATTGGACCCATCCACGCCTATCGGTGAGGATATTGCACTTATTCAGACCCAGGCTGAACGTTGCCGCATGATCCTTGGTAAACTTAGCTCGCTTGGTGGTAGCCCGGACACGGTGATTACAACCAAGTCGCTGGATGCAATATTAGAAGATTTGGTGGAGCCGCATCGTGAATTTTCTGTACCAATCACCGTGAACACAAGCGGTGATGGCCCCACGCCTCTTCTGCGCGCCAATCCTGCGCTCAGTTACGGCATTGGAAATATCATTGAGAACGCCGTAGATTTTGCCAATCAAGAAGTTGGGATCAATGGCCGCTGGGATGAGAGCACCCTCACCATTTCTATCGAGGATGATGGACCTGGATTTCCCAATGATGTTTTGGCCGAGTTGGGCGAACCCTATGTCTCGCGCCGAAGTGGCCGCGATGATGGTCTTATGGGTGAGCGCCAAAAGGGCACTGGCTTATCTGGTGGGATTGGCGGCGACTTGAGCGGTGGGCTAGGCGGCGGGTTGGGGTTGGGATTCTTTATCGCCAAAACATTGCTCGAGCGCGCTGGTGCAAAGGTGGATGTTGGCAATGCAACAGGCAAATTACCGGGCGCCTGCGTAACGGTGCAATTTGCACGGCAAACTATTGATCTGACACCGCGCCTTGAGATGGACGGCACATGAGGGCCTGAGCCGTTGATGAACTTTGCCTTTTATAACACGTCGTTCGTCATATATGGTCTGTTAGACTAAACTGATTGGTAGCTGCCTGCGTATGCAGGGCATACGTTGGAAAATCAGTAGGCACACTCCGTGATGAGAGAAGCAAGTGTTATGGACCTATCCGCGCAAGCTGCAGCACCGATAGACGAGGGTATAATGGGCGAACGTACGCTTTTGCTCGTTGATGATGACAAGCCGTTTCTCAATCGCTTGGGGCGCGCCATGGAGACACGTGGCTTTGATGTGCGTCTTGCGGGATCTGTTGCTGAGGGCTTGGCTGAGGTTAAGGCATCCGCGCCAGCATTTGCGGTGGTGGATATGCGCCTGGAAGATGGAAATGGCTTAGATGTCGTTTCGGTGCTGCGAGAGCTGCGCCCAGAGGCACGTGCTGTCGTGCTAACCGGCTATGGCAACATTGCTACCGCTGTAAGTGCCGTCAAAATGGGGGCCACCGACTACCTGGCCAAACCTGCTGACGCAGACATGGTGGAGAAAGCGTTGTTCCAAACGGAGCAAGGCGAGATGGGCCTACCCGAAAACCCTATGTCCGCCGACCGGGTGCGCTGGGAACACATTCAGCGTGTCTATGAAATGTGCGATCGCAATGTCTCAGAGACAGCGCGCCGTCTTAATATGCATCGGCGCACACTGCAGCGCATTTTGGCCAAGCGCGCACCGCGCTAGGCATATAGATGTTGGAATCTAAGCAACCCGGCCTTCTCTCCACTGGTAGAAAGCGACTGTGTCTGACTGGGTTTGGCTGGGCACAGGAAAGCCATCGGCAATGGCCTTGATATCTTTTTCCTGGACGAAATCTTCCACCTGCGGTTTGGCAAAGAAATAGCCCTGCAACAGGTAAACGCCCAAGCCTAGCAGACAGTGCGTTTCAGCTTCAGTTTCAACGCCTTCAGCCAGCACTTGAAGCTTCATCAGTTTGGCCATCGACATGATGCCAGAAACAATGGCTTGGCGGCTGGATGAACTGTCGATATCACGCACCAGCTCCATATCCAGCTTGATCACATCGGTCTGGAAGCGGGCCAACAGGCCCAAGCCTGAAAAGCCAGCACCAAAATCATCAATGGCGGTCGTAAAGCCCATCTTTTTGTATTCACTAACGATGTGCATGACGTGACCGGTATCCGCCATCTCTTCATTCTCAGTGAACTCAAACATCAAACGGCGTGGGCTAAACTTGGCTTTGGCAGCAGCCGCCAACGTGGCGCGAATACAGGCCCTGGGCTCGTAAACAGCATTGGGCAGAAAATTGATGGAAAGCTTGGCGTCTTTGCTCTCTAGCTTCTCACCAGCAAGCTCAATGGATTTGACACGGCACGCTTGATCGAAGGCGTAGCGGTTGGTGTCGTTGACCTGGCCCAAAACCTCGCTAGCACTCTCACCGTTTTTGCCACGCACAAGGGCCTCGTAACCCCATATGCGACCTTTTGAGAGATCAACAAACGGCTGAAACGCCATTGTGAAGGGTATTTCAAACGCGTTCGCGTCTGCGTTTTTGCAGCCTGCGCATCCTGGTATTTTGGCCATAGCCCCAAAAACCCTTTTTTTCCCCTCATAACTCAATGGGAATCCTTACTCAGAGGTCGTAAATTAATTGCTACCCTTGCGTGCACTGACCATAATTTCGCGATTTCGGGTTTTTCTGCCCAAAAATGGTATCGCGGCCAGGCCAAAAGCCAGGATGCGGCCTAGAAAACTGGCAAGTGGTACATGTGTGACGCGTGGCACAGTTAGTGGCCCGCAATCAGGGCATCTTTAATTCATCGAAACGAGGCCAACAACACTCTCAACTCAAACGGCCAAGTTCGCAAAACAGAGGATGAACCCATGACCTTCGCTCCCAAAAAAGCTCTTGCCGTTGCCGCTCTTTCCATGGCTGCCATTGTTGGCACCACTGCCACCACCACAACATCTGCCCAAGCTAACGAGTTCGTGGCCGGTGCAATTGGCTTCACCGCAGGCGCCATTGTCGGCTCAGCCGTTACCCAAGCGCACCAACCACGTGTGGTCTACCAGACCCAACCTGTCTATCAGCCACAGCCGGTGGTTGTGCATGCCCGCCCTGCCCCATGGACACCTGCCTGGTATTCCTATTGCTCAAGCCGCTACCGGTCTTTCAACCCACAAACCGGTTACTTCCTGGCTTATTCTGGCAACCATATTTTCTGCCAGTAAACACATTCGATCTTTCAAAAACCCCACCTGTGGCACCACAGGTGGGGTTTTTCTATTTAGAATTCTGGTGCCCCACCTGTTGGATCATCAAGACGGTGCAACCGACCCATTGCGTGGCGGGCGAGCCGAAGCGTAAGGGCCTTACGGCGGGCAGCGTGCAGCTTGATCACTTTAGCCTCTCGCAAAACATGCGCGCCAAACGCGTCGGCGACCATCAAACCCTCAGTATCTGGAAACAGATTGGCGGGAACATCTGGCGCGGTGGCAAAGGTAAAGCGATCACAAAAATCGATATAGTCAGGCCACTTGGTGTCTGCGCGCAGATCGGCTGGAGAAGACTTCACCTCAATGATGGTGATCATTCCATCAGGTGCCAAAGCAACAATGTCAGCCCGGCGACCATTGGCAAGACTTGCTTCGAACAAGCAGGTGCATCCGTTTTGCGCATAAAAACGCGCCGCGCCGCGCCGAATTGCCAAGGCGCGACCTGATTGGCGGCCATCTGCCAGTTGTGAGGATTGAAAACCTGACATGGGCCACCTTAGCTTTGCAGACTTAAAAACGTGAAGTGCATCAAAACGATTAGCCTGTGATCCACAACACAGTATGCCCATTGCTGCGCCTTTAGAGTGTGGATGCAACAGCACGGTTTGCCATCACCAATAGGCGTGGCGCGCCCGGTTGTAGGGATGATCAACGGTTCGGGTGCAAGCCCCACCGCCTCGGATTGAAGATCGCTCTGCCCCGCTCCACACTTGGCTTTTTGCCACTGGTGTGGGGCGGGTTCAGTTTGAATGGGCTGATAGGCGCGAATCAGGCATTGTTTATGCCTGTCGATTATCTGAGCCCAAACGGTGATCCCCCTGGTTTCTGCGCCCTCCGCACCACCACCTACCGGCACTGGCCGGGTTGCGACACCTGTTGCGCCGGTCTCCACTGCACCTGCGGTCGGCGGATCAGCGGGGCAAGCTGCGGCGCCAGCTCCGCCACCAACAAGCGGCCAACCTTCACAAGTGAGCGCCCAAGCTCTGCTCACTTTGCTGCAAACATTGGGCAAACCAATAAGCGGAACAGTGTTACCAACCGGGTCCAATCCAACCAGCAGCTTGTCACTTCAGCTCGCCACACCCGCGAGCGGCGGTAGCAATTCCAATACGCTCACTACGCGTTTGCCACTGCCCCAAGGTTCGGCACGCCCAGCGATTGGCACGCCAGTTATGGTACACGCTGAGGGTGATGCCAACGCGCCACGATTAGCGGTTACAATCACTGGTACAGCAAGTGCTTCAGCAGAAACCTTGCGTACTGATGCAAGCCGGCAAGCCTCACTGGCACCTTTGATGGCCGATATTGCCCGCCTTGGCAGCAACGCCGCGGGTTCAAAACAGATCAACCAAGCCATTGAAAAACTTCTAGGTTTTACCATCAAAGCTGATGCCGGGGTGAATTCCAGCGCCTTGCGCGGTGCAATTGAGGGCGCGGCAGGAACAGCAAGCGCTGCCACAACAGCGCAATCTTTGGGCCAACCAAGCCAAGGCATGCAGAATGCTTTAGGTGCATTGATAAAGGCTCTGGGCCTAACGCTACCCAATACCAACGCTGAGCCTTCACCACAGGCAACAAGCAACCCTGCCACTTTGGGTGCGCAAGCAAAGCCAGGCCAAATGCCAGCATCACTTGGCACCTCTTCAAATGGCACGCCTTCGCCAAGCAATGGCGCGCATGCGTTACCTCCACCAAGCGGTAATCAGCCAACCAAAGCATCACCAACTCCCTTACCCAGCCTTCCGTCAGATTTGAGCGATCCGGCTGTGCTGACACAGCTTAAAAGCAAAGCTGAGGGCGCACTTTCACGCCTGAACTTGATGCAGTCCGGTGAGACCACCAGTGCAACCCGTGGCGGTGAGGCAGCGGCAGGCATGCGATGGGATGTGCCTGTGCTGATCGGCCAAGAGGTTGCCCTTTTGGGTGTGATGATTGAGCAAGACAGCAATGGCACAGGTACAGATGGCCAACGCATTCTGAATTGGCGCTTTCGTTTTGCCTTTGAGAGCCAAGCTTTGGGTGGTGTTGAAGGGGTGGTGGCTCTGCATCAACCGGTAGATCCAGCAAGCCCTACCGGTGGTATTTCCCAAAACCACCTGGACATAGCCGTATGGGCTGCCGATCCAACTGTCCTTGCAAAGCTGGAAATGCAACGCCGAGAACTGGTCGTGCAACTGCAAGCCCTGGGCCTTGCTATCGACAGCCTGACACTTGCTCCTGCGCAAGAGCATCCAGAATCAATTGCGCACTCAGATAGCATTAACACCCACCATCTGGACCTTTCATCATGAGCGATGATCACCCAGTAAGTGAGACCACGCATCAGCCACCCAAAATAGCCGTTGCTCTGCGCTATGATGAGGATGGATCAGCGCCTGTCGTGGTTGCTACAGGCAAGGGCTCATTGGCGGAACGCATTGTAGAAGCTGCACAAGAAGCTGGCGTTGCAATTGATGAAAACCCCATGCTTGCCAGTGCCTTAGAGAACGCGCCGATGGATGAACCCATTCCTGAGGAACTTTACCAGGCTGTTGCAGAGGTCATTAGCTGGGTCCTTAGCGCACAGCGCAACGGGCAAACACATGCATACCGTTCTGACCGCTGAAGTTGCATACAAGCGCAATCGTTGCCGCCAAATTGGATGTGGCAGCCCTGCAACAATAGCTCACAGAGTGTTAAGTGCATTCCCATTCTGTCCGCCAACAGTGCCCCTAGGGTATAGCCACGCTGCCAAAATCACGCCATGGTTGCGCCATGATTAGTCTTCGACACATGACGAGCGCCACAGCGCTATTGGTTATGACGATGCTTGTTGCTGCAAGCACGGTCATTCCGTCATTGTCGTATGCTCAGCGCTATGCCGATCATTTGTCGCAATATGGCGGCTATGATGCTCGTATGGCCGCGCTTTCCGGCTTCGCATCTCTCTACAAAAGCCCAGAGGCTCCCATGCTTCCGGTTGTGCTCTCTGTACCGAGCGATATTGAAATGGCTGCCGTGCTTCCAACGCCCTGCGCTGTGGACAAAACCGTGCTTACACGTGTTGCACATCACTGCGCGCCATCATCGATCGTGATTGGATATTTTCAATCGGAGACCTCTCCGGCTGGACTTCACCCTTTGGCCCTTAGAGGCCCACCCAGGCAGAACGCCTGAACTTCGCACACTTTCATTCTACCCCTTTAAGATTATTCTAATCGGAGATACCTCCCATGATTTCTCGTCGTTCCCTTCTCCTGGGCGCATTGGGCACAACCGCTGCAGCCACATCCGTTAAAGCTGAAAGCGCCATGTCTGCGTTTTTGGATTCCGTTGGCCTAGACCCAACCACAGCTGCACAGCAGGGCTTCCGCATTGATCGCCAGTGGATGCCACAAACTGTTTCTTATTCTGGCCGCGAGCGTGCTGGCACCATCGTCATCGATGTGGCCAGCAAGTATCTCTACCACGTTGAAGCTGGTGGCACCGCGCGCCGTTATGGCATTGGCGTTGGTCGTGATGGCTTCCGTTGGGCTGGTGCTGCTGTTGTTGGCCGCAAAGCTGAGTGGCCAACTTGGACCCCACCAGCTGCTATGATCCGTCGTCAGCCTGAGCTGCGCGAATGGGCCGGTGGCATGCCAGGTGGTGAAGACAACCCACTGGGTGCCCGCGCACTTTATCTCTACCGCGGCGGCCGCGACACGCTGTATCGTATCCATGGCACCAACGCGCCTTGGACAATCGGTCAGGCCATGTCTTCTGGCTGTATCCGCATGGTCAATGCACACGTAGAAGAGCTTTATGAGCGCGTGCGTGTTGGTTCTCGCGTGGTTGTGCGTCAGGTTTCTGCCTAACCCACACATTGTATTGCTTTCCAAGCGCCCGGCATCTCACATGGATGCCGGGCGTTTTTTATGGGCACGCTATCGGTTGACAGGAGCAACGACCGCAGAAACTCTTGGCCCATGAACAGCGATAGCACGCCTTGGCTTGAGCCTGATGATGATGCGTGGGCATCTGGAGACGATGGACCTGCGCGCGATAAGGCGCGTGGAAAGAAGCGCACACCACGTAAAATGACCGCGAAGCGGCTGCACAATATCGCGTTGGCCTATCTGGATCGCTATGAGGCGAGTGAAGCTGGTTTCCGTGCTGTACTGGGGCGCCGGATATACAAAGCCGCGCTAGCCCATAATGAAGACCCAGCAAGCTTTGAAAGCATGATTGATGATGAAGTGGCCAAAGCCACGCAGGCTGGCTTCATCGACAATAAGCGCTTTGCGGAAAACCAAGTGCGACTGCAGCGCGGACGCGGTGCCTCGGCGCGCGCCATTCAAGCTCGGCTGAAGTCCAAAGGCGTACAGGAAGAGTTTATTAGCGATGCATTGGACAGCGACGAACGCGATGATGCTCAAGCGGCTTGGCGCTATGCGCGGCGGCGGCGTTTGGGACCCTATCGCTTGAGAGATCGGGCCGAACGACGCGAGCGTGACATTGCCGCGCTCTGCCGATCAGGCTTCAGCTTTTCACTGGCTGCTAAAGTGGTTGATGGCCAAGCTGAGGATGGCACCCCATGAAGCGCGTACTGCTCACGCCCAAGCAGATGAGCCAGTGTGATGCTGCAACCATAGAAGCTGGAACGCTGGGTACCACGCTTATGGAACGCGCAGGCAAGGCCGTGGCAGATCAAGGGCTGGCCATGGCAAGCAACAACGCAAACATAGTGGTGCTAGCCGGACCGGGTAACAACGGCGGGGACGGCTATATTGCCGCGCGTCTCATGCAAGATGCTGGTTGCCGTGTGCGTGTTTTTGCGCTGGGCGAAACCAGCCAACTAACGGGCGATGCTAAATGGGCGCATGATGGCTGGAAGGGCGAAATTCAAGAAGCACAAGCCTTCGATGGAACCGTCACTGATGATGCTGACCTTATAGTAGATGCGCTTTTTGGTGCTGGCCTTACCCGAGCCCTAGAGGGAAATGCTGCACGCATGGTCGAGCAGACCAATAGATCTGGCGCACCGATTTTGGCAGTTGATCTGCCCAGTGGATTGGATGGCAACTCTGGCAAGGCCTTGGGGACCACGATGCAGGCGGCAAGCACGGTCACTTTCCATCGGCTGAAACCTGGGCATGTTCTTGCGCCAGGTCGCAGCCTTTGCGGAGCCGTCTCTCTGGCAGATATTGGCATAGACCCGAACGCTGCCTGGCAGGCTGGTTTTACGGCCCTTCTCACGGGGCCATATCTTGCCGCGTCATCTGACCACATAAAGCCAGAGGCTCATAAGTTTACCCGCGGCCATGCGGTGGTTGTTGGCGGGCCGCCGGAAAAAGCAGGTGCTGGTTTCTTGGCAGCCAATGCAGCCCTGCGTGCTGGGGCTGGCCTTGTCACATTGGCCGCGCCTGACGCCACGCTTCATGGCAGCATTGGGCTTTACCAGGCGCTTATACGCGCGCCTTGCAACAATGCAGTTGAGTTGGCCAAAATTCTTCAGGACGATAGGCTTTCTGTGTGCGCGCTGGGCCCGGGCCTAGAACCAAATGAGGCAACGCGCCAATTGGTGTATGCAGCTCTTGATGGCAACATTTCGCTGGTGCTTGATGCAGGCGCGCTCAGTGCCTTTTCTGGTATGGCGGCAACCTTGTTCGAGCGTATCAAAGCGCACGCTAAACCCGTTATTCTGACACCGCATGAGGGCGAGTTCGCACGGCTGTTTGGAACAATGGATGGTTCGAAAATTGAGCAAGCACAGCGAGCTGCGCAACAAAGTGGTGCCTTGGTACTTCTCAAAGGACCTGACACCGTTATTGCCCACCCCAATAGCAGCCCAAGCTGCACTTTCGTCAATGCCAATGCCCCGCCATGGCTAGCAACGGCTGGCTCTGGTGATGTTCTAACCGGCATCCTTACTGGATTGCTGGCGCAAGCAAAGATCAAGGATGATGACGCGCTAAGGCTGACCGAGCACGTTGCGCTGGGCGCGTGGGTTCATGGTGCAGCTGGCCAGACGGCTGGCCATGGCATGGTCGCGAGCGACCTAGAGCCAGCCCTGCGAAAGGTTATGAAAGGTCTTTGCTCAAAGCCCTTTGAGCCACTTGAAGCAAACTAGCGTAGGACCCTATCAATCAACCGCGCTGCAGCTCGAACCTTACCGTGCCAACCGGTAGCCCGAAGCGCGTAACGACGGCTTCGTTGATGACCAAGCCATCGCTCTGACGGTAGATAATGTCAGAGAAACCGAGGCGTGTGGTTTCACCGCGCGACACAACATCTGCCACATAGGTGAGTCGCACTGCATCGCCGGTTTCTTCGACACGCGCTGTGCCCACAGTATCTTCGCGCACCCCAACCCAGCTGTTGGGGCCTGTGCGACTGAACACCCAAGTCAGGCGATCTGTTTCACCATCATCGAAGAAGAAATCTTCAACAACAGTGAGCGTCTCGTTGCCTGCAACGGAGCGGCGGGTGCCATTAAGCCTGGCATCAAAACCGCGCTCAACACCTGCAATGGGAACTGAGAAAAGGCCCCGACCAACAGTGCGCCCCTGGAAAGCATCCACCAAAGTTATCGGGCGGGTCTCAACTGTTGGTGCAGTAGGTATCGTAGCACAACCGGCCAAAAAGACCGGTGCGCCAGCAATAAGGGTGCGGCGGGTCAGCGCCATTTAAATAGATCCACCAATGCGCGCCGTGCCACGCTCACCATTGTCACGCACCCAGTTGAGGGTATCGGGACCAGTGCGGGTGAGATCGAAGCACATGGGGTTACCATTGTACCAACTTTCAAACTGCTGGCAGAGGCGATTGCCATCAATCCACCAACGGCCGGTATCTTTTGGCTGCGCCATACGACCAGCAAATCCGGTGGCTTCGCCGTCGCCATCCACCTGCCCACCTGGGCGGTAGTTAAGCGGAAATTCACCACCGAATGGTGCCGCCAAATAAATGGTGCGTCCAATAATATCGGAACGAATTTCACTGGCTGAGAAGGATGCCGCATGGGCCGCTGGTATAGCCATAAGGCTGGCCAAGAAAACAAGAACAAGACGCATAAGAACACCATAGATATTGATTGAAAGATGCGGACTAACTTTGCTTACGCGCAGAACCGTTACTGGTTCACCGGCGGTGGTGGCAAAGATGGGGTATTTTTGTGGGCACTTTGCGGCATCTAGACCACCACTATGGCCGACCCGTTGGCCACTCGCCCATACAGATGGATCACATCCTGGTTCAGTAGCCGCACGCAGCCCGACGATACCGCTTTGCCGATTGACCATTGCTCATTGGTGCCATGCAACCGGTAGAGCGTATCAACATTGCCTTGGAATATGTAAAGTGCACGCGCACCCAGTGGGTTTTCTGGCCCCGGATCCATGCCGCCATTGGCGATAGAAAAGGGCTCAAGTTCTGGTTGGCGAGCCACCATCTCATCGGGCGGTGTCCAACGTGGCCATTCCCGCTTCCACGCAATGCGCGCGCGGCCAGACCATTCAAAGCCTTGCCGTCCAAGACCCACGCCATAGCGCATGGCCTTGCCGCCCTCCATCACATGGTAAAGGTAGAAACTGTTCGTATCGACGATCACCGTGCCAACATTTTCGCTGGTATCCAAATCTACCATACGGCGCAAATACTGCTCTGGCACCTGGGTAAGATCGACCGCGGGAACGGGGAACTGTTCGTTGGGCAAGGCTGCATACATAGATAGGTATGGGCTTGGTGTCACATCTACCTGAGGTACCAGCCCGGCGTTTTGCGTGGTGGACACGCAGCCAGATACAGCAAGCCCAGATAGGGTGGCTGCGCCGGCAAAAAACTGACGACGGGTGGGGCGCTTAAGCTGCGCCAATTGCTGATTGGCATTAGATTTCGTTTGCATGGGTCTCTCCAGCACTACGCATACATGTGAGCAATACCGCGGGATCGGGCGCCTGGTTGGGCCCAAAGTAAAGCGGATCAATGATTAGCAGACACAAACTATGCGCGTGGCGGAGGAAGCTGGAGCGCCTCAACAAGCGCAAGCAGAATACTGGTATCCGGTGCGGCTACATTTACTTGGCCGCTGCCAGACGTATTAGCGGTGTTTGGAATGAGACCGTTACAATCCACTGAGCACGGGCCAGATGGCGCGGCGGGCATCAATTGGAAGGCACGAGCAGGCGCCTCAAGGCCAACATCGCAGCACATATTCTCAGCGCTGCTTATGCTCACTGCAGTCTCAACAAACTGGGGTGATGGCGTATTGATGCTCTGCGCAAAGGCAAGCCCGCCGCCGGTGGTGGCAGCAACAAGCATGACAAGACAGAGTGCGATGAGCATTTTCATGAGCTTGGTGTACGCCCTACAAATACGGCCAACATGGGGCAACCCAAATGTTTGGTTGGGATTACGCTTCACGGTTAAGTGATAGCAAGCTGATCAAAAAGGCGACCGGCAAATTGCTTCATTGGCCGCGCGCGTCTTTCGTTGTGGTTGTCGTGGCGTGCAGTCCATGCGCTGCTGCGCAACTATGAAGGCTGCGAAGGCGCAAACCAATGACATCACAAAAAAGCGCACTAATAACCGGTGCCACAGGGCAAGATGGCGCCTATCTCATTCGGCTACTGCTATCCAAAGGATACTGCGTACACGGCGTGATACGGCGCTCATCCAGCTTTAATACGCAACGCATTGATGACCTCTACCAAGGTCCACAAACGCCCGATCGCGATCTCATCTTGCACTATGGCGACCTTACCGATGCAACCAACCTTATCCGCCTTGTGCAAGAAACCCAGCCAGATGAAATCTATAATCTGGGTGCACAAAGCCACGTGAAAGTGAGTTTTGAAACGCCTGAATACACCGCAAATGCTGACGGCTTGGGCGCACTTCGTTTGCTGGAAGCCATTCGACTTTTGAAACTTGAAGGTAAAACCCGGTTTTTCCAGGCTTCAACATCAGAGATGTATGGCCAGGTGTGCGAAACACCGCAGAACGAGGCCACGCCCTTTTGCCCACGCTCACCTTATGCGACCGCTAAGCTTTATGCCTATTGGACAACGGTGAACTATCGCCAAGCGTACGCAATGCACGCATCAAACGGGATCCTTTTCAACCATGAAAGCCCGATGCGCGGGGCAACTTTTGTAACGCGGAAAATTACCCGCGCCGTGGCCGCTATTCATCATGGCGAGCAGGATAAACTCTATCTGGGCAATCTGGATGCCGAGCGCGACTGGGGGCATGCCCGTGATTATGTCGATGGTATTTGGCAGATGCTCCAGCAAGACCAGCCTGATGACTATGTGCTTGCTACAGGCGTCAGCACCAGTGTTCGCCAATTTGTTGAATGGGCCTTTGAAGAGGTTGGGATTGCCCTGGAATGGCAAGGCGAGGGCCAGCAAGAGATTGGCATCTGCGCTGCATCCAGCAAAACACTGGTGGCTATCGATCCACGATACTTCCGGCCAACAGAAGTCGAAAAGCTTCAAGGTGATGCAGCCAAGGCAAGGGCCAATCTGGGCTGGCAAGCTACAACGCCAGTGCGCGCGCTGGTACGTGAGATGGTGCAGGGCGATTTAGAGACATTTACCGCAGGTGGCCTTAAGCCGTGAGTGAAGTTTTCACGCTAACGGGCAAACGCATCTGGGTAGCAGGGCATGCCGGCATGGTTGGCAGTGCGCTCGTTCGCCGGCTTGCGAAAGAAAATTGCGAAGTCCTAACCATGGGGCGCGAGCAACTGGATCTTCGAGACCAAGCTGCAACCAACGCATGGATCGTTGAAACCAAACCGGATGCCATAATTCTGGCGGCGGCCAAGGTAGGCGGCATTCTAGCAAACGCTTCCTATCCTGCCGATTTTTTACACGACAACCTGATGATCGCGACGAATGTGATCAGTGCGGCGCATCAAAATGATGTCGATCGACTTCTTTATCTTGGTTCATCCTGCATCTACCCACGCGATGCAGCCCAACCGATTGAAGAACATGCCCTGCTCAGTGGCCCGCTTGAGCAGACAAATGAGGCCTACGCCATTGCTAAAATTGCAGGCCTTAAACTGGTTAAAGCTTATCGAACACAACATGGCCGCGACTATATAAACGCCATGCCGACCAATCTTTATGGGCCTGGCGATAACTTTGACTTGGAGACAAGCCATGTTCTGCCGGCCCTCATGCGCAAGGTGCATGAAGCGAAGATGGCGACATCACCTTTTCTAGAGATATGGGGCACAGGCACGCCGCGCCGGGAATTTCTGCACGTTGATGATTGCGCTGATGCGCTTGTGTTTTTGTTAAAGAACTACAGCGATATCGAACACATCAATGTGGGGTCCGGAGACGACATCTCCATTGAGGGCCTAGCGAACCTGGTTTGCGAAATCGTGGGATATCACGGTCCGATTGCCTATGACCGCTCGAAACCGGACGGCACACCACGCAAATTGATGGCGTCGGGCAAGCTTATGAAAATGGCTTGGACGCCGAAAACGTCACTGCGCCAAGGCATAGAGCAAACATACCAATGGTATTTGGAGAACCACGCTTAGCAGCAAATATGGTGCTGCCGGAGAGATTCGAACTCTCGGCCTCTCCCTTACCAAGGGAGTGCTCTACCCCTGAGCTACGGCAGCAATTATGCGAGGCGCGTGATGCCACAGGCCATACGGGCGCACAAGGGGCGTGGTCAAGGGAAAACT
>JBGCDM010000045.1:0-10010 GCA_045105395.1 Devosiaceae bacterium | reverse complement strand
CTTGGCCCTGCGCCGGAGATGCGGCAAGTGCGGAAACCACATAGGGGCCAAACACAAAGGTGGTAACCAGCGCGAACCAGGGCTGCATAGCGGCGTCAAACAACACCCAGCCCGCAATGCCTTTGCGTCCAGCAGGCGGCTGGCTCAAACTATCTGCGGCTTGCGCAATCTCATGAGAGGTCGTCAAGCAGCCCCCCGGCAACCGCAAGCTTGGACACCGTTAGCGCGCCACCATCAATGATATCGCCCATAGCATGGGCAACACGCTGAATTTTAACCTCACGCGCTGCACGCCAGGCTTCCAATCCACCATCGGCCTTCAAAATATCGATGGTGAGACGACGACGCGCAGAGGCCAATGACTGGCGCGCGCGATCAAGCGCAAGTGCATCATAATAGTCGGTCACTTGCAAATCACGCGCTGCAGCATCCAAACGGCCAAGTCCGAAAATTGCACCCAGCTCAAAGTAAGTTTTCGCAACCTCTTCAGGCTGAAGGCCGCACGCATCACGGACCAAAATCATATCAGGAATGATGGCATAGACCGACATCGCAGCGATGCGCCCAGCCAAGGCCTCTGGCACGTTGCGATCCACCAGATCTTGGGTGTCCACGGCAATGCGCTCTGCCACGGGCCGCGCCATTGTATGTTCCAGCACAGGCTCAAAGGCGGCAATGCCATCACGGTAGCGATCCACCACGCCAGCCAGCCCTTCACCAAAATCAACATTGGTCAAAAACCAACCGATCCGGTCAATCACCAGGCGCTGCACCGAACCGTAGAGCGATAGCTGCAATGCGCCAGAGATGTGCGTATCCAGCGCGTCGATTTCCTCATTCAGGCCGGTTAGCTGATAGGCATCACGCACCACGGCAAAAGCAGATGCGATATCCGCCTTGGAGGCACCCGTTGTGTCCGACACGATCTGGATCAACGTCGCGCCACCACGGTTGATCATGGAATTGGCAAGCTGCGTTGCGATAATTTCGCGGCGCAGGCGATGCCCTTCAATCTCGTCCTTGTAGGGCTCGTGCATGTGCGTGGGGAAATAACGATAAAGCTCACGACCAAGATAGGGGTCATCCGGCACGCCGCTTTCCAGCAGCGAGGAGAACAGATCAATCTTTGCATAAGCAAGCAAAACCGCAAGCTCGGGTCGGGCCAGCCATTTGCCAGCATCACGGCGCTCAGCAAGCGCGACCGCATCGGGCAAAAACTCCACATCACGGTCCAGCAAACCCGAGCTTTCAAGCGTGTTCATCAGCCGTGCCTGATAGCCAAAATCGTTCTCGTTTTTGGCCTCAGTCAACGATACCGAGAGCGTCTGCAAAGCGTTGTTGCGCAGCACCAGCGCCGCCACTTCTTCGGTCATTTCAACCAGCAGCGTGTTGCGATCATCGCGCTCCAATTTGCCTGCCTGCTCGGCAGCACCCAGCGCAATTTTGATGTTCACTTCAACATCGGATGAGTTCACGCCCGCTGAATTATCGATAGCATCGGTGTTCAGCCGCACGCCATGCAAGCCAGCCTCAATGCGGGCCTTCTGCGTGATGCCAAGGTTGGCACCCTCACCAATGGCTTTAACGCGCAAATCCGGCGCATTGATGCGGATTGCATCATTGGCCCGGTCACCGGCATCAAGCTGGCTTTCACCAGCGGCCTTAATGTAGGTGCCAATACCGCCAAACCAGAGCAGATCAGCCTGCGCCTTGAGGATAGCCGTCATCAGCGTGTTGGGCGTAACGGTTGCCTCTTCCAAATCCAGCACAGCCTGCGCCTCATTGGACAGGGTGATGGATTTTGATGCGCGCGGGAAAATGCCGCCGCCCTTAGAAATCAACTCGGCATTATAATCCTGCCAACTGGAACGGCCCATATCAAACAGGCGCTGGCGCTCAGCAAAGCTAGAGGCAGGGTCCGGATCAGGATCGATGAAGATATCGCGGTGGTCAAAGGCCGCCACCAGCTTAATAGCAGGCGACAGCAGCATGCCATTGCCAAACACATCGCCTGACATATCGCCAACACCGACCACGGTGAACGGCTCGGTCTGGATATCCACGTCGATCTCGCGGAAATGGCGCTTCACCGCCTCCCAACCGCCGCGGGCGGTGATGCCCATTTTCTTGTGATCATAGCCTTTGCTACCGCCCGAGGCGAATGCATCGCCCATCCAGAAACCGTGCGCCTCGGATATGCCATTGGCCGTATCGGAGAAAGTGGCCGTGCCCTTATCGGCAGCAACCACCAAATAGGGATCATCACCATCCAGCCGCACCACCGCATCGGGCGGCTCAATGCCATCAAGGGTTAGATTATCGGTCACATCAAGCAGCGAGGAAATGAAAATCTTGTAAGCCTCTGTCCCTTCAGCAAACCAAGCCTCACGATCATCGCGTGGCGGCAACTGCTTAGGCACAAACCCGCCCTTGGCACCAAAGGGCACAATAACGGCGTTTTTCACTTGCTGGGCTTTGGCCAAACCCAGCACTTCGGTGCGGAAATCCTGCGGACGATCAGACCAGCGCAGGCCACCACGGGCGATCATCCCGCCGCGCAAATGCACCCCTTCCACGCGCGGCGAGTACACCGAAATTTCGCGTAAAGGGCGCGGCTCAGGCAAGCCGTCCACGTTCTTGGAATCGATCTTGAACGCAAAGGTTGGCTTAGGCTTACCATCGCTTCCAGGTTGGAAGAAATTGGTGCGCAGTATCGACTGAATAAGGTTCAGGAACCGGCGCAGTATGGTGTCTTCATCTAGGCTGGAAACATCCTCTAGCGCCATCGCAATAGCTGAAGCGATTTTCTCAGATTGCTGATCACGTTCAGCTTCAGTTTTGCGTGGATCAAGACGCGCATGGAACAGATCAACCAGGGATGTGGTAATCGTCTCGTGCTTGATCAGCGTTTCCCACACATAGTCCGGCGAATAGGATAACAATGCTTGGCGCAGATAGCGGGCCAGCGCGCGCATCATAGCCACATCCCGCCATGGCAGGTTGGCACTGGCGATGAGCGTATTAAACCCATCATTTTCTGCCTGGCCAAACCAAACGGCCAGGAAGCCAGCCTTCAGCGGCTCGGCCAGCGTTTCCAGGTCGATGGCCTCGCCATTGGCCCGCTCAAGCAAAATATCATGGATCCAAACCGCTTCTTCATCACGGCGCTCCACGCGGTAGGTGCGCTCATTGATGGCGCGGAACCCCATCGCCTCAATGATCGGCATACGGTCGGACAGCGCGATAGGCTTGCCAACATGATAAAGCTTCAGGTCGATGCGCTTACCGTCAGTGTCCTCGCGTCCACGGAAAGCAAGCTGCAGGCTACGATTTGCGCCCAGGCTCTCCATCGCCAACGCATCGCCAAGCGCCGCCTCGCCGGTAAAGGCCTCGCGATAAGCACCAGTAAACGCATCGCCATAACGGCTAAGCAAAAGCGCACCACGCACACTATCTTGGCTGGCGCGCACAGCCGACCGAAACGTGTCTGTCCACGTGCGAACAATGTTGCTCACACCTTCTTCAAGATCTTCCTGAGCGATATCAGGGGTATCGCCTTCAGCGCGGCCAATGATGAAATGTACACGCGCTAGCGGACCTTCAGGATAGGCCACATACCAGGCCGAAACACGCCCCTGATACTGCTCTGCCAACCACTCACCAATTTTGATGCGGGTATCGGTGGAGTAACGCTCGCGCGGCACAAATACGAGCGAGGAGACGAACCGATCAAACTTATCAATGCGCGAGAGCACACGCACACGTGGCCGTTCATTAAGCTGCAGGATAGCCGTGGAAAAGCGGTGCAGTGTTTCCAGATCAAGCTGAAACAGCTCATCGCGCGGATAGCTTTCCAGCACATTGGCCAGCGCACGGCCTGAATGGCTATCAGGATCGTAGCCAGCACGCTCCATCACCTGGTCGGTCTTGCGGCGCAGATAAGGGATATTTTTGGTAGAGCGAGTGTAGGCGGTGGCAGAAAACAGACCCACAATGCGCAGCTCACCAAACAGCGTGCCATCATCAGCGTAGGTTTTTAGGCCAATATAATCCATATACGTGCGCCGATGCACACGGCTACGCACATTGGCCTTTGTCACGATCAGCGGCTCTGGCCGGCGCAAGAAGTCGAGCAGCTCTGGGGTATGCGTGACGAAGTTTGCCCCTTTGCGAAGCACCATCATGTCAGGGTTAGAGAGCAAGCCCAGCCCAGGCGATTCCACCCGCTCCAGTATGCCGCCCTCGCCATCATCGATGAACTTGTAGTCACGCATGCCAAGCAGGGTGAAATTATCATCCAGCACCCAGTCGATGAATTGGATGCCTTCGGCCAATTCATCCACCGGCAGCGACGGCGGATCAGACTTGTAGCCCATCACAACCTGGCCGACGCGCGCACGCATGGCCCGCCAATCACGCACCGCAACACGCACATCCGCAAGCACAGCCTGGATGCCCGTTTCCAGCGCATCGCGATCCGATACACTATCCATCTGTTCCACATGGAACAGGATCACGCTCTCGCGGATTGCAGCATCATCATCCAGCGGCTTTTCATGGCCATACACGGCGGTGAGATGGCCATTGGCATCACGCGCAACCCAAAGCACTGGATGCAATACCAAGCGCAGCTCAACACCAGCGCCCTGCAACTCGCTCATCACCGAGTCGACCAGGAACGGCATATTGTCGTTGACGATCTCAACGACCGAAACGTCACCAAGCACGCCATTTGTATCGATACTTTTGGGGTTGAACACCCGCACAAAGGGTTCGCCTGCGCGCCGGTCGGCTATGCGCTCAAACGCATCACGCGCAACACTGGCAAGCTCGGCAGCGCTGTACATCACCACATCTTCAGCGGCACCTTCGCGGAAGAGTGCGGCAGCAAACCTGGAGAGTGCCTCGCCATTTTCAGGCTCTTCACCGAGCATTTTAACCGCAGCCTCAACCAGCTTACGTTTTTGGATATGCGTTGCTTGGCTCATGAAAAGCCCTCCCCAATCGGCTTTGTCAGCGCATTAGCCCGCCTCGGACTGAATATAACACTGCAAATTTCCCGCGGTCCGGCTTATGATTCTTGTTTGTGCCGTGCCTTGGCCCTGACTATTGACGATGCTCGCTGGCCTGTCGAGCCACAGCGTGGGCTTGTGGACTTTTAGCCAAGTAGGATGGTCCAGGCTGCACCGGTTGCCAGTCCGCCAACCATGGCCCAAATGGCGCTGCGCGTTGCCAGCATAAGGATGACAGCAACACCCACAGCGGCCATCTCACGCGTGCCATTGGACACCAAGAAAGTGGCAACGATGGCCGCCAGAACTGAGGCCGACATCGCTTCAAGAAAGACGGTTACGCGCGGTGAAAGCGTCACAAAGCGCATGATGAATGCCCCGCCCAGGCGCGTGCCCAGCGTGACAAGCGCCATAACAGCGATGGCAGCATAAGCAGCTGAAGGCTCAACCATAACTTTTTGCCTCGCGCACGCTTTTGGGATCAAGAACGCCTGCAAGTCCGCCCGCCAGGGCGGCGGCGATAATGTTCCAGCCACTCGCCAACACATCCATGGAAAACACGGCAACCAAGCACGCCACAAGAACAGGGATCGCTCGTCGAAAGTTTGGCACCATGCCAATGGCGAGCGCTGCAAAAAACGCCGCCATCACCACATCCACCCCAAAGCGTTGAAGATCACCGATCAAACTGCCCGCAAACACGCCAACCGTGGTCGCAATCGCCCATACCGACCACAGCACCAACCCACCGCCCATAAGATGGCCTGCATCACGTTCGCCTTGCTTCATCGCTTGATAGCTGTCGGCAAAGTTTACATCCGACAGAACCATCAAGGAGGCAAACCAGTGCTTAGCGGGCAGTGGGTTCACATAGGGCGATATGGCCGCGCCAAGAATGAAATGCCGTGCGTTGACAGCCAGGACAACCAAAGCAAGCGAGAGAAAGGGCAGCGGTGTTTGCCAAAGATCGAGCGCAGCAAACTGCGAAGCGCCAGCAAACATTGTCATGCTCATAAGAATGGCTTGATCCACGCTCAGGCCCGTCTCAATGGCCGCCGCGCCAAACGCAACACCAAAGGGAAACACAAAGGCTGAGACAGGAAGCAGACGCTGCCCACCGCGCACCATGCCGTGCAGCGTAAACGTGGGAACATTGGATGCAATGGTTGGATCATCAGACATGCAAATGGCACTGTCAAACCAAACCAGCTTGGTCAAGCCGCTTGTAGGCGGCCAGTCCGCTTGCTAAAGCACCGGCCAATCAGGAGAGTTTAAGCCCCATGGAAAAGTTCACCACCCTCACCTCGGTCGCAGCGCCAATGCCTGTGATCAATGTCGACACCGACATGATCATCCCCAAGCAGTTTTTGAAGACGATTAAGCGGACCGGCCTAGGCAAGAGCCTGTTTTACGAAATGCGCTTCGAAGAAGATGGCAGCGAGAACACTGACTTTGTGCTGAACCAACAGGCCTATCGCAAGGCGAACATTTTGGTGGCTGGCGATAATTTTGGCTGCGGCTCTAGCCGTGAGCATGCGCCCTGGGCCTTGCTTGATTATGGCATTCGCTGTGTCATCTCCACCAGCTTTGCCGACATTTTTTATAACAACTGCTTTAAGAACGGCATTTTGCCCATTGTGGTCAGCCCCGAAGAGCTGGACCAATTGATGGACGATGCGCAGCGCGGCTCCAACGCGACCTTGAGTGTCGATCTGGAAGAGCAAACCATCAAAGGCCCCGACGGCGGCACCATCACTTTTGAGATCGACCCGTTTCGCAAACACTGCCTGATGAACGGCTTGGACGATATCGGCCTGACGATGGAAAAAGCGCCGCACATCGACACATTTGAAGGCAAGATGGGCGCCGACCGCCCATGGGTTTAAGGATCTGGGTTTAGGTCCACTTGCCAAGTTAGCTGCGGGCGTAAACATCCTCGTAGCGGGTGATGTCATCCTCGCCCAAATACGCCCCTGTTTGCACCTCTATGAGAACCATTGGCAGCTTGCCGGGGTTCTCTAGCCGGTGCTTTGCACCCAGCGGAATGTACACAGACTCATTTTCTGAGATAAGCCGGATATCAGCGTCTACCGTCACTTTTGCGGTACCTGAAACAACAATCCAATGCTCAGAGCGGTGCATATGGCTTTGCAAAGAAAGCGCAGCGCCAGGCTTCACCACAATGCGCTTCACCTGAAAGCGATCCGACAGCGCCAGCGTCTCATACCAACCCCAGGGGCGGTTATCGCGCGGGAAACTTTCCGCTTGCTTGGCCTTTTTCTCGCGCAGCCGATCCACAGCCAGCTTTACATCTTGCGCGCGGGATTTATCGGCCACCAAAACAGCATCGCTTGTGGCAACCACCAGCGTGTCTTTCAGGCCGATGCCCACAACTTCAATACCATCGCTTTCTGAGCGCAGATAAGAATTGGTGCAGCTGAGCGCAGTAGCAGCGCCTGTGGTCACCACGCCATCATCTTGCGGGCCACCTTCGCGCCAAATGGAATCCCAATCACCAAGATCTGACCAATGCCCAGCATAGGGTACAACCATCAGGTTATCGGCCTTCTCCATAATCGCATAGTCGATGGAAATGCTTTCAGCGCGAGCCCACGGCTCGCCTGCTAGGCGCAAAAAGCCAAGGTCTGCCTGTGCATCAGCAACAGCGGCTTGAACAGGCACCAACATATCGGGTGCATAATGCTCAAACGCTTTGATCAAGGCATCGGCACGAAACAGAAATATGCCAGCGTTCCAAAGGTGGTCATCAGAGGCCAGCAAACGTTGCGCGGTCGCACTATCTGGCTTTTCGACAAAGCGAGACAATGGCACGGCCTCGCCATCTTCACTCGGTTTTTCCAATTGAAGATAGCCATAACCAGTTTCAGCGCGTGTTGGGGCAATGCCGAAGGTAACAAGCGCGCCAGATTGCGCCGCCTCAACACCGCGGGTAACGGCCGCGCCAAAGGCCTGCTCATCGTTGATCAAATGATCAGAGGGCGCGACCAGAAGAAGCGCAGCCGGATCAGTTTTGGCAGCATAAAGCGCCGCTGCCAGAATAGCAGGTGCGGTGTTGCGCGCTGACGGCTCAATAAGAATGGCTTGGGGGTCAATGCCAGCGGCCTGCAACTGCTCGGCGATAAGAAACCGATACTCATCCCCGCCGACGGCTAGAGGCCGTTGCAAACCAAGCGCCTGCATGCGCTGTGCGGCGGCGGTAAACAGGCTGGCATCACCAACCAAACGACCAAATTGTTTGGGAAACGCTTTGCGAGACACCGGCCAAAGGCGCGTTCCGGACCCGCCACATAGCAATACTGGTGTTACATCCATCACGCACCGCGCCCCTTTATACATGGTCTCAAGTGTGGGGCTTTCAAAGCATGCAAGCGCGCGCGAGAACAAGCCCCGCGCGCACTGATAGTTTAGGCAGCGCGCAAATTAACCGCTGTCAGCTTGCCGCGTTTTTCTTCAGCCAATTCATAGTGGAAGTTCTGGCCTTCATTGACCGCTTTGAGGCCTGCTTTTTCCACCGCACTGATATGAACGAACACATCTGGTCCGCCATTATCCTGCGCCAAGAAGCCATAGCCCTTGCGATTGTTGAACCATTTTACAGCACCACTGGAACCATCACCGGCACGGCCAGCGCCTGTTTGTTGGCGCTCGCTTTTGCGTTCCTGCCGGTTGGGCTTTTTGCCCTTGGCTGCAACTTCGCTGGGATTCAACGGATCAAACCCAAAGTCTTCCCGTTTGCCACCCTTTTTCATCGATGGCTTAGACGTTTTGGCATCACGGCGGCTGTCATCGGTTGGCGAACGTCGTTTGCCCTTGTCTTTTGGGTTCACGCGGTCGCGGTGACGATCTTTGCGCTCTGATTTCACCTCGGTGGTGACCGCAACTTTAACGCGCTCAGCCGCTTCCACATCGCCGTGCACGGGCACGCTTTGCTTGATGAGACGCTCAATATCGCGCAGCAATTTGCGCTCAGCTGGATCAACCAGAGAGATCGCGATGCCGCTATTGCCGGCACGCGCTGTACGGCCAATACGGTGCACATAGGCTTCTGGCACATTGGGCAGCTCAAAATTGATCACGTGACTGACGCCATCAATATCGATACCGCGCGCTGCAACATCAGTTGCAACCAAGGCTTTCACATCGCCGCGCTTAAACGCTTGCAATGCTTTTTCGCGCTGGCCCTGACTACGATTGCCATGGATAACAGCGTTCTTCAGCCCATAGGATGATAGAAATTTAGCCACCTTGTCGGCGCCATGCTTGGTGCGCGTGAAGACGATGGCACGTTCTACTTCGCGTGGGGCGAGCAGATCCAACAGTGTATCGCGCTTTTGTGAAGCCGGTGTGTGCAGAACAGACTGCTCAATGCGGTCAATGGGCTTGGACTGCGGCGCAACCGAAATTTTCTCTGGATTATCCTGAAAATCCTTCGCCAATGCAGCCAAGGGCTTGGGCATCGTAGCCGACAAAAGCACCGTTTGGCGCGGGCTTGAAACAGCATCCAAGATACGGCGCATGGCAGGAATAAAGCCCATGTCCAACATCTGGTCAGCCTCATCCAGCACCACTTGATCGGTCGAGCTTAAGCGCACGTTGCCGCTGCGCATATGATCTTCCAGGCGGCCCGGTGTGGCGACAAGAATATCAACGCCCTGCGCCATAACTTTAGCCTGCACATTAGCGCTAGCGCCGCCCACAATAATGCCAACAACCGGCTTAAGGTTGCGACCATAGGTTTTAACCGCAATGGCGATCTGTTGGGCAAGCTCGCGCGTTGGCACCAGAATGAGCGCTTTGGCGCTTTTAGGCTGACGCTTTACGAACGCTTTGTGATTTTCGCCTTTTTCTTGCGCCAGAGCATCAAGCAAAGGCAGCACGAAAGCAGCGGTTTTACCGGTGCCCGTTTGGGCAATGCCCAGGACATCGCGCCCATCGAGCATAGCGGGGATGACCTGCGCCTGTATAGGCGTAGCATTG
>JBGCDM010000044.1:0-37151 GCA_045105395.1 Devosiaceae bacterium | reverse complement strand
TGCCTAGCTCAGTTTGCTTGGGTGCTGCGCGTAGCGCGCGTTGGTACACCAAGCCGATGCCCATCAGCACTAGGCCCAGGCCAATAAAGGATACCGCACGCAGAACACCGGTTAGTTCTGCTAGATCAAGCAGAAAGACTTTTAGAACCACGGCCACGATTATTAGGCCAGACGCTGCACGCAGCCCCACATTGCGCATCACAATGCCTGCGCCCAACAGCGCCAATGCTATAGCGAGCCAAACCACCGAATAGGTGTACAGCTCGGTCTGCTCAATTGGCAGCACCATGGTCAGGATGTTGGGGCTGAACGCCTGACGGATCGTGAGGTTGACCCAGGCAAAGCCAAGCAGTGCGGTGAACGCGAGGGCGGTGCGGATGTACCATTTGTTCTTAGTTGCCCAGCCCTGCTGGATCACCAAGACAAACAGCAGCATCGGCAGCGCGTAAGCATAACCAAGGCGATTGAGAAATAGATTTTGGCCCACTTCTACCGGGTCAAACATGCTTTCAAACAGCGGGTTGAAGGCAATGAACAGACCAAAGGCCCCAACCAGCATGCCGCCAATGCCAACAAGATCAGCGGCTAGGCGCAACTTTTCAAAGCGTGGTGTTTGGCCGATGCGGGTCAGTGCCAGGGAGAAGGCGCCGCCGATAATCACCAGCGTGGCCGCGCCCATCAGGCCCTGCTCGTTGGTGGAGAAGGTGAAACTGGGGTCAATGGCGTGCAGGCTTAGCGCGCTCACCGTAATGATGGCGAAGAATACCGCTGCGGCCTGAAGCGCCTCTGCGAACAGGTCTGCCTTGGCGCGGGTAAGTAGGACCGCGCCAGCAGCAATGGCGAGGGTTGGGATGCCATAGCCCCAAAGCAGGGCGTTGAAGATGATGGGCGCATCGATCAGGTTTGCCGGATCAATCAGCGGTTCCCACAGGAGACGCGCGCCATAAGGCACCAATGCCAGGCAGGCGAACACGCGCAAGGCAGTAAGTGGGAAGCGTTGCCAAACCAGCACGGCTGCCAAAGGAATCAGGCCCAAAGCAATGGTGAGTGCTGGGCCTTGCAGCCAAACGCTTACGGCGAAAGCTAAGCTGACAATGGCGCCGATTAGGCTTGAGGCGATAGCGCCATCACGGCCTATAGTGGTACTGGCCAGGCGACCATTTAGGTGCATCGCTATGGCGTACAAAACCATGCAGAGGACCGCACCAAAAAGGGCAAACATCTGTGAGCTGGCAAGCTGTTCGATACGCACATAGGCCACCAAATAGAGTGCGATAACGCTGATGGTGGCCGATGTCACAAACACTGAACGGGCAGAGCTACGCAATGCAAGCCAGATACTGCTGGCCAGCAAAAGGGCCGCTGCAACAAAGCCAATAAAGGCGAAGGTTTGAACGCTGCCAGCTAGCTCCGCGGCAAAGAGGCTTGGCCCTTCCAGCACTTTGGCTGGAACCTCAAGTGCAGGCACGCCCATGGTTAGAAAGCGCAGCACGCCCAGCACTGCCGGAATGGCAACAATGTAGCGTAGTGCAGGGTGGCGATAGGCGATGGCCAGCGGTCCAGCGAACAGCACAGCCATTTCCAGAACTTCAAGTGGCAGGTCTTTTTGCCAGGCGAAGGTGAGCAGCAGGGGAAGCGTAAGCGCTGTAAGCACCCCTGTGGCCAGGCGATCGATGGGCAGCAGATCGGTGAGCTGGTTCTGATTTTGGGGCTCGCGGCCTATCCCCAGCACAAAGATGGCAAACCCCAACGCAAAACTCAGCGCCAGGTAGGCATCAACCAGATAGGGTTGGCCGCGCCCAATTTCGAGTGAGAACGCGACGCCAAACACGATTAAAGCTGCGATTGCGCCTAAGGCAAGCCAGAGCCAGCCTCGCAGACGGGCAACGCCAAGAGCCGCGGTGGAGACTGCCAGAACATAGAGCGCAAGAACCGTGATGGTGTCAGCTGTGGTATCGAGCAGAAATGGCACGCCATAGGCCGCCAATAGGCCCAGCGCCGCGAGCGTTGGACCATGAAGGAGCGCCAGTGCCATGACGGCCAAGGCAAGAACGGCCAAAACCAAGAACGCTGGAATTGGTGTCATAAGGCCATAAAGCGCGTGGGCTGCATAGACCGCACCAAACATGGCAAAAATGCCCACAGCGGTAAGTGTTGCGGGGATATTAGCCCGCTCAAACCCTGGCAAAGCGAAAATATTGGGCCGGCGGCGTGCCCATTCGCCCGCCGCTGCCACCAAAGCACCAAAGCCAAAGCCAAGCAGCACGCGCTCGGTTGGTCCAAGAATGGCGTTTTCGATAGCATAAAGTGCAAGAAAAAGACCGCCAAGGGCCAATGCAATGCCGCCAACCCAAATGGTGAGTTTGCCACCGATTGTGCTCTCAGTGTCGAGCTTGGGTTTGTGGGCGGCCTGCGTTTCTGGAAGTTCCGGTGCAGCCGGAATGGGGTCTGGTTGGGGGAGTGGCGGTGGCTTGGCTGCAGGCCCTTGCCCTTCTCCTGCCTCTGCTTCTTCTTGCACTACGACCGGCTCGCTGCGTAGCTCTGGTGCATCATCACTTACGCTTGCAGCGACCGATTGCAGGCGGTCTGACTGCTTAAGGTCAGCCAGTTCGCGCGCCATCTTCTCCATGCGGGTTCGCAGTGTTCGCAGCTTGAAGAAGGAGACAAGGCCGAGCACAGACCCAAGAACAAGAAAGGCCAGCACTGCCAAGGCAAGAAGAAAAAGCTCATCCATACAGTGCTCGATAGAACCTGACGGTGGTGTTGGCCAGCCCTAGTTGACGCTGCTTGATGTTGGCTGAACAGCATCGCCGAGCCTAATGCTGCCCAGTTGCACCACGCTTGCCGTTATTCCGCCATGGCCGCGCATCGCTGAGTAGCCGCCAGTGCCCAATGCCTCTTCCATGCGGCTACAGGGTGCGCACGGGCCGGTGATGGCCAAGGTGGCAGTGCCGACCTGGATGCTGCGGCCCTTGAGAGCCAAGAGATTGATACCGGACACGACCAGATTGCGGCGTAAGAGGTTAGGTTCGACGGGATTCTGACCCAAGAATGCGCCGATAACAGCCAGATGCTCAGCCTGGATAAGTGTTACTGCGCGTTTGCCCGGTCTGCCAAGAGCTCTTGCATGATCGCCTGCCAGGCCGTCTTCGGTAATCTCCACCATTTCGACCACGTGCATAACTTCGCGGCGGGCGGAGCGCAGACCAATCCATTCCACGTTGCCTGGTTTGGCGGTAGTGTTGATGAGCGTTTTGAGTGCACTAGCCATTGAGCGACAGCATTTGCGGCCCGAAAACGCCAGAGGCCGTTTGCGCGGTTACCGTAACCGGGCCATCGCCAAGTACGCGCACCCAGCAGCCAGCTACGCCGCCTATAAGCGGAATGGTCGATGGGCCTTGCAGCTGCGCTGGGCCATCCACGCCAATTTGAAGCTGATCCATCAGGAAGGGTAGCCGGTTACCGGCTTGGTCGCGCGCAGTGAATTGCAGGGGGCGATCCTGGTAAGCGTCGCGTGTGCGGATCAAAGGTTTGACCTGCATATCCAGCGTCGTTGGCATTGGATCTGCCACAAAGCGGCGGCTGATAATCTCCTGCCCACCCAAATAGCCAGTGAACAAGCCATCGCGCCAACTTTGACCCCAGACGATGCGCTTATCCTGCGGGATATCGGTTGCTTCGATGATCACAGGTGGGTGTGGCAAATGCGGGAACCGGCTGAACGCAGGTTGAAAATGAAGTGGTTCATCATCGCCGTAGTGGAAGGATACTTCATCGCAGTTGGTGAGAATCACCAACGGGAAAACGCCACCCACTTTGCGGTCACCAAACGACCAATGGGTGGCAGGCTCTAGGATCGGCCTCTCGCTGGCGGTGAAGCCTTGGCTTGCATAGGCGAACGCTGCAAACTTGGGTGCACGCGTCATGGTCATCACGCCGTGGTAGCAAATACGGTCGCCAGAGCCGAAGTCTGCGTGGGTGTTGTAGTCGAACATGCACCAGCCAATGGAGCCGGCCATGAACGGGTCTGCGTGGGCAGCATCCAGAACCTCTAAGTGCCGAATGATATGCTCTTCTTGACGTTCTTCGCCGTCAAAAATCTTGGTGGGGTACATGTGACCGTTATATTCAGTCACCAAATAGGGCACGTGTTCGGTAAGGCCCGTTACTTCGCGTTGATCGCGCAGTGGCGTGCGCGGCCGATTGATGCGTGACTGCAAAAACTCTGGCAGATGGTCCTCGCCCAGCACGAAATCATTCATCGTGTAGACGTCTTCGAGCAGCTGCGAGTCTTCGATGCAGCGCACGCCACCGGTTTGCCGGCTTGGGTCAAGCTTGCGGGCAAGTTCATTGGTCTGCGTGTAGAAGGGGTTATCGTCTGGCGACTCGTTGATCCGCATTCCCCACAGGATAATGGAGGGATGGTTCCAGTCGCGCTCAATCATCGCGCGCACATTTTTTAGGCTTTGCTCTTTGAAGGCCTCGCCGCCAATGTGCTGCCAGCCTGGGATTTCTTCAAACACCAGCAGGCCGATTTCATCGCAGCGCTCAAGGAAGGCCTTGGACTGGGGATAGTGCGAGGTGCGCACCAGATTGCAGCCGAGCTCAAACTTCAGCGTGTCAGCGTCCTGCGCCTGCGCTTCTGGCCCCAGCGCATAGCCGACATGCGGAAAGCTCTGGTGCCGGTTGAGCCCCATGATCTTCAGCGGCTGATCATTGAGGAAAAAACCATCAGCGCGAAATTCAGCTTTGCGAATGCCAAGGCGCAGTTCCAAGGCATCCTCGTGGTCTTCGGCGCGGTAGATGACCCGGTAGGTGTGCAGCACCGGGTTGTTGGTGGACCAGCGCGCAAGGTCGTTACCCAGGACCACCTCACCCTCGCCCTCATCATCCACCAAGGCGAAGCCAACAGGATCGCCAATTGGGTCGCCATACTGGTCCAAGCGATCCAGCAAAATGGCACCGGCCACCGGCGCTTGAGTTGGGTTTGATAACCAGACCTTGACCTTCGCCCGGACCGTTTGTGCCATCGGGTCGAGTATCTCGATCTTCACATTTTTAATCGTTATGGCCGGGCGAACATCCAGCCAAACGTCGCGATAGATGCCTGCATAGGTGAGATAGTCAATGCGCCCGCCAAAGGGTGGAATATCGCCGTTTTCGGACCCATCGGTGCAAATGGTGATGAGGTTTTCGGTCTCGGTAAGATGCTCGGTAAGGTGCGCTTCAAACGGCGTGTACCCGTCGGGGTGGTCGGCGACTAGATTGCCGTTGACCCAGACTTTTGTGCCCGCCATCGCTCCTTCAAAACAGAGCACCACCTCTTTGCCGTCATAGGTATCATCCCAGTGCATGATGCGCTGATAGGTAAAGCCCTGCTGGTAGCTGGTCTCATCGCCATAGTTCCACGGCAGCGGGGTTGGCATATGCGGAACACGCACCGATGTGTCAGGTAGGGGCAGCGTTATCCAGGCCGGGTCAAATCCGGCGCGGAAGATCCAGCCAGCGTTCAAAAGCGTGCGGGTTTTGGTCGGCGTCATCAAAAGCTCCGCTGTCGGCTGTCTTGCCGATTTTATGGTTTGCTATCGTTCTTGCAATGCAAGCCGTACGCCCAGAGCGCAATAGATGCTGCCTACAACTTTGCCCTGCCAGCGCAGGACGGCAGGATTGGTGCGCAAAAAGCTGCCAACTTTGCCAGCCGCGAGGGCAAAAACCACCGTGCTGAACAAACCCAGAAGCACCATAATGATGCCAAAGACCGCCAATTGGCCCAGCACATATCCGTTGGCCGGGTCCACAAATTGCGGCAGAAACGCAAGGAAAAAGAGCGCGGTTTTGGGATTGAGCACTTCGGCTAAAATGGCCTGACGAAAAGCGGCCGGTGCGGAAATTTGTACGCTTTGGCCAGGTGCTTGCGGTGTTGTTTTTTCAAAAATGGCACGAAGGCCCAAATAGACTAGGTAGGCAGCACCAAGATATTTGATCACGCTGAAAAGGAAGGCTGAGGCAAGAATGATCGCTGAAATGCCGACCACAGCCATGGCTGTGTGGATGAGATCTCCCACAGCGATGCCCAGCCCCGTGGCTATGCCCACGCGCGTGCCAGAGGTGCTCGCTCGCGCCACCGTGAGCACCGTTGCCGGGCCAGGAATGAAGACAAAACCCAAAACGATCAAGACATAGGTGATGAGTGTTGTTTGATCGATCATCGGGACTTGTACCTGTTGCTGCGATTAGCGAACGCGTAAATCGTCTGCGCCAAAAAGAAAGGCCCGTTCGACCGGAATGCCGATCTGCAGTTCGCTGCCATGGCGGGCATCGCGACCTTCATTGGTTTCAATTGTTAGCGATTCTCCAGCCGATGAAGCGGCGTAGATGTAGCTGTCTGAGCCCAGATGCTCGGCAACATCCACTTTTAGTGTCAGCATGACCCCTTCTGATACCGACATATGCTCAGGGCGGATGCCCAGTTGGCAGCTATCGCCTACGGCAATTGTGTCGCCTGCAATAGGCAGGGTGATTTCTGTATCGCCTTGTTTGGTCAGCTTTACGGTCACGCCATTATCTTTAGCGGTCACCTGGCCTTCAAGAAAGTTCATACGTGGTGAGCCGATAAAGCCAGCCACAAAGGCGTTGTCGGGGTTGTCATAGAGGTCAAGCGGGGCGCCCACTTGCTCGATATAGCCACCGCGTAGCACCACAATTTTGTCGGCCAAAGTCATCGCTTCAGTCTGATCGTGGGTGACGTAAATCATCGTGGTGGAAAGTTCGTTGTGCAGGCGGGAAATTTCTACGCGCATTGCCACGCGTAGTTCTGCATCGAGGTTCGACAGTGGTTCATCAAACAGGAAAACATCGGGATTGCGCACAATGGAGCGGCCGATGGCAACGCGCTGGCGCTGGCCGCCGGACAGGGCGGCTGGCTTGCGCTTAAGCAGCGCATCAAGCTGCAGAATCTCAGCGGCACTTTTCACAGCCTTGTCGATCTCAGCCTTAGGGTGGCCCGTCATCCGCAGGCCGAATGACATATTTTCTTCCACCGTCATGTGGGGATAGAGCGCGTAGGTTTGGAACACCATTGCCACGCCGCGCTCGGATGGATCCACATCGTTGACGACATTCTGGCCGATGGATATGGACCCGTCGGTTATCTCTTCAAGGCCCGCAATCATCCGCAGCAAGGTGGATTTGCCGCACCCTGAGGGGCCGACAAAAACAACAAATTCGCCGTCGTTGATTTCCAGGTCCACGCCATGGATCACGTCGACCGGGCCGTAGCTTTTCTTCACGCTGTTCAGTGTTAGGCCAGCCATGGTGGGCTCCTTATGTCCGAATTCAGATCAAGTTATAGTTGGCGCCATACGCATGGTCGCGTCAGCGGCAATGGTGCGGGCAGCTTCCTTGAGGGTGGGGGCAAGCGCCTCAAGCTTCATGATGTCGTCAATATTTCCAGGGTTGGTTGCCGATAGGCCGCCAAACAGCGATCCATCGGCCGCCAGAATTGGCACCGCAATACACACGATGCCTGGTTCATGCTCTTCACGATCAAAGGCGTGGCCACGACCACGAATAGCGTCCAGTTCGCGCATCAATGATGCGCGGTTTGTCATGGTGGTGGCGGTGAACCGAGCAAAGGTTTGCCGCTGTAGGCAGTCTTCCAGCGCGTTATCTGGCAGGTAGGCCATCATGGCTTTACCAACGCCGGTGCAATAGGCAGGGCCAACCTTGCCAGGGCGCGAAAACATCGCCAGGCCCCGGTTGCCCACCCGTTTATCCAAATACAGCACCTGGCCGCTATCAAGCTGTGCCAAGTGGATGGTTTTGCCCAATTGGGCGTGCAGGCTATCAAGAACAGGGCGCGCCGCATCAGCCAAGGAGCCATGCGCCCAGGCGGCATGCGCCAGGCGGATAAGGCGTGGACCTAACTCATAGTTGCCACTGGCTGCATGCTGAACCAGCATGTTTTCATCCACGAGGTTCTTCAGCATGCGGTGCAACGTGGCCTTGGGAAAGGGCAGGCGCTCTTTAAGGTCAGAAAAACGCATCGGCTGCTCAGCGTCAGCAAACGCATCCAGCAGAAGCAGTGCCTTGGTTACGGGCCCATCGCCGGGCGTACGCGCGCCCTGATCGGCGTCCAGCATGGTCTCATGCGGCACGTCGCTAAGTGGTTGGTCGTGGGTTGTTCCCAGCCTGGGCATTCCAGTTCGCTCCCTTGCGCCAGCAACCTCGTTAGCTGGGTCATCTGTGCGCTTGACAGACGCTATGCAAAGATGTGTATCATTTCAACCACCAAAACAAAGTTCCATTCAATGAAACTACAAATCCAGTTTCATTGGGCGCTTGTGAGGTGCAACCAACCGCGTTCGCGCTTAGCCATTTGCAAAAGAGTGGTTTGGCGAAAAGCCGCAAAGGCGTGAACGACATCCTGGTTGCAATGGGAGAAACACAGCGGACCCAAACAGGTGATTGCACTCACCGCTTGTCCGTATGGGAGGATTTTACATGAACCGTACCCTTAAAGCATCCGTGCTTGGGTTGGCAGGCATTGGCTTGCTAACATCTACCGCGATGGCCGAGCTTACCGGTGATCTGCGCATTATTTCTGATATGTCCAACCCTGCGCCACGCGCAGTGATGGAAGGCATGGTCGCTGATTTTGGCGCTCTGCACCCAGACCTCAACATTGAGCTGGAAATCGTGGATCGCGAAGCGTGGAAAACACAGATCCGCAACGCGCTTACTGCTAACCCACCAGACGTAGTGAACTGGTACGCTGCCAACCGCATGCTGCCTTATGTGAACGCTGGCCTGTTTATGGACATTTCAGACCTATGGGATGAGCCAGAGTTTGCAGCGCTTGCATCCACCGAAGGTGCGCTGACACTGGATGGCAGGCAGTGGGGCGTGCCCTACACCTATTATCAGTGGGGTGTTTACTACCGCGAGGACATCTTCAATGAGCTTGGCCTTTCTGAGCCAGCAACATGGGAAGAAGAAATCGCCAATTGCCAAGTGATCTTGGACTCAGGACGCAAATGCTACACCATCGGCACCAAGTTCCTTTGGACCGCTGGCGGCTGGTTTGATTACATCAACTCACGCACAAATGGGTATGATTTCCACATTGCGCTAGCGCGCGGTGAGGTGGAATGGACTGATGACCGTGTGCGCGAAACGTTCGCCAACTGGCGTCAGCTGATCGACATGGGCGCGTTCATTGATGATCACCAGACCTATAGCTGGCAGGAAGCGTTGCCCTTCATCACTGAAGGCGAAGCGACAGCCTATCTGATGGGTAACTTTGCCGTGGCAGCTATGCGCGACGGTGGCCTAGATGATAGCAAGCTGGACTTCTATCAGTTCCCTGCAATCAACCCAGACGTTGATTTTGCTGAAGATGCGCCAACCGACACCTTCCACATCACCTCTGGTGCGCAGAACGTGGAAGCAGCCAAAGAGTTCTTACGCTTTGTGACCTCGGCTGAGGTGCAGACGCAGATCAACTCAGGCGATGCGCTGGGTCAGTTGCCTGTTAACGCTAATGCATCGGTGGACAATGATGAGTTCCTCAACCAGGGCTTTGAAATGCTGTCCAACAATGCCGGTGGCGGCATCATGCAGTTCTTCGATCGTGACTTCCCTGCCGAGATGGCATCGGTTGGCATGGAAGGCCTGCAGGAGTTCATGGTGTTCCCAGACAATCTAGACGACATCCTTGAGCGTTTGGAAGACACTCGCCAGCGCGTTTACGAATAAGTCGATCTGACTTTGAGCCCGCCCTGGCAATCCAGGGCGGGTTTTTTGACCAAACGTCAATCCATCCGCAAACAGGCTGCCTTGGCCCGCGTACCTTGGCCATTCTGCCAGTGTCCTGATTGCGCATAGGTTGACCAGTTTGCTGGTTGATCAGTTGGATGGTTCATCTGGACGGGGGAAACTATGGCGACGGCAACGGCACACGCCGCTCCGGCACAGCGAAATTGGTACAAGCGCAACGAAATTGCGCTCACGCCCTGGCTGTTCCTTGTTCCCGGCATCTTATTCTTTGCGATCTACGTCATCATTCCGATTTTTCAGTCGGTCTGGATCAGCTTTCACGATTGGGACGGCCTGGGCGCCAAAGAGTGGGTTGGTCTTGGCAATTACGAGCGCCTGCTGACCAATGATCGTAAGTTTGATGTATCCTTCTGGAACAATATCAGATGGCTTTTCCTGTACTTGCTTGCCATTCCAGCAGGGCTTTTCATTGCCCTGTTTCTCAACCAAACCGTGCGCGGCATTCGGCTTTATAAGTCGCTGTTTTTCTTCCCGTTTGTGATCAGCCAGGTTGTGGTTGGTCTGGTGTTTTCTTGGTTTTACCTACCGCGCGAAGGGCTGCTGAATGCCTTGCTTGCGGTGTTCGGCGCTGGGCCAGTGAATATTTTGGGTGATCCGACGCTTGCCACTTACGGCATCATTGCTGCGGGCCTGTGGCCGCAAACTGCCTATTGCATGATCTTGTATCTAACAGGCCTGAATGCGGTGGACCCAGAGCAGATTGAAGCGGGCCGCCTTGACGGTGCCAAGGGTTGGAAAATGCTTTGGTATGTGGTGTTACCGCAGCTCAAGCCTGCCACGTTCATCGCTTTTGTGGTGACGATCATCGGCGCGCTGCGCTCGTTCGATCTCATCTCAGTTATGACCAATGGCGGGCCGTTTGGCTCCACCAGGGTGCTTAGCTTTTACATGTTTGAAGAGTCGCTGTCGGAGTTTGGTTTCCGCATGGGCTACGGCGCGGCCATTGCGGTGGTGCTGTTCTTCTTGATGCTCTTCTTCATTGTCTATTTCCTCTACTCCATGTGGCGCGATGAGAAGGGGGCTCGATAATGTTTCCCAAACCGATAGAAAAATCCTCCCGCGGCGTACAAATCGGCTACCAAGCGTTTTTGCCGGTGGTTCTGATCTTGTGGCTCTTGCCGCTCATCGCGGTTGCGCTGTTCTCCATGAAACCGGCCGCAGACTTTACCAATGGTAATTATTGGGGTGTGCCTTCAAGCTTTGAAGCTTTTAGCAATTATGGCCGCGTGTTCTTTGACAGCGACATGCCGCGCTATATGCTCAACTCGTTCATGATCACCATTCCCACTGTGCTTGGCGCGATTGCGCTCTCATCTATGACTGGGTTTGCCTTGGGCGTTTATAAGTTCAACGGCAATTTGCTGATCTTCTTTATGTTCATTGCTGGCAACTTTGTGCCGTTCCAGATCTTGATGGTGCCGGTGCGCGATCTGACCGTGAACATGAACCTTTATGACACCAAAACGGGCCTCATCCTCTTTCACATCGCCTTCCAAACAGGGTTCTGCACGCTGTTTATGCGTAACTTTATTCGCCAATTGCCATTTGAATTGGTGGAAGCTGCGCGCGTTGAGGGCGTGGCTGAGTGGCGTATTTTTTGGTACGTGGTTTTGCCACTGATGAAGCCGGCCTTGGCGGCCTTGGCCGTTCTGATCTTTACCTTCATCTGGAATGATTATTTCTGGGCGGTGGTGCTGACGCAGGGCCCCGATGCGCAGCCGGTCACGGCGGGCATCACCTCGTTCAACTCGCAGTTCCGCGCTGCCTATCATCTGATGAGTGCCGGTTCGATTGTGGCTGCTTTGCCGCCGGTTCTCATGTTCTTCCTCATGCAAAAACACTTCATTGCCGGGCTCACCCTGGGTGCTGTGAAGTGATTAGCATTGATAAACGTTTGAGGCTCTAAATTGATAAGAAGCTGGCGTCTGGATGACGGTCGCCAGTCTCTCGTTCTAGCCGCCGATCGAGATCGGTTGCCGGAGGTCGTCTATTGGGGGGCGCCTCTGCCTGCGGGCGAGAAACTGGATCTTTTGCATGCCTCCAATGTGTTGGATGTGACCGGGGGCATGCTGGATGCAAACCCTGATCTTTCCCTCTGCCCTGAAGCAACACGCAGTTTTCCTGGCCAGCCTGGCCTAATTCTGCGTGATGGCGATGGTACGCCACTCTTGCCGAAGTTTTGCTACAAGGGTGAGCGACAAAGCGATGATGCGCTGGAACTGGTGTATGAAGATACAACCAGCCTGCTAACCTATACAGCGCAGTTTGCCATCAATCCGCACACTCATATCATCACGGCGCAAGCGCGCCTTGAGGCTGATAAGCCGATCCATTTGCACTGGTTTGCCGCCCCGGTGATGCCTGCCTCGCAGCAATGCGATGAGATGATTGATTTTGCTGGGCGCTGGTGCGGCGAGTTTCAGCCCAACACCACCGCCTGGTCGCCGGGCATGCGGTATCGCGAAAACCGCACTGGGCGCACCGGGCATGAGCATTTCCCCGCGCTGATCCTGCCTGAGCGTGGGGCAACCAACACCCAAGGCCAGGCTTTTGCCTTTCACTATGGTTGGTCAGGCGGCCACCGGATGATCGCCGAAGAGCTGCCTGATGGGCGACGCCAAATCCAGTTTGGCCACGCCGCCCGTATGGAGCATGAGGCAGCCACGGTGTTCAGCACCGCGCCGCTTTATATGACCTATTCGGTGGATGGGTTGAACGGCTGTGCGGTGGCGTTTCAGCGACATATTCGCGATGAAATCGTCACTTGGCCCAAGCCGGATAAACCGCGCCCTGTGCACTATAATTGCTGGGAAGCGGTCTATTTCGACCACAAGCTACCCGTGCTCAAAGACATTGCTGACAAGGCTGCCGCTTTGGGTGCAGAACGCTTTGTGCTGGACGATGGTTGGTTTGGCCAGCGCGATGATGACACCACCTCGCTGTCAGACTGGGAAGTTGATCCGCGCAAATACCCCGATGGTTTGGGTCCGCTGATCGAGCATGTGCATAGCTTGGACATGTCGTTTGGCATTTGGTTTGAGCCGGAGATGATCAATCCGGAAAGTGATCTGCATCGCGCCCACCCTGAATGGGCTTTGGGATCAGAAGATCAGACGCTGGGTCGTCAGCAAAAAGCGCTCAATATGGGTTTGGCCGAGGTGCGCGACTTCATCTATGAGCGTATGGCTGCAATCCTTGCCCAGTACCCGATTGACTACATCAAGTGGGACCACAACCGCGTGTTGCCTATGCCTGATGCTGCGCAGACCCGTGGGTCTTATGCGCTGATAGACCGGCTGCGTGCGGCTTTCCCCGATGTGGAGATTGAAAGCTGCGCGTCTGGTGGCGGGCGGATTGATTTTGGCATTTTAAGCCGCACGCAGAGGGTTTGGCTGTCCGATAGCAACGATGCGCTGGAGAGGTTGCGCATGCAGCACAATGCGGCGCTGTTTTTGCCGCTGGCTGTTACCGGATCGCATGTTGGACCACGGCGCTGCCATACCTCTGGCCGTGTTCTCGACATTAGTTTCCGGGCTTGGGTCGCCGCGCAGCGGCATTTGGGGTTTGAAATGGACCCGCGCGAGTTAAGCGATGAAGAAACGGCTGTTTTGACCGAAGTAACCGCCTGGTGGAAAGCCAATCGTGATTGGATGTACACGGCGGATATTTTGCGCCTAGATAGCCCTGACCCAGCGGTGATTGCTGAGCAGCAATTGGCGAACGATGGCAGCCGTTTTGTGAGTTTTGTTGGTAAAGCAACCACGAGCGCGCAGATTGCGCCAAGGCCACTGCGGATGACTCGGCTTGATCCGGATGCGCGTTATGAGATCAATCTCATCAACCGGCACACAGCACCGGTGCTATCGCGCGGCAATCCGGCGCTAAAGGATGGGCCAATGGTGGTTTCGGGCAGTTATTTGCTGCACAAAGGACTTACATTGCCATGGTCCTATCCAGAAACGATGTGGGTTATTGAAGGACGGAAGATTTGATATGGGCGATAAACCTAAAACCAAGAAAGAATTGCGCTCGCGTCACTGGTATGGCGGCAAAGATAAGGACGCGTTCATCCACCGTTCTTGGATGAAAAACCAGGGTTATCCAGATCATGCCTTCGATGGGCGGCCTGTTATTGGCATTTGCAACACCTGGTCTGAACTTACGCCTTGCAACTCTGGCCTACGGACGCTGGCTGAAGGGGTGAAGCGCGGCGTGTGGGAAGCTGGTGGATTTCCGGTTGAGTTTCCCGTTTCCTCATTGGGTGAAACGCAGATGCGCCCCACCGCGATGCTGTTTCGGAACCTGCTGGCGATGGACGTGGAAGAGGCGATCCGCGCGCACGGTATTGATGGTGTGGTGCTCTTGGGTGGCTGCGATAAAACCACCCCTGGCCAGCTGATGGGCGCTGCGTCGGTTGATCTGCCAACCATTGTTGTTTCCTCTGGCCCTATGCTGAATGGTAAGTGGAAGGGCAAAGATATTGGCTCAGGCACGGATGTTTGGAAATTTTCTGAGGCTGTTCGCGCTGGCGATATGACGCTGGCTGATTTTATGGCCGCTGAATCTGGCATGTCGCGCTCTGCCGGTGTGTGCATGACGATGGGTACGGCCTCCACCATGGCCTCCATTGTTGAGGCGATGGGCTTGGCTCTGCCCACCAATGCTGCCCTGCCAGCGGTCGATGCGCGCCGTATGGCGTTGGCGCACCTGACCGGCAAACGTATTGTAGAAATGGTCGGCGAAGACCTCACCCTTTCCAAGGTGCTGGACCGGGCAAGCTTTGAAAATGGTATCGTGGCCAATGCTGCCGTTGGCGGATCATCCAACGCGGTGGTGCACATTTTGGCCATTGCTGGACGCATGGGCATTGATGTGAAGCTGGAAGATTTCGAGCTTGGCTCAGATATTCCGCTGCTTGTGAACTGTATGCCATCTGGTCAATATCTAATGGAAGACTTTTGCTATGCAGGCGGCGTGCCTGCTGTGCTGGCCCAACTCCAAACGGCTGGCCAACTTCGCCAAGCTAATTCTGTGCTGGCTAAGGATATTACCGCGTATGCTGATGGCGCGGAAATCTTCAACGAGGATGTCATCCGCCCGTTTGATAACCCGGTCAAAGCGGCTGCGGGCTTGCGGGTTTTGAAGGGTAACATCGCCCCCAATGGCGCCATTGTGAAACCGTCAGCGGCCACTGAAAGCCTGCTGGATCATGAGGGCCCGGCCTATGTGTTTGAGAGCATTGAAGACTTAAAAGCGCAGATTGATGACCCGGATTTGCCGGTGACGCCTGACACGATTTTGGTACTGAAAGGCTGTGGGCCCAAGGGCTATCCAGGCATGGCCGAGGTGGGCAACATGCCCATTCCTGGCAAGTTGGTAAAGCAGGGCGTGCGCGATATGATCCGCGTGTCAGATGCGCGTATGTCTGGTACGGCGTTTGGCACGGTGGTGCTGCACGTATCACCAGAAACCCACGCAGGTGGGCCGCTTGGGCTGGTGCAGACGGGTGACAGGATCAAGCTAGATGCCAGGAATAGTGTTTTGCAGTTGATGATTTCTGATGAAGATTTGGAAGCGCGCAAGGCGAATTGGGTTGCGCCAGAGCCGAAATTCACACGCGGCTATGCCAAGCTGTACGTCGATCACGTGATGCAGGCTGACAAAGGGGCTGATCTTGATTTTCTGGTTGGTGGGTCTGGCTCGCATGTGGACAGGGAGTCCCATTAGGGGAATGTGGCAATGGAACTTGTAGGCAGTTATTCTGATCTGAAAGATGCCAGCGTTTTTATCACTGGCGGCGGCTCTGGCATTGGTGCGGCGCTCACCGAAGGCTTTTTGATGCAGGGTGCGAAGGTTGCCTTTGTCCAGCGCTCGGATGCTTCAGCCTTTGCCGATGAAATGGCGCAGAAACACGGCAATCGCCCACACTATATGCAATGCGATATTACCGATATTGCTCGTCTTGAGGCCTGTATCGCCGAAGCCTCTGAGCGCAATGGCGTCGTGACCAAACTGGTCAACAACGCAGCGAATGATAAGCGCCACGCTACGCTCGATGTGGATGAAGATTTTTACGATTGGTCGGTTGCGATCAACCAGAAAGCCTATTTTTTCGCCTGTAAGGCCGTGGTGCCTGGCATGAAAGCAGCCGGTGGCGGGTCGATCATCAATTTTTCGTCCATCAGCTACATGATGGGCAATGCTGGCTACGCGATCTACACCAGTTCCAACGCTGCTATCACCGGCATGTCACGCTCGTTTGCGCGCGAGTTTGGACCGGACAAAATTCGAGTGAACGCTTTGGCACCAGGCTGGGTGCTCACCCAGAAACAAAAAGACCTATGGGCAACACCGGAAGGGTTGGCCGACCATATGGATCGCCAATGCCTAAAAGAGCATCTGGAGCCCTCGGATATTGTTGGCGGGGTTTTGTTTCTCGCCTCTGAAGCGTCAAAAATGATGACTGGCCAAGCCATGGTTATCGATGGTGGCGTGGTGGTAACCGGCTAATGGCTGCGATTAAGCCCGATTGGATTGCGGTTGATTGGGGCACCACGCACATGCGCGCCTATGCGATGAATGAGGCTGGTAATGTGCTGGCGCGGGGTCGCGGTGCGGGTATGGGCGCCTTGGCGGCTGGCCAAAATGGTGGTGATTTTGAAGATGCACTGGCGCATGTGATCAGCGATTGGCTGGGTGATACGTGTGGTGATGCGAAGCTTCCCATTGTTGCATGTGGCATGGTTGGGTCGCGCCAAGGGTGGGCTGAAGCAGGCTATTTGCCAGTTCCCCATGACCTGGCTGATTTAGCCAGTGCCCTAACACCGGTGGTAACGCGCAATCATCGCCTTTCTGTGTGGGTTGTTCCTGGTCTTCGTCAATCCAATCCGTTTGACGTTATGCGGGGCGAAGAGACCCAACTTGCGGGCTATGTATCGCAGGTTTTGCAAGGGCGGGATGCGCCATCTGGGCGTGTATGTCTTCCCGGTACCCATGCCAAATGGGCAAGGCTTGATGGCAATTCAGTGGTGCATTTTTCCACTGCGATGACCGGTGAAGTGTTTGATTTGCTTACAGAACATTCCATTCTTTCCCATTCTGTGGATGGTGAGGCAATGGATGCGCAAGCCTTTGGCGATGCAGTTGAGGCGGCGTTTCACGATCCTGCCATGCTCACGCAGTCTTTGTTTTCGGTGCGTGCTGAAGGGCTTTTGGCCGGTGAAGATGGTGCGCGGGCGCGTGCTCGCGTGTCTGGATTACTGATCGGCGCTGAGCTTGCCGGTGCACGCCTTAATCCCGGAGAGGTGATCAGTTTGATTGGTACGGCCTCTCTTTGCCAAGCGTATAGTGATGCGCTTACGCGTGTTGGCCATGGGTCCACCAGGTTTGAAGGTGAGGCCATGGTGCTTGCAGGCCTAATGAGCGTGCACGCGCAATTGCAACAGTCAGATAGGATACCAGCATGAGGTGTTTGGCATGAGTTTGGCTGTACGGCCTTTGGTCGCGATCTTGCGCGGTGTGACCCCTGATGAGGTAAGCGGCATTGGCGAGGCATTGTTTGACGCTGGCATTGGCTGGATTGAAGTGCCACTTAATTCGCCAGATCCACTTGATTCCATCACTAAGCTTGTGGCGCGTTTGGGCAGCAAGGCTGTGATCGGTGCTGGTACCGTGCTCACGCTTGATGATGTTGAGGCTGTGCATACCACCGGTGCGCGACTGATCGTTTCGCCCAATATGAATCCTGATATTATCCGGCTTACCAAAGCCAAAGGCATGATTTCGCTGCCTGGTGTATTTACTGCAACCGAATGCTTTGCTGCGCTTGATGCTGGTGCAGATGGGCTGAAATTCTTCCCCGGTGATATTCTGGGCCCGGCAGGCCTAAAGGGCTTGAAGGCTGTTTTGCCGCCCACCGCCACAACCTATGCTGTGGGCGGTGTTAGCGCGGAAACGATACCACAATGGCTTGCTGCGGGTGCGCAAGGTTTTGGCCTTGGCTCGTCGCTCTACAAGCCCGGCGATACAGCGATCGATGTGGCGGCTAAGGCAAAGGAAATTGTGGCTGCCTTTGATCAAGGCGCAGCCTAATGCAGGCTCGCCTTTTTGATGCTACCAGATGTGAACTGGGTGAGGGGCCGATGTGGCATCCTGGCCTGCAGGCGCTCTTTTGGTTCGATATTTTGAACCAGAAACTCTTCATGCGCAGCCAGCAAAATTTCAAACAATGGCTGTTTCCAGAGATGGTATCGGCTGCAGGTTGGGTGGATGATGATACGCTGCTGATTGCAGGCGAAACCGGGTTTTGGCGCTTTACGGTTTCCAGTGGAACCAAAGAAAAATTGGCCGCGCTAGAAGCTGACAATGCAGAAACACGCAGCAATGATGGTCGCAGTGACCCATGGGGTGGGTTCTGGATCGGCACGATGGGCAAAGCTGCGCAAAAAGGCGCGGGCAGTATCTATCGTTATCACCATGGCTGGGTGACCAAGCTTTTCAACGCGATCACGATCCCCAATGCCATCGCTTTTGCGCCGGACAGAAGCTTTGCCACATTCGCTGACACCATCACCGGCAAGGTAATGCGTGTTGGCCTCAACGGTACTGATGGCATGCTTGTTGGCGAGCCGGAGGTTTTTCTTGATCTCACACAGGAGGGCCGCAACCCTGATGGCGCTGTGTTTGATAGCCTTGGCCGGCTATGGCTGGCTGAGTGGGGTTCTTCGCGCGTTGCGTGCTATGGCGTAGACGGTACGTTTGTTCAGGCGATCAGTGCACCAACGCCGCACACATCTTGCCCCGCTTTTGGTGGGGCCGATCTCACCACACTTTATATGACCACCGCGCAAGAGGGCTTGGATGCAAGCAATGATGGGTTTGTGCAGGCTGGCCAAACCTTCGGCGCTAGAGTGGATGCCCCTGGCCTTGCGGCCACGCAGGTTACGCTTTCTCCATAGTCCTTGTTTCGCGCGCCATTGCCCCTATCCTTAGATAGCCACGTGCCTCCAACCCGCCCAAGGACATCTGCCATGCTTGCCCGCCTAAAAGCCCTGTTTGCAGACCCAGAAAACACCAGCGAAGAGGGTACTGCCTTTGCGCCTGATGATGCGCGGGTCGCTGTGGCGGCCTTGCTGGTGCATATGATCCGCATTGATGGTGTGGTGACCGAAGACGAAACCGCCTCCATCCGAACAGCGCTCGATACCCAATTTGACCTTTCAGGCGGTGATTTGGACGAGGTTTTGAAAGAAGCGCAGCGCCGTGATGATGAAGCGGTGGACCTTTATGGTTTCACCTCCATTCTTAAAGGGAAGCTGTCAGAGGAAGAGCGCGTTGAGGTGATTGAGCTGCTTTGGCGTGCCGTATTCGCCGATGGCGTCGTTAATGAGCTGGAAGACAATATGGTCTGGCGCACAGCTGAGCTGCTTGGGGTTTCCAGCCGTGACCGTATGATCCTTCGCAAGCGTGTAGCAGGCCAAGCGCAAGGTTAATTGTCGTTTATTTTCTGCTGCTTACCGCGGTAAGCCTTTGTTGATCCTGTGAGCAATTGAGCCAGCGCAGTTAAAGAAATCCAATCCATTAGGCGTTACTTACGCTGACATATCTTATGGCTATTGGGTGCTGCTGTGTTTTCCTCTTATGTATCTCTTTCCGCTATGGCTGCAAAAATGCGTGCTTTCCATGCCGACACGCGTGGGGGCGTTGCCATTCTCTTTGGTCTGGCTGCCATCCCCATGGTTGGTGTCGCTGGTGCATCACTGGACTATAGCCGCGCAGCTGACATTCGATCTGGCTACCAAAACGCTGCCGATGCTGCGGCCCTTGCCGCTGCTACGAGCTCCCTTCCCAACCTTGAAGCGCGTCAGGATTATGCGCGGGCCGTGTTTGATGCCAATGCGCCTGACACAGGCCATACGGTTTCGCATTTCTCCTTGCTGGAGGTCGACCTTGGCTATGAGGTGCAAGCTGGTGGCGGTGTGGACACCACTTTGCTGGGCGTGATCGGCATTACTGATATCGATGTTGGTGTTAGTTCCATTGCGGCAGCTGGTTCAGACCCGCTTGAGATTACGTTCGTGATTGATGCCACCCGCTCAATGACCTTTGGCAACCGTTGGCAGATAGCGCACAGTTCCTTGGAATCGGTTCTCAATGCGCTCGACAATGCCATTGAGGACAACAATGATTTGACGGTAACGGCCATCCCCATGGGTGACCGTATCAATGTTGGCACGGCACGGTTTGATTGGGTTGAAGGCTTTGAGGGTGATGACGTTGAGGATGAAAACGCTGGCAACAATGGTCGGCGTGGTCACTGGAACGATGAGGAGCGTGAGGGCGACGGCGACAATGGCCGCCGTGGGCACCGTGATCGTGATGGCACAGAAACTGATGATCGTTTGCCCTTGGCACAGTGGCAGGGCTGCGTAGAGCCGCGCGAAGAAGATGATCCTGATAATCCCTACCTTTTGACCAATGCGACGCCAGCAGAGCTGTATTTCGCGCCTCTAGATCACCGTTCGGCCGGTGGTATTCATGAAGAGCGTTGGTACCATTGCCCGCAGCCAATAGTCGGCCCAACGGATCAAATGAGTACCATCATCCATGAAATGCGGCAGTTGCAGGCTGCTGGCACTGGGCGCTTTGACACCGGTATGGCTTGGGCGTGGCGTTCACTTTCGCCAAGTTGGTCTGGTGAGTGGGGCCAGGCCAACTATCCTGCCCCGACCGGCGATGCGCGCAAGGTTGCTGTTTTTATCTCCGACGGTAACTCCACGATGGAGCGGACGGAGTTTGATGGTGTTCAGGAATGGGGCCATAACAACTCAGGCGCAGCCATGTTCGATAATTTGCTCGCTGTTTGTGAAGATATGAAAGCAGATGGCATCACGGTTTACATGTTCTACATTGAGGGCAATCCTTATGCGGATGAGTATTTCCGTGACTGTGCGACCAGTGCGGCACACTATTTTGATGTGACCACCAATGACGACATGATGTCGGCCTTTGACTCACTTGGCGCGAGTTTGATGGAAGCCCGTCTGGTTCGATAAGGATTTGCTGTGACGCGGGCCTAGGCTCGCGGCACAATCACGCAAAAGTAGCCGTAAAAACTCTTATTTTGCGGGCTTGCTGCTGGACATAGGCTTCAAGCGCAGGTTCTGTGTGCCCATGTCCACGCTCGACCCCATTTTGATTGTTCTACATCAAGAAACCTCCACCCCAGGGCGGGTGGGTAGGAAGCTGCGTGAACGTGGTTATGATTTGGATATCCGGCGGCCGCCGCTTGGCTGCGCCTTGCCAGAAACGCTGGAGCTGCACTCTGGCGCTGTTATCTTTGGCGGGCCTATGTCCGCCTATGATGATGCGCCGCATCTGATCACTGAAACCAATTGGATTGATGTGCCACTGCGCGAAGAGAAGCCGCTTTTGGGGCTGTGTTTGGGTGCGCAGCTTATGGCCCAGCATCTTGGTGGCGAGGTTAAGCCAGATCCGCAAGGGCGTGTTGAGGTCGGCTATTACCCTATTCAACCCACCCCAGAGGGTGAGGCGCTGATCCATTGGCCTGATATGGTTTATCAGTGGCACCAGGATGGGTTTGATTTGCCATCAGGCGCTACCCGATTGGCATCAGCGGATGGCCCGTTTCCTGAACAGGCTTTTCAGGTTGGTCGTTCAGCTTTTGGGTTGCAATTTCACCCCGAGCTTACCTTCGCTATGCTGTATCGCTGGACGGTGAAGGGTGCTGAGCGCATGCTTGCACCGGGTGCGCAGTCGCGTGAAGCCCATATTGAGGGGCGGCTGCGCTATGATGGGGCCGTGGATGTGTGGCTCGATGCTTTTTTGGATTTATGGCTTGATGACGCGATGAAGCCAGAAGCCAAAACGCACCCGGCGGACACCCTTACTGGTATCGTGGCCGCCGAGTAGCACAGGTGATTTGGCGTTATTCTGTGCCGTCAGCCGAGCTTGCGTTAAGCTGACCATAGCGTTCTTCGCCAATCGTTTCGAGAAGCTGCAGCTGCGTTTCTAGAAAGTCGATATGGCCTTCTTCATCGGCAAGCAGGTCTTCAAACAGTTTCTTGGATACCTGATCACCCTCAGTCACGCACACATCGTAGGATTTCGAGTAAGACGCACGCGCGTCATATTCGCCAGCCAAATCGGCCTCCAGGACTTCCTTGATGGTTTGCCCGATGCGTAACGGTGCAACAGTTTGCATGTTGGGGTGGCCTTCTAGGAACAGAATACGTTCCACGATCTTATCGGCATGCTCCATCTCTTCAATGGACTCAGCGCGCTCCTTGGCGGCCAGTTTCGCATAGCCCCAATCATCCAGCAGGCGATAATGTAGCCAATATTGGTTGATCGCACCCAGCTCCAGAAACAGAGCCTCGTTGAGACGTTCGATAACTTTTTCTGAGCCCTTCATGGCGTGCTTTCCTTAGCGTTGCGCGCCTATTAGGCGCAAAATTATTCAGGTCTCAGGGCCAAGCGAATGCCGCCTGCACTAAGAGACGCGGTGGCCGACCCTGCAATGATACGTTCCAAGACATAGGCTGGATTACTAGTTTGGAATTCTTCTAATCTAGCAACAATTAGGCTAACAACTTGGGGAAAGCAACCGCAGCATTTGCCGCGTTTTCCAAGTTCTCGGTAGACAACGCCTGGTGTGATAAGGCGATAAGGGTCATCATCAATCAGGCTCTCAATAGCCTCATTGATCATCTCTTTGGTCAGAACGTTGCAATGACAGACAATCATTGGGATCCCGAATTCACACATATGCCAGATAGATTGGCACGCAAATGCAAACGATTTGCAGCTAGGATGAAAACTTACCCCATTTGAAATGGGGCGCTTTGACCTAGCGCAACCAAAAAAGCATTGTTGATGTTCATTTTCAAGTTTAAAAAGCCTGCACGGTTAAAAGCCCGCTTCTGTGTGTTTCAGGGACTTATTTGTGCGCTGGCTTTGCTGTTCGTCACCGGCTCTGCATCGGCGCAAAACCTTCACGCTTTGGTGGTTGGCACGGATCATTACGAGCGCGCGCGCGACCTTTCCAATCCAGCCAATGATGCCCGCGCGGTGGCACAGCGTCTTTCGCAGCTGGGCTATCATTTGCATGCCGGCGGCCCATTGCTTGACCCAACGCGCCAGGATTTACTGGCAGCGTTTCGTTCCTTTGCGCTCGCGTTACCAGAGGGCGCGACGGCAGTGGTTTTTCTTGCTGGTCATGGTTTAAGCCAGGCTGGGCAAACCTTTCTTGTTCCCAGCGATGATGGCGCGCTGACCTCTCGCGATGATTTGGTTGACATTGGTGTTGCCTTGCGCGCGCTCACTGGCCGTCTTGCTGCGCGGACCGGTGTGAATGCTGTGCTGTTCATTGATGCTTGCAGTGCCAACGGTTTGCGCGCTGCTGGGGCCAGTGATGCATCTGGTGCTGGCGGGGCAGGCGATTTGGTCGCCATACCCGATGGCTCTATAAACCTGATCTATGCCGCAACGCCTGGCCAAATTGCAGCCGATGGTGAGGGCCCCAACAGCCCCTTTACCGCTGCGCTGCTGGCTGCATTGGAAGCGCCAAACCAGCAGGTATCTGGGCTTTTCCGGGCAATGTCTTCCCATATGGTTGCGCACAATGATGGCACGCAAACACCATGGCTCATGCAAGCCTTGGGCAATGGTATGCCTGTGCACCTTGTGCCATGATGCCGCGATGGATGACCCAATAGGACAGATCGAATGAGACATTCCCATGCCGCCACTGGTACATTTCTTTCAAGCGCTCTGACCACCGGTTTGCTCCTAGCAGGCGCAACACTGGGTGGCGGGCTGATAGCAACGCCAGCGCAAGCTTTTTGCGATGATGGGCGCGTTATGGGTGGGTGCATTACCTCGATTGATGAGTTCCCTTGGCAGGTCTCCCTGTTTCGTACCGGTTCTGGAAGCCAGCGCGGGGCACATTTTTGCGGCGGCTCGGTCATTGATGAGCGTTGGGTATTGACCGCGGCGCATTGCATTGAAGATTTGCTGCCTACAGACCCTAGCCCCATTGCGGTCTATTTTGGCTCGACCAGCTTGGAAGATGGTGGGCGCATTGTTGATATCCAAACCATCTATGCGCACCCAGATTATCGCGGCGTTGGCTCTGATGATATTGCTTTGTTGGAACTTGCCAGCGCTATCAATGTGCCGCCAGTACCCTTGGCCAGTGCCGCCAACGCGCGTGCTCTGGAGCGTGAGGGTGATGATGCCGTTGTGACCGGCTGGGGAAACACGCCGGGCCAGGCAGAGGTGTCGGGCACTGTGGGCGGCAAAGGCGGGGAAAGCACTGTGCAAACGCTGGATGTTTTTGAAACGTCAGCGCTTTTGTTGGGCGCAGAAGTGCCCATCGTGGACAATGCCCGCTGTGATGAACGCGGTGATCCGGAGGCGATTTGTGCAGGCTATCGCAGGGAGTTGATTGACGCTTGTGCCGGCGATAGTGGCGGGCCGCTGCATGCGCAGACACGCAATGGTTATGTGCAGGTGGGCTTGGTTTCCGGTGGAACACTGTGCGTGGATGATGGCGAACGCTTCTCCACCTACACCCGTGTTTCTGCTTATGAAGAGTGGATCCGCGCGACCATGGCCGGTGAAACGCAGGTCGCTGATCTGCGCGTCTTCCCAGATTTCTCGTTGCCAGCCACTTTTTTTGACGAGGAGATTATCACCGGGTTCACGCCTGACCCTGTGAACTATCCGCTACAGGCCGGTGGTTATCTGGTGGCCAGTGATGTGGTGGATGGTTGTGCGGGTTTTGTGGCAGAGGCGCCCGATGTTCGTATCACCTATGAAGCGGGCAGTCAGTATCCGTTGCGTGTATTTGTGGAAGGATCAGCTGACACCACATTGCTGATCAACCAACCGGACGGGGAATGGCTGTGCAATGATGATCGGGTGGAGGGTGATCTCAATCCCGAAATCTTCTTCGCTCAGCCGCTTACTGGGCAGTACGATATCTGGGTGGGAACCTATGAGAACCCCGATGCGCTGGGCGACTTTCCGCAGGTCAATTTGCTGGTGAGTGAACTGGAGCGGTAACAATTAAGTCCCGCTTAAAAACGTGCGAGCGCACCAAATACCATTTCACCAATAACGGTTGCTGCATTTGCACTGCGTTCTGCTGCCAATCTCACTTCTAACGTATCCACATCAATGTCCTGCGCGGTTGCAACGCCTGTTGCTTCAATACGGTCTAGCATGGCCTTAACTATGGATGTCGTGAGTCCAGCTTGGGCGGGTGTTTCTACTATCGCATCCGCTGTGATTGAAACATCAGTGAAACCAGCGCTTGTCAGAAGGTTGTACAGACTAAAGCCTGTTTCAATGTTGCCACCTTCGGCTTCTACGGTCTTCCAAATCCACGCACGTGCCTGCTGATAAAGAGGCATTTGGCAGGTTGCACGCATGATGGACGCGTCATGCTCTTGAATGATCAAAACGCCATCTGGTTTCAGCAACTGCGCCAGCGCTTTTGTTGCAGCCCTTTGATCGAATACGTACATCAAAACACGGCGACATGTAATGACGTCAAAAACCTGATCCAAAGTAGACAATGCTTCTAGGCTTTGCTCGGAAGATGTTATGTTGCTGATACCTTTTGAGCGTGCCGTCTGCCGTGCTTTGTCAAGCGCGGTGGGATTTAGATCAACGCCAAAAACTTTACCCTCGACTCCGACCGCCTTTGCAAACCGAAACGTGACATCGCCAGGACCACAGCCGATATCCAGCGCATTTGCTCCTGGCTTGATGTTGGCGCTTGCAATCAGCCGATCGGTAATCGTTCCACCATTATCCATCGTATAGTCATCTCTCTTATGGCGCCTCAAATGGCTTTGGTGATGGTGGCGAAAACATACTGCTTGGTACCCAAGAACCTACCCAAATGCCGCCATAATGCCACGTAGCTCCGCCAGGCCGCGCATACGGCCAATCAGCGGGTAACCAGGCATGGAGTTGCGGTTGTGATCATCCAGCATGGCCTGGCCATGGTCTGGGCGCATCGGGATTTGCCAGTCAGCACGCCCCTCGTTTCGGCGGCGTTGTTGCTCCACCATCAGTGCGCTGATGGTCGCGACCATGTTGGTGTCACCTTCCAGATGCGCGCTTTCATGAAAACTGTGCTTGTCACCGGCTGATGGGCCTTCACGCAGTGTGTTGCGCAGGTGCACGAAGTGAATGCGCTGGCCCAGCTGCTCAATGAAGCTCACCGGATTAAACGCCTTGCTCACACCCAGCGACCCGGTGCAAAGTGTTGCCCCATTTGCAGGAATATCCACTGCATCAAGCACGATGGCGTAGTCGTTTTCGCTCGACATAACACGCGGCAAGCCCAGCAGCGAAAAAGGCGGATCGTCGGGGTGGCAGCACAAGCGAATGCCAACTTCCTCAGCAACCGGCACAATTTCAGCCAAAAAGTCGATGAGATTGTCGCGCAGCCGATAGGCATCGATATCCTCGTATGTTGCCAGTTGGGTGCGCACATCATCCAGGGTCCAAGTGTCATTGGCACCGGGCAGTCCAGCGACGATGTTATTCACCAGTTGCGCTTTCTGCCCATCGCTCATGGCTGCAAACCGCGCCTGAGCAGCCTCGGTCATGTCGGCTGGGTAGTCATCCTCAACGCCTGGCCGCGCCAGCAAAAAGGCATCAAAGGCGCAAAAGTCCAGCAGGTCGAAACGCATGGCTGTTGCTCCATCGGGCATAACGGCCTTCAGGTCGGTACGGGTCCAATCAAGGATTGGCATAAAGTTGTAGCAAACAGTTTCTATGCCCTGCCCGGCAAGGTTGATCAGGGTCTGCTTATAGGCTGCCATATGCTCTTTTACCGGGCCAGTTTGCGTCTTGATGGCTTCGGACACGGGCACACTTTCCACCACATCCCAGGTTAGGCCCGTGGGTGCATCAGCGCGACCTTCAATGGCGTTCTTGCGCTTGGCAATCTCGCCATGGCTCCACACCTCGCCCGGTGGGACATGGTGGAGCGCCGAAACAATACCTTGCGCGCCGGTTTGGCGAATTTCAGCAAGGGAAATGGTGTCGGCTGGTCCAAACCAGCGCCAGGTTTGCCGCATTGTTCTGCCTCACGCAGGTTAGCCTTTTGCCAAGAATCAATCTTGGCTGGCTTTAGTGTTGGCGAATGTCAGTCTTGGACACTATCAGTTTTGGCGCAATGATAGTGTGGAGGCTGTGTCGAAAAGATGGAACGTTGCCGGATCAGCGCCAAGGCGCACGCTCTCGCCCGCTTCCACTTTGGTTTGGCCTGCATTGTGAACGGTCAATTTTGTCCCGTCACCCAGTTCGCCGTACAGATAGCTGTCGCTGCCAAGCTGTTCCACCGATGCCACCTTCATGTGGATGACGCCGTTTTCATCTGGGCGCATCTCATTGGGTCGAACCCCCAGCGTTACCTTCTGGCCGACCTGCTGGCTAAAACCAGTGTCAGGTAGCGTGATGGCCTCGCCCGTATCTAGCGTAAGCTTTGTGCGGTCAGAGGTATCGATCTCGCCAGTCATGAAGTTCATTTTCGGTGAACCGATAAAGCCTGCCACGAAGATGTTGCAAGGCGCATTGTAGAGGTCGAGCGGGCGGCCAAACTGTTCTAGCTCGCCAAGGCGCAGAACGGCGATCTTGTCCGCCATGGTCATCGCTTCCACCTGATCGTGGGTTACGTAGATCATCGTGTTGCCAAGGCGTTTGTGAAGCGCTGCGATTTCCGCGCGCATGCCAACGCGCAATTCGGCATCAAGGTTGGATAGCGGCTCATCAAACAGGAACACTTTGGGCTCACGCACCACTGCACGGCCAATGGCAACCCGTTGGCGCTGGCCGCCGGAGAGGTCTTTCGGGCGACGGTCGAGCAACATATCAATTTGCAGCATGCTCGCGACAGCCTGGATTTTCGCGGCAATCTCAGCCTTGGGCGTGTTGATGTTTTCTAGCCCAAAGGAAAGGTTCTGCCGCACTGTCATGTGCGGGTAGAGTGCATAAGACTGGAACACCATGGCCAGTCCACGGTCGGCTGCGGGGATAGCGTTCACCACCTCGCTGTCGATTTCAATGTCGCCAGAGGTAATGGGTTCAAGGCCAGAAATCATGCGCAGCAGCGTGGACTTACCGCAGCCGGAAGGGCCGACAAATACACAGAACTCGCCATAGGCGATTTGCATGTCGATCCCGCGGATCACTTTCGTGTCGCCATAGGTTTTTTTCAGGTTCTTCAGTTCAACGCTGGCCATGTCATTCCCCTGTGACCGGTTTGCCGATCATTTTTCTCTTTGACGTTTCGCTCCGTTCCTGCGGAACGATCACGTCAGCATTCTTGTTCGTTCCGCTCCTGGCCTTAGGCCCGACCGCTGCGCTTAGGTTATTTCCCGCCCGTTGAAGCAATGCCGGTGGCGATATATTTCTGCAAGAACATGAACACCAGTGCGATGGGCAGCAGGGTCAGCACCGTCATCGCCAAGAGGCTCGACCATTCGGTTTGAAGCTCACCCTGGAAGGAGTTGAGCGCCAATTGCAGCGTGAAGTTTTCGCTTTCGGTTAGCACGATCAACGGCCACAGGAAGTCGTTCCAACGCCACATGATGGCAAGGATGGCCAGCACCGCGATAGCAGGCGCTGAGAGCGGTATGATGATACGCCAGAAAATCTTCCACTCGCTGGCTTTGTCCATGCGTGCGGCGTCTAAAATTTCGTCCGGTATGGTGATCATATATTGTCGCAGCAGGAACACGCCCGTGGGCGTGGCGGCGCCTGGTATGATGACGCCCCAGAGCGAGTTCAGCATGCCCATCTCTGTGACGATCAGGAATAGTGGCACCAGCACCACCGTCTGCGGGATCATCAGCGTACCGATGACCAGTAGCAATACCGCTGTTCGCCCTCGGAACTCGTATTTTGAAAGCGCAAAGGCGGCCATCGCGTTGACCAGAAGCATAATGGCTGTGGCCGCCACGGTTATGAAGGTGGAATTGAAGAAGAAGCGCATGAAATCAAAGCGCTCAAACAGGCCGGTGTAGTTCTCCACTGCCAAGCGCACTTCCTGCACGGGTTGACGGTCGGAAATATCAACGCGCAGCCGTTCTTCAGGCGCTGCGGGATCAACCATCTGTGCAATCAGGCCCACCCGGCGCAGCTGCGCCAGTGTGCGGCCTTCATGTTCACCGCCGGTGATCTCAAATAGCGGGAATGTGCCGTCCATGCCCGGTAGTTCTATCGTGGTTTGTTGGTAGGGCAGGAAGGTGGGTGGGTAGCGTTGCAGATCAGCCTCGGTTTTGAAGCTGGACATGAGCAGCCACACCACCGGGAAGAACATCAAGAACACGCCCAGGATCAGGTAGCTGTAGGACACCCAATCGGTCCAATGCAGCTTGCCATTCTTGCCTCGCGTGGCGGTGAGCATCTGCCAGACGGTCATTTTGCCTGCTGCTTCAGCCATCAACGTTCCTCCGGTTGACCCAAAGCTGCACCAGCGTCAGCAGAACCAAAACCAGCGCTACAATAAGTGAGGCTGCCGCTGCTAAGCCGAACAAGCGTGGTGCACCTGCAAAGCCTTCCTCATAAATGTACTGAATGATGAAGGTTGTTGCGGTGCCCGGTCCGCCGCCTGTGAAGGCATAAACCTCATCAAAGGTCTGCACGCTTTTGATCAGCGCCAGCACAAGCACCACCAACATGGTTGGCGAGAGCAGCGGAAGCGTGATGCGACGGAACGTGCGCCAGGGTGAAGCGCGATCCATTGTGGCGGCCTCATACACATCACGTGGAATGGCCTGTAGGCCCGCCAAAAGAATGAGCGTGTAGAAGCCCATATGGGCCCAGACCGACAGGAATACGGTCCAACCGAACGCCCATTGGGCATCGATCAGCCAGTTGTAGCCACCAACACCGATCCAATCGAGGAAGGCATTCAGTACGCCCTCGCGCTGTAGGATCCATTTCCAGATCAGCGCAACAACAACCGGTGAAAGTAGCACGGGGAAGAAGAACACAGAGCGGAAGAAGCCGCGCGCGCGGATATCGCGGTTTAAAATGATGGCGGTGAGCAGAGCAAAGCCGACCATGATGCCCACCTGAAGCGTCACGAACCAGGTGGTGTTGCCCACTGCGCGCCAGAACTTGTCCTGAACGCAAGAATTGGGGTCGAAATAGTTATCGCAACTTGAAAGCGTGCCGAAGTTTTGGCCACCCACAAAGGGTCGGTCGCCAAGCAGCACATTGTCGCCGCCGGTCATCGCGTAAAACACGTTGAGGATGATGGGTAGGAAGGCAAAAAAGCCAAAAAGAAGCAGGTTTGGCAGCAGGAATACCCAAGCGAGCCTGTTCACGCCCAAAAGGCGCTGAAGAGCCAAAAACGGTATCTCGATCACCCGCATGAGCGGGGAGAGAAGGGTAAGAACGAGACCGTCGCCTTTCACCGCAGGTGGCTTTTGGGCCGGTGGCGGTGAGGGTTCCGGTGAGGTGGGCGATGTATGATCGCCCACCTGCGTGTCGGTTGTCATAACCGGCTTAGTTGCCTGTTTCAGACATAGCTTCGGCAAGGTCTGAAGAGGCGCGTTCCATTGCTTCTTCCACTGTCAGCTCGCCAACAATCGCCTGCGAGATGCGCTCAACTGTGATGCCGAACATGGCGCGGTTGCCTGCATAGCCCTGGTAAGCAAAAGCTGCTGGGTGAATGTCTGGCAAGGAGCCAGCAAAGCCATTGAGCGCTGCTTTTGCACCGTCTGATGCATTCTGGAACTCAACACCAGCAGCTGCCACACCCAGGTGGGCCGGAATGTTGCGGGTGCGTGCTGCTACTTCGCCGTACACATCTTCCTGTGCCAGAAAGTCGATCAAAGCCGCTACTTCTTCAGGGTGCTCGGTTTCAGCAAAGCCGACTATGCCTGCGCCGCCTGGCATGCCGGAACATGCGCCAGCTGGACCGCAAGGTGAACCAACGGCTTGCCAGTCGAAGAAGTCACCGACCTGCTCGTCCATGCGGCCAACCTGCCAAGAGCCTGAATAGTAGAACACAAGGTCACCATTGATGAACTCTTGTGCGGCGTCCTGGTAGGTTGCGCCACCTTGGCCAGCCCATACATCGCGCGCCATGGTGCCATCTTCGTGCCAATCCACGAACTGCTGCACGAACGCCTGGAAACCATCATCGACCAGAATTGCTTCGCCGTCATCATTGAAGAGCGCAGCGCCGTAGGAGATTGCAGGACCAGCTACACGGTGGCCAGAACGGTCAATCGCCATTGGGAAAGGTGCGCCAGTTGCCTCAGCAACAGCGCGTGAAGCTGTTGCCCAATCTTCCCATGTTGCGCCTTCGCCAGGCATCTCAATACCGGCTTGCTCAAACAGGGTTGCGTTGGCGAATGCACCGGTCACAGTTAGCTGGCTGTGCATGCCATAGATGCCCTGACGGTCATCACCGCCGCGGTACCAGTCTAGCGTGCCACCGAAAGATTCTTCCCAATAGGAAGCGTCTACGAAAGGCTCCAGGTCGAGGTAGTATTCATTCAGGCCACCAAGGTCAGTAACCTTGGCAAGGTCTGGGCCTTCGCCTGCTGCCAACTGTACAGGCAAGTTCTCAAGGATCGCCTGGTAAGGCACCACATCCACTGAAACGGTGGTGCCAGGGTTGGCCGCTTCAAAGCGGTCAATCACATCGTCATACACTTCGCACTCATTGCCATCAGAATAGCACATGAAGCGCAGTTCAGCGGCCGATGCGGTGGCTGGAACCAGCGCGGTGCCAGCCATCATGGCTGCAAGCGCGGAGGTCGCAAGGAGGGTCTTTTTCATATCATTTCTCTCCCAAGAAAGGCGGCTCGGTTTTTTAGTGAGCCAGTTTTTGATTGTTTGGAAGGTGCCGATCAGGCAACCATCCGGCGTAGAGCGCGTTTTCCTTATCCAATGGTAGGCTAACGCGATTTCCCGTCCGAGCAGCCTGATAGACCGCCGTGACAAGTTCGAGTGACCGGCGTCCATCCGCTAATGTGACGTCAGATGCGGGGTGCCCGTCAAGTGAATATGCAATGGATTGGAAAAAACCAGCATACCCAGAGGGTTGGAGGGCTAAATTGGCAAGGATGGCATCCACGTGTGCCTGTTTTGTTGGGCTGCGTGCAGTGAATGTCCAGGTGTCTTCGCCGGGGGCGTAAGGCTCTGTACCACTGGTGGCGGTGAAGCCTTCAAACACAAACCGCAACCGGCTGGTATCATCGCCAGCACCAAGCGTGATGGAGGAGGTGGCCAGCGCGCCACTTTCCATTTCAAAACTGATGCTCGCGCAGTCTTCTACCTCAATTGGGTTCACACGTGTTGTGGTGATGGCAGACAGGCTTTTGATAGGGCCCAGGATGTGGGTCAGAAGATCATGATTGTGGATGGCGTGGCCGAGCACCGCGCCGCCTGACTCGCCCGTCCAGGTGCCGCGCCAAGCCACCGCATAATAGTCAGAATCGCGGTTCCAGTGGGTCTCAAGGCTTGCCGCATAGGCTTTGCCAGCCAGACCTGCGTGCATGAGCGCACGCAATTGATCGAGCCCCGGTCCGTAGCGGTACTGAAAGACGGGGAAGATCTTGCGCTGTGTGTCGGTGCAGGCATCGCGCAGCACATCAGCCTCGGCGAGTGAGCGCACCAATGGCTTCTCGCATATCACGTGTTTGCCTGCGCGCAGGGCCGACAGGGATACATCAAAATGAAGATGCGGTGGCAGGCAGACATCAACAATGTCGATGCTCTTATCGGCAAGCACCGTGCGGGTTTCGGCATAGATGGCGATGGTGTTGTCGCCGCCTGCAACAATGCGCGCGCGGTCTTGGTTGAGGTCGCAAATGGCTTTCACGGTGAATTGGTCAGGCAGCGCGCGGTAACCCGCCAAATGCTGTTCGCCAATACCCGCACCAATGATCGCAACGTTTTGCACTAGAGCGCGTCCTTCGTTGGCAGCCGACCTTCGGCAAGCATCTGCGCTTTGATGCCAAGCTCCATCACCTTGAAGGCGTGGGCCTGCGGCATGGCGGTTGCGGTGCGGTTTTTGATGTCGTTTGCAAGATTGCCGAAATAGGGCAGGCCAGCATCTGAGCACTGGATTTTCTCGCAGGTCTCGCCATTGACAAGCACTAGATGATCGGTGCCCTCCGGTCCGCCAACATCGACATATTTGCGCAGTTCAATGTACCCATCTGTGCCCAGAATGGTCAGGCGACCATCGCCCCAGTTGGGCAGAGCATCGGGCGTATACCAGTCCACGCGGATATAGCCGTGGCCCTGATCTGAGCGCAGCGCGATCTCGCCGAAATCCTGCAAGCCATGATCATCAGGATTGGCGAAATTGCCAACCTGCGCTAGCGTAATCTCAGCGTCTGTGGAGCCTGTAAAAAACAGGAACTGATCGATCTGGTGGCTGGCAATATCCGTTAGAATGCCGCCATAGGCCTCACGCTCAAAGAACCAGTCTGGACGCGTGGCGCGGTTCAATCGGTGCGGCCCAATACCCAGCGTTTGCACCACTTTGCCGATGGCGCCAGCTTGTACCAACTCTGTCGCTTTGTTGACCGAGGGCACCTCGAAACGCTCGGAGAAATCCACCGACCAGATGCGGCCTGTACGCGCCTGACATCCTTTGATGGCTTCAAGCTGTTCCAGCGTTGTGCAGGCGGGTTTGTCGACCATCACGTCTTTGCCCGCTTCCATCGCCTCGATGGCAAGCTGTGCCCGCTCGCGCGGAATGGCGGAAATGAGAATGAGGTCGATCTCCGGGTCGGCAAGAATCGCTTCCTTGGTGGTTTTGGGCACGTCTGGAAAACGCTTGATGAAACCTTCTTCCGTCCCTGCCGTGCCCTCAGTCCACCATGACTTAAAGTGTGCACCCACATCTTGCATGTTGCCGGCCATGCCGAAGATATGGCGGTGGTCGATGCCTAGGGCCGCAATAGTAAGTGTCATTGGGCGAGCTCCACTGTGCTGCCGGATTTGGATGAGGCGGTGATCGCGTCAATTAGCGCATGGGATGCCAGCGCTTGCCTGCCGGTTACGATGGGGTCACTGCCCTCGGCAATCGCATCACAGAAGTCTTCGATGATGCCCTGGTGCCATGCATGGGTGAACGCCATTGGGTCCGCGCCGCCGCCTGTGCTGGCGCTCGCGCCGAAGGTATCTGTTTCGCCTGAACGCCAGTTCACCGTCAAAACGCCGGAACCCAGATGCAGACTAGCCTTCTCAAAATGTAAGGTGATGGTTTCAGCGTTGCCCGGAAAACTTGCCGAGGATGCGACCAGTGAACCGACTGCCCCGTTCTCAAACTTTAATCCTGCAGTGGCAAAGTCTTCGGCTTCCATCGCGTGAAACTGCGTGGTGGCCGTCATCGCCTGCACGCTTGTCACAGGGCCGGTCAGCGATAGCGCGAGGTCAATCGTATGGATCGCCTGGCTGATCAGAACGCCGCCGCCATCGCGTGCGTAGGTGCCGCGCTCCGGCTCGTCATAGTAGGCCTGCTCGCGCCACCAGGGCACGTTGATTTCCGCCAGGCCTAGCTTGCCCAGTGTGTCTGACGCCACCAGCTGTGTGGCTTTTAATGATGCTTCCCGCATACGGTGCTGGAACACGATGCCGAGCGGCACGCCAGCATCTTCGCATACCTTAACGACCTGCGCCGCTTCTATGCCATCGCGTGCAATTGGCTTTTCCAGAAGGATCGGTTTACCCGCCTTGGCAAGCGGTGAGATGAGATCCATGCGCGCATTGGGCGGCGTGACGATGATGGCAAAGTCGATTGTGGGGTCAGCAGCGATGGCGGGTACATCGGCGTAGGCCTGCACAGTGTGTGCGTCTGCGAAAGCTTGTGCGCTGGCTTGGCTGCGAGCCGTGACACCCTTTAGGGCTACTTTTTGCGAAGCGTTGATGGCCGCGACATGGGTGCCCGCCACCATGCCAGTGCCGATGAGGGCGCATACTAGTGGCATAAATGGGTCTCCAGGAACTCAAGTGTTGCCTGCCGCATGGCGGGGCTTTCCTCATGGCTCAGATCAGGCTCCACATGAAAGTGCAAGGCGTCTGGTGCGTCTTGGTAAGCGGCTTCAAGCTGCGCGCGTGCAACTTCAAACGAACCTTCTGGCGTCGACCAATCCTGCAATCCCACGCCAATCATCAGGGCGCGGGGTGCGGCAAGGCCTGCAATTTGCCCGGTGGAATGGTTTTGCAGAAGCCTGGGCACAGTCATGTAGATGCCGTGGCCATCATGGGCTGGGGTTTGTGTGAGGCAAGCCAGATCAGCGAAGGAGCACAGCGCGGCGCTCGCCTTCACGCGTTCGTCTAGCGCGGCCATCCACCAGGCATGGGTGGAGCCCATGGAAAAGCCCAGCGCCCCGATGTGCGTTGCATCAATCTGTGGCTGATCGCTGAGGAAGCTGGTGCCAGCTGCGAGTTCTTCCAGCATCTGGCCGAAGAGGGTTGTTCCGTTCCAGAGGTGTTTTTTCGCGCGCGCGGATTCTGTTGGTTCTTGCCGTGCACCAAATGCGGGCATTTCAATGCAAAGGCTGGCAATGCCCAGTGCTTGAAGCGCCTTTCCATAGGGGCCCTGCAAACTGCCGCGCCCTTCCACCAATTCTGCCATACCGAAATCCCACTTGTTGCCATGGGCGTGGCAATAAAGAACCGCGGGTACGGGCGCAGTCGGATTGGTAGGGTGCAGGAAAAGCGCTGGGATGGTTTCACCGTCACGCTCGAACATGATGGTGTCTAACTGCCAGTCATCGAGCGTTTGGGTTTCGATAACCTGTACGCTTTCAAACGCTGCATCGGCAATGCAGCAGCCCAATACGTCCTCAACCTCTTGTCGGGTTTTGTGAGGGTCGGTGCTCATGGTGCGCTAATCGCTGCTCACGCCGCCAAACTGGCCTTGGAAGAACACCAGGGGATCAGCAGATGCCCCATCTTTGCCCATCGTCGCGAGCATAATCTGATCGACCAAAATTGTGTGGTCACCCGCATCATGCTTGCCGTAGCGCTGGCACTCAAAGCGCGCCAGGCAGCCTTCCAGCAGCGGCGTGCCGTTTGTGCCTTCGCTCCAGTTGGCCTGATCGAACGCGTTGGCCTGTTTGGCAAAGGCGAGGCACAAGGTTTCCTGATCCTGAGCGAGCACATGGATCGCGGTGTCCCATGCATTGGCAAACGCATCATAGCGGCTGGATTTGCGGTCGATGGACCAGAGCGTCAGCGGCGGGTCGAGTGAGACCGAGGAAAAGCTGTTGGCCGTCATGCCAATTGGGCCGTTTTCGGTCATCGCGGTCACGACGGTGACGCCAGTTGCAAAGCGCGAAAAGGCGTTGCGCAGCTCTTTGGCGTTATCAGCGGCCGGCACAAAGCTGGAAATTGGGGCGTGCATGTTCATGGTTGCTTTCTTTCCGTTCCTTTTAAGGAACCTCGTGACCCTGTGCGGCTGTGAGAATTTCAAACCAGGTTTGCCGGTCAATAGGGACCTTGAAAGCCTGATCAAAGGTCTTGATGCGATCGAGCGTGTTTGTGCCCATCACGGGTAAAATCTTGGCCGGGTGTGCAAGCAGCCACGCTACGGCCACAGCCGCAACATCAGTGCCAGCCTCATTGGCAATGCGTTGCAGAACGGCATGGACCGCCTGACCCGCGGGTCCAAACAGCCCACCACCGCCCAGCGGCGACCACGCCATGGGGCTGATCCCACGCTCCTGCATCCACTGCACATCGCCCTCGATGAAGGGGGTGTAGTTGAGCACGGACAGCTCGACCTGATTGGTGCAAAGCTTGGTGGACATGGCGCTTTGCAGCAGCGTCCAATCGTTCAGCTTAAAGTTCGACACACCGATATTGCGTACTTTGCCTGACGCCACCAGATCATCCAGCGCCTTGCCGGTGTCGTGATGATTCATCATCGGGTCAGGCCGGTGGATGAGCAGCAGGTCTATGCGGTCGGTGGCCATGTCAGTCAGCGAAAGTTCCACGCAGGATGTGATGTGCGCGGCGCTGGTGTCGTAGTGCTTCACGCGGGCGTCGGCGTATCTTCCCACAGGCGCTACGATGTCGCATTTGGTGACCAGCTCCACCTTGTTGCGCAAGGATGGTGCGGCTTTGAAAGCCTCACCCAAAATCGACTCCGCCGTGTAGCCACCATAAATGTCGGCCTGATCCATGGTGGTGATGCCCTGTGCCAGGCACGCTTCCACCTTGGCCTGCACATGGGCGGGCGAGGTGTCGGTGTCATCGCCAATGCGCCACATGCCATAGACAATGCGGCTCAT
>JBGCDM010000043.1:0-14355 GCA_045105395.1 Devosiaceae bacterium | reverse complement strand
GCAAGTCAAGCGCGCGCTGGCAGGTGAATTGGGTACCGTCATGCGTGATGAGATGAAGCCCAATTATCTTGCACATGGCCCGGGTCGGCAGGCGATCCTTGATCTGTGTATGCAGATGGCCGAAGATTTGGGCTCTCAAGTGTTTGCTGATCAATCAGAGGCTATTAAAACCCGCCCTGATCAGCGTGAAACATTAAGAGCGGTTTCTGTGCCAACCCTAATTCTATGTGGCCGCGAAGATCGCCTGTGCCCCATAGAGCGACACACGCTGATGCAGGAGCTGATCCCTCACTCCAATTTGGTCGTGATCGATGGGGCGGGCCATCTGCCAACCCTTGAAAAACCAAGCGAAACAAACGAGGCTTTATCCGCATGGCTGAACCAGAGCTAACCCCCTCTTTGCTTGCTCTGCTGCGCTCAGTGGATACGCCGACGGTGTGCAACGCCATTGAGGTGGCGCAGGGCCAGCGTGGCTTCAATCAATTTACCAAAGGCACAATGTTTCATTGCAAACCTGGCGAGCCATCAATGGTAGGCTTTGCTCGCACAGCGACGATTGCAGGCCTCACCCCTCCTACGGAGCCAAATGAAGTAATTCGCGCGCGGCGAATGGACTATTTTCGCTCTATGGCCGCCGGACCTTACCCCTCAGTTGCCGTTATTGAGGACACCGATTTTCCCCACTGCATCGCAGGCTGGTGGGGCGAAGTGCATGTTGCAATCCACAAAGGATTGGGCATGGCAGGGGCCCTTACCAACGGTGTTATGCGCGATCTTGATGTGATGGACGAGCACTTTCCAGTGCTTGCCGGTTCAATAGGCGTGAGCCATGGGTTTGTGCACGTCACCAAAATTGGCGCGCCAGTGACCATTTTTGATATGCCTGTCGCGCAAAGAGATCTTATTCACGCCGATCGTCATGGCGCACTGGTGATCCCGCCGCAGGTTCTGCCCAATCTTCATGCTGCGATTGAAACAGTGATTGCGAATGAGGCTATCGTGCTTGGCCCTGCACGTGCCCCTGATTTCACTATCGAAAAGCTTGAAGACGCTTGGGCGAAGTTTGAACTGGCACGCACTTAAGTTTTCAGTGCCAGCACTTCCTATTTTCAAAGCGCTGTTCGCAGCGGGTTTAAGAAGAAGCTCTCCATAAGATAGCCAAATCGTGTCGCTCTTTCCTCATCAACTTGCTAGCATGTGGTCGATACACAGGCCCAGCTGAAACGGGCATCTAGGGGGGTAAGATGGATCAAGCCAAATGCCTGGAGGAACTGAGCAACAAGGCGGCAATAGCCGACATTGTTCATTCTTACTGCTACCATTTTGACAGGGCAGAACCTGAAAAGGTCTTGTTACTTTTTACCCATGATGTGGTCGTGGACTACGGCCCTGATGTGCCAACAATGCACGGCCTTGAGGAACTCAGGCCAATGGTTGAGCAAGGCCTTGCAAGCTTTTTTGCAGCAACCAGCCACCATGTTTCCAACATCATGATTCAGTTTCATGGCCCTGATGCAGCAAGCAGCGTCAGCTATCTGTATGCGTGGCATCGCTATTGTGATGGCAGGCCAAACAGTGAGCTATGGGGTCAATATCATCATGATTTTGTGCGCACGCCTGATGGCTGGAAAATTACACGCCTTTACCTCTGCGCGGCGGGCGCAAAAAACTTTCACCGCGATACGATGCACCCAATTGGCCGCAAGGCTTTTCAAGCTGAATAGTTGCATAGAAACCGCGTGCGGCCAGAATCAGGGCTAGCCGGTCGCGCCATCCGGCAGCCCCATGGCCTTACAGGCTATTGTGTTGAGGTCTTCCCAAACACCTGGTGCTGCACCCATGGTCAGTCCCAGCGCCTGATCAGCGGGATAAGGGAATATGGATCCACCTGCCTCGGTGATCATCAAAAGCCCGGCAACACTGTCCCAGGGGTTCATATCGGGTTCCACATAGCCGCCTAACCGACCTGCAGCGACATTGGCCAGCATATTGGCGCCTGATCCATTGCGATAATACATCGCGCCCTTGGCCATCAGCCCACCAATAATCTCGACAACAGGTCCGGGGTCAGAGCGGTCACTGGCGCCGACAGCCACCAAAACTTGGTCGATCTTCTTGGATGCATCAAGCTTCAGAACCTTGCCGTTCAAGGTTGCGCCATGGCCCGCGCGGGCAGCAAAATGCTCCTCAATGCAGGGCACATCAATCACGCCCAGCAGCGTTTCTGGTCCCTTGGCCACCGCAATAACAACGCACCAATGGGGCAGCCCCATCAGGAAGGGCACTGTGCCGTCAATCGGGTCGATGATCCAAGTGTATCCGCTGGAGCCCTGCGATGCACCTCCCTCTTCACCGAGGATTGCATCATCGGCAAACTCAGCGCGGATGCGCGCGCAGATCATGTCTTCCACCGCGCGGTCGGCAATAGAAACCAAGTCCAGTGCGCTGGCCTTAGTTTCGATCTCTAGGCTATCGCGTTTGTTGTAATAATCGAGCGCCAGTTGGCCTGCTTCTTGGGCAAGCTTAGAGGCCAGCACTTGGCGCGCTGCGATAGGATCGGTCATGATGGAAGCGTTTCCAGATCGGTTGGATTGAATGATATTAGTCTTTGTGAACTAGGATAAGATCGTTGGGATCGAGAAGCAGGTTCACGGCATCGCCGGCTGCAAAGCGGGTCTCAGAGATTTGGCGGGAGATCAGAAACTCAATGCCCTCATCCTGAACGACATACTCAATTCGGCTGCCAAGATAGCTGGCTGAAAGCACCTTTGCCGCGCCGCCTTTTTCCAAGCGCACGCGCTCTGGGCGGATGGTGGCCGTAACATCACCATCCGGCGCGCTAACGGGCAGTGACAGATGCGCAGCTGTAAAAATGCCATCCTTCACATGGCCCTCAATAAGGTTCGCATCGCCGATGAAGTCTGCAACGAATGTTGAGGATGGATGCTCGTAAAGCTCCGTGGGCGTGCCTATCTGGGCGATCTTACCCATTTTCATCACCACAATTCTATCCGAAACCGCCAGTGCCTCTTCCTGATCATGCGTGACGTAAACAGCGGTCAGGCCAAAGCGTTGCTGCAAGTCGCGAATTTCAGCACGCACCTTGCGGCGCAGCTTGGCATCAACATTGGACAGCGGCTCATCGAAAAGCAGCACATCGGGCTGTTGCACAATGGCGCGTGCAACCGCCACGCGCTGCTGTTGTCCGCCAGAAAGCTCAGAGGGCAGGCGCCCATCAAGACCCGCCAATCCCACCTGATCAAGGATCTCGCGTGCACTATCTTGCGCTTGCGCTTTCGATACGCCGCGAATGGTGGGGCCATAGGCAACATTATCCAACACGGTCATGTGAGGAAAAAGGGCGTAGGACTGAAACACCATGCCAACATTGCGCTCAGAGGCAGGATCTCGGCTAACATCACGCCCAGCGATTTTTACCTGGCCTTCACTTGGCAATTCCAGCCCTGCAATAAGCCGCAATGAGGTGGTTTTGCCACAACCTGATGGGCCAAGAAAGGTCACCAGTTCGCCCTTGCTAATAGAAAAATTGATGCGGTCGACAGCCGTGGTGGTGCCATAGCGCTTGACCACGTCTACGAATTCAATGGCAGTTTCACTCATAGGGTACTCATCACTCAGCTGGCACAGGGCTTGGTGCGCGATTGTTGGGGTTTGCCTGATCATCAGGTGGAGGTGAGCGGCCTTGCAGTTCTTTGCGTCGACCGAGTTTACGTGAACCAACAAGTGCTTGAATAAGTGCAACACACACAATCATCACCATCATCAGTGTGGCAGAATAGGCGATGGCCAGCGCGTATTCACCGGCTTCAACACGGCCCATAATATAGGCCGTTGCCATATTGTGACGTGCCGACACCAGGAAGATCACCGCTGATACAGCGGTCATTGCGGTCACAAATGAGTAGACCAGCGCGGTAAACACTGCTGGCCGGATAAGCGGCAGCACTACCCGGCGCAAAGTGGTTAGGCCACCTCCGCCCATGGTTTGGCTGGCCTCTTCCATGCTTTTATCAATCTGCGCTAGCGCAGCGAGCCCAGCGCGCATACCCACCGGCATGTTGCGGAAAACAAAGCAGATCACGAGGATCGCCGCTGTGCCCGTCATATCAACCGGTGGAACGTTGAACGCGGCCACGTAGGACACACCAACCACAGTGCCTGGAATGGCAAAGGATAGCATGGTGCCAAACTCAAACGCACGCCTGCCTGCAAAATCCTGTCGGGCAACAAGCCAAGCGGTAAGAATGCCAACCAGTGTGGTGAGCGGCGCAGCCAAGCCGGCCACCCAAAGTGTGGTGAGCATGGAATCCCATGCTGACCCGAACAGGCGAAGGCCTTCCTCGTTGATCTCAAAGCGGAACGCGGTAACCAGGTGGCTGAACGTTGGCGATAAATCCCAGCGGCCAATATCGGTGACAAAGCCACCCGCCGCCACAATGATGTAGACTGCCAGGGTAAAAAACACCCAGGGAATAACAATCGCAAAAACGCCGATTTTAAGAACCGGTGGCAATGGCGCGGCTAAGCCTGCATCAGATTTCCCGGTCACCGTCACATAGCTTTTGTTGCCCATCCATTTCATTTGCAGCCAGAACGCAATCAGCGTTAGCCCAAGCAAAATGATAGCAAGCGTTGCAGCATTACCAAGATCATACCGCGCACCAACAACAGCGAAGAAAATTTTCACCGAGAGAACTTCGAAACCACCGCCAAGGACAATTGGGTTGCCGAAATCGGCAAGGCTTTCGATGAATGCCAACAAAAACGCTGCAGCTAAGCCAGGGCGCAGTAAGGGCCAGGTGACGCTGCTAAACGTCTTCATTGATCGCGCGCCAAGTGTGCGCGCAGCTTCCTCAAGCGTTGGATTAATGGCTTCCAATGTGGACAAAAGCACCAAGAACGTGACGGGCGCGAACGCCAGAACTTGGGCCATCAAAATGCCAGGCAAGCCGTAAACCCAACGTGAGGGCCGCACGCCCATCAGGTCCGCGCCCCATGCAGTTATCAGACCTGTGCGTCCAAAAAGCACGATGATCGCAACGCCCACCACAAAAGGTGGCGTAATGATAGGAAGAATGGAAACCGCGCGCAGCGCTTTCTTCAGGCGAAAATCTGTGCGGTTGACCAGCAGCGCCAGCGCCAAGCCCAGTAGTGTCGCCAGTGTGGCCGATAGCACGCCGAGGATGACCGTGTTCACAACAACGCCGCAGCGCAACCCGCTATAAAAACACGAAAGCCCCCAAAGCTCTGGTGCAGACAGGCGCTGCCAAAATGTGACCAATGCAAGGTTGCCATCAGTGTCGATAAAGGCGGCAAGGCCAAGCTTTAGAATAGGAAAGAAAACAAAGGCGGTAAGCGCTGCCACAATGCCGGTGATTGCAAGCGAGGCGAAGCGTTCTCCTCTGCAGAAGCCACGTGCGGCAAAAGTATCAGAGAGCAAACCAACCAGCATGGCTCCGGCTATAAAGCCGCCCCAGCCTAAGCCAGATTGACCCTCGGCTGCATCGGGAAAGACCCCAGCAACCCATTGGGCATTGGGACCGCGTAGCCCCACCGCAAACGCTTGCCAAAGATAAAGCGCGATAGCGCCAATCACCAAACCAAGCGCCAAATCGGTGGCTTGCCATTTTGGTCGCGTGGCCAGCAGGCTAAGCGTTACAACCAACAAGAGCATTGGCCAAAGCCAGCCATGGCCACCAAGCGCTTCAGCGAGAGCGGAGGCGCCAGGCCCTGCCAGCAAACCTTGGCCTTTGTACCAAGGTAAGATCAGCAGAGATGCAATAAGACAACCGAGCCAGACAAGTCCGGCTCGGTCTGATGTGATGGAACGATTGTTCACGCTGCTATGCGCTCATCCAATCGCCGTTACTGTGGCAACGAGCCGATTTCATCATCCCAGCGTGCCAGCAAGCGCGTGCGCTCTTCGCTGGAGCCATACAGCGCGAAATTGTAGTCAATCAGCGTGATATCTTCCAAGCGTGGCGATGCATCAGGCGTTGCCGCGTTGAGGTTGGAAGGGATTTGGAAGCTGTTGGCTGTGGCACCAATTTCTTGCGCTTCTGGGGTCAGAGCCCAGTCGTAAAACGCCCGCGCAGAATCAGGATTCGGGCCATCAGCTACAATCGACATGGAGCCAACTTCATAGCCTGTGCCTTCGCATGGTGCGACAGGAACGATAGGCGCGCCCTGCACAGCTTGGGCAACTGCATCATGCATGAACACGATACCGATGGCGGTTTCGCCTGTGGCAGCAGCGCGGATCGGAGCTGAACCTGACTGTGTATACTGGCTAACATTGCCATGCATGCTGGCGAGAAACTCAAAGGCTTCATCTTCACCCATCAGCTGCACCACTGTGGCAAGCAAAGTGTAGGCGGTGCCTGAGGAATTGGGGTTGGCAACCTGCACATCATCGGCAAAGCGCTCATCAAGCAAGTCGGCCCAGCACGAGGGTGGATTGTCGGTTACAAGATCAGAATTGTAACCAAAGCCAAGGCCACCAGCATAAATGCCGACGGTTTTAAAGCTGGCTGTTTCTGCTTGGCGCACGGCCCAATCCTGTAGCTGATCGAGCATTGGCGAGCGATATTCAGCGGTCAGGCCTTCTTGTGCTGCTTGCAAGTGTGGATCACCGGTGCCGCCCCACCAAATGTCGCCACGTGGCTGTTCAGATTCGGCTGCCAGTTGCGCAAAAGTTTCGCCTGAAGAGCGACGCGTCATCAGCACTTCGATGCCGGTTTCGCGCTCAAAAGCTTCGGACATCGCGCGGCACCACTCTTCCTGAACGGAGCAATACAGCACCAACTCATCAGCTTGTGCAGCTGTGGTTGGCATAACAAATGCGCTGCCCGTCATCAGTGCGGCGAGAAGAAGAGGCTTAGTGGTCATTGAGAACTCCCGGTTTTTTTTGGTTTTATGCTGAGCAATAGGGCAAAGAAAATGCTGGCGCACAAGCCACAAAATCACGCAAGTAGACCACTTGACCAAAGATGAACCCGGTGGAACCATCCTGCATGGCTCCAACTGCTCGTTATCTTTCCCATCCCGAAGTTGAAATCGACTTCAACAAAAAGGTGCAAAACTGGTCACTGAGTGATCGTGGACGGGCGCGCACCAAAGCGCTTGCGCGCAGCAAGGCGCTCCTTGGTACAACGCGGGTTATCACAAGCGCTGAAACCAAGGCGATTGAAACGGCAACGCCACTTGCTAGCGCTCTTGGCTGTGATGTTGAGATAAGCGAAGCGATGCACGAAAATGATCGCAGCGCGACGGGGGCTTTGCCACCAGATGAGTTTGAACAGGTTGCTGATCAATTTTTCGCCCAGCCGCATGCAAGCGTACGTGGCTGGGAGACGGCCATTGCTGCGCAAAAGCGCATTGTTGGTGAAGTGAACGCCTGCCTTGATGACCATAAAGAGGGCGATGTTTTGTTTGTTGGCCATGGCGGGGTGGGAACATTGCTCTACTGCGCCTTGCTCAACCTACCCATCAGTCGCGCGCACGACCAAAAGCCTGGTGGTGGATGCTTCTATCCGTTCGAAATCGGCACGATGCGACCGCAGAGGGCTTGGCAACCGATGGAAGCGCTTCTGGACCAACCTTAGCGCACCGATACTTTGCTGTTTCTTCTGAATCGCGGGGTAAAAAATAGCTGTATACGCCTTGCAAATTGCAAAGATGGCGCAAGTTGATGATCGTAGGTCTGTGCTTGTGTGTTCACTGCATTAGCCAGTACGCAGCGGGGCAAGCGTCGATGCGACGCAATAATTTTCTTTTGCATGGCGATCATCGCCAATTGAACCAGAAAGCAAGACCAATGTTCCTGCGCGCTTCCTTAAGGCTGTTAGCCTCCACCTTGTTTGTCGGCTTGCTCCTGCCAATTGGACAAAGCGCTGCGCAAGGCGGTCCATCACTGGTTGTTACCGAGCAAGTGGAGATGCGCACACTTGCTGAAACCAGACCGATATTTGGCGAGGTGGTTGCCCAGCGCGACAGCGCCATTGCCGCGCGTGTTGCCGGTGTGGTGGATGAAGTTCGCGTGCTTGTTGGTGATGTGGTTGAGCCAGGCGATGTGCTTGCTGTTCTGGATCGCGAGCTTATCGACATCGAGCTGGCACAGGCTGAAGCCAGCATCGCCGAAGCCAATGCGGGTATAGAGGTGGCGCAGGCCCGTGTGACCCGCACGCAAGATGTTTTCAGCCGCATCGATAGCCTGCGTGGCACGGCAGCTTTCTCGGAAGGGCGGCTGGAAGACACCCGTGGTGCCTTCTCCGAAGCAACCGGACAGTTGGCCGAGGCGCAGGCCCGCCTGCTCAACGCGCAGGCTGCGCTGGAGCGGGCCCGTTATAATTTTGATCGCGCACGCATCACCGCTCCGTTTCGTGGTGTGGTTCTTGCGGTGGATGCTGATCCAGGACAGTTCATTGGCTCTGGCGCATCTGTTGCCCGCATCCTGGATGTTACGACACTGGAAGTGGAGGCCAATGTGCCTGCGCAGTTTATCAGAGGCCTCTCTGCTGGGCTTACGCTAACCGGTGAAACCGAGGATGGTCAGTCTTTGGATCTGATGGTTCGCGCCATTCTGCCTACCGAGTTTGCAAGCACGCGCACACGGCCGGTGCGCTTTGCCGCAGATTTGCAGGCCCGAGATCTCAGCGTGGCTGTGGGCCAATCCATCACCGTTTCTGTGCCCACAGATGCACCGCGTGATGCCCTCTCCGTGCCCAAGGACGCACTGACGCAAGGGGCCAACGGGTGGTCGGTGTTTGTTGATGAGGGCGGCGTTGCCACCCCGCGCACGGTTCAAATTGGCGTTGCGATGGGTGATCGGTTTGAGGTTCTTGGCGGTCTCAGTGAAGGCGACTTTGTGGTTGTGCGCGGCAACGAGCGGCTCTTTCCCGGCCAACCCATCCAATCGGGCAATGCGCCCCCAAGCGCGCCAGAGGCTGACGTTCCTACCGAGGAAGAGCCCTCCTCGTCGTCACCGACAACTGAAAACTAGAGACCAAGCATGGATATCATCCGTTTTGCTATCGATCGGCCCATTGCAGTTGTTGCAACGGTTGTCATGGCCATCCTTTTTGGTGGGCTGGCGCTAAGCCGCATTCCGGTGCAGTTGGCACCAGACGTTAGCGCGCCGGTCGTTAGCATCACCACCAATTGGCCGGGCGCCGCGCCCATCGAAATAGAGCGTGAGATCGTCAACCCGCAGGAAGAGGTGCTGCGCGGCCTTGAGGGTTTGGACATTATGACCTCTTCCTCGTCCACCGGGCAGGCTGAGATCACGCTTGAATTCGCCATTGGCACCGATATGAGCCAAACGCTTTTGCTGGTGTCCAACCGGCTGGACCGCGTGGGCAACTATCCTGATGAAGCCTCCGAGCCGACGCTCAACACCTCTGGTGGTGATGATAGTCCTATCGCTTGGGTGCTCGTGCTGGCCGATGAAGGCAACACGCGCTCTCTGCCAACCTATGGCGATTTTATCGAAGACGTTGTGCAGGACCGCTTGGAACGGGTTGAAGGTGTTTCCGCGGTTAACGTGTTTGGTGGCGTAAGTCGCGAGCTTCAGATTGTGATCGACCCGCAAAGGCTTGCGCGCTTCGGGCTTACGGTGCCTGAGGTCGTAAACCGATTGCGCACCGACAATGTTTCTGTTTCTGCAGGCGATGTGGAAGAGGGCAAGCGCCGCTACATCGTGCGTGCCGAAGGCAATCTCAACACGATTGAGGCGGTGGAGTCGGTTGTTCTACGCTCCCAAACCGACGGTGGGACACTGGGCCGTGTGCGTGTTGCAGATGTTGCGCAGGTTGCCTTTGCGTTTGAAGAACCATCCGTTCGGCTGCGCTTCAATGGCGATTCTGGCCTTGCATTCAATGTCGTGCGCGAGCGCGGTGCCAACGTTATCGAAACGATGGAAGAAGTGCGTCGCACACTGGATGAACTGGCCACTGGCCCGGTGGCAGACCAAGGGCTTCGGCTTCAGCAAGTGTATGATGAGACAATCTACATTGAAGGCGCCATTGATCTAGTGACACAAAACATTTGGATTGGCGGTGGGCTTGCGGCTCTGGTGTTGTTGCTCTTTTTGCGCAGCCCCCGAGCGACGCTTGTGGTCTCGCTCGCTATCCCTGTTTCTATCGTTGCAACCTTTGTGGTCATGGCTGCAACAGGCCGCACGCTCAACGTTATCTCCCTTGCTGGCATCGCCTTTGCGGTTGGCATGATTGTCGATGCGGCAATCGTCGTGCTGGAGAACATCTATCGCTTGCGAGAAACTGGCATGCCCAGGCGTGAAGCCGCCTATCAGGGCGCCAAGCAGGTGTGGGGTGCGATCCTGGTTTCTGCGCTTACCACGGTGCTCGTGTTCATACCCATCTTGGTCATGCAGCTAGAAGCAGGCCAATTGTTCCGCGACATCGCGGTGGCAATTTCAGTATCTGTTCTGCTGTCACTGCTGGTCGCCGTCACCGTTATCCCAGCACTTTCCAGCCGCTTGCTAGCAAGCGGTGAACAGAAGATGCTGCCATTGCCTGGCATTGATCATTTCGGCCGCGGGTTCAAAGCACTGGTCATGATGTATGTGCGTGCCACGGTGCGCACCCGCACGCTCGGCATCGTGATGGTTTCACTGATTGCCGGCACGGCAATTACGGCCAGCATAACTTTTCTGCCGCAACTGGAATATCTGCCAGAGGGCAACCGCAACCTGGTGTTTGGGCTGATCATTCCGCCGCCAGGCTACAATCTTGATACCACTGAAACCATTGCCGAGCGTATCGAACAGACTGCACGCCCGATGTGGGAAGCTGCACCGGCGTTGGCGTTGGAAGATGGTACGCCAACTATTGAGAACTTCTTTTTCGTTGCAACGCCGGGCAACAGCTTTGTTGGTGCAACGGCCATGGATGGTACACGTGCTGGCGATCTGATCCCGATACTTTCGCGCCCCATTTTTGCTGAGCCCGGCACATTTGGGTTCATGACCCAGCCGTCGCTGTTTGGCCAAGGCGTGGGCGGTGGGCGCACGATTGAGCTTAATGTATCAGGCCAAGATCTTGGTGCTATCTTAGGCGTTGCGGGTCAGGCAGCAGGCATGGTGTCTGGCATTTTGCCGCGCTCTGAAGGCCATCAGTTCCGTCCCATTCCTGGCCTCGAACTTGGTGCGCCGGAAGTTCGGTTGATACCGGATCGCTTGCGCCTTGCCGACGCTGGCCTTGATGCGCGGGCGTTGGCCGCCACGGTTGATGCCTATAATGATGGGTTGCGAGTGGCTGAAATCACCGAAGGGGCTGACCGACTAAACTTAGTTTTGCTTGGTGATCGCACCGCGCTCAGTGGCCTTCGCACGCAAGATGTTGGCAGCTTTCCGGTGGTCACACCTTCCGGCCAGATTACTCCTGTCTCTGCGCTCGCCGATGTGGTGGTAACCGCCGGACCGACGCAAATTCGCCACCGCGATCGTTTGCGCACTGTCACGCTGGAAGTGCGCCCATCCGATGCGTTGCCACTAGAAACCGCCGTCACCATGCTGGAAACGCAGGTGGTGGATGCCCTGGAAGCACAAGGCCTGCCGCCAGGTATTCGTCTATCGGTTTCAGGCACGGCCGATCAGTTGAGCCAAACCTGGGATGCCATTCAGATCAATTTGATTGTTGCGCTCCTGATCGTTTTTCTGGTGATGGCAATCCTGTTTGAGAGCTTTGTTTTGCCATTGGTGATCCTGGTGTCTGTGCCTGTTGCCGCCGCTGGCGGGGTGGGTGGTTTGGCGTTGCTCAACACGTTCCAAACGCAGCCATTGGACATGCTGACACTACTTGGTTTCATCATTCTGGTTGGCATTGTGGTGAACAATGCCATCCTTATCGTCCACCAAACACTGATCAATTTGCGCGAAGAGGGCATGCCCCCAATTGAGGCGATTGAGGAAGCAACACGCAACCGCATTCGCCCCATTTTCATGTCCACGCTGACCAGTATCATGGGCATGTTGCCGCTGGTTTTGGTGCCAGGTGAGGGGGCAGAGCTTTATCGTGGGTTGGGCGCGGTGGTTGTTGGCGGCCTTTCCATGTCAGCCTTCCTCACCTTGCTCACTGTTCCACCGCTTCTGCGCCTTTGTCTGCGCGCACCTGCAACGAAAACTAAAACAGTTCAGGCGATGCCTATGCCTGCTGAGTAAGGCTTGCTGTTGTGACGCTTGATCAGATCAACACATTCCTCGCCATTGTGCGCCACGGATCTGTGCGGGCCGCTGCCGATCAAATGCACATCACGCAGCCTGCGCTTTCTGCCCGCCTTGCCGCACTCGAGGCTAGCCTGGCAACGCCCCTGTTTGAGCGGCGCAAAAACGGCTTGGTGCTAACTAAGGCTGGCGCAGATCTGGTGCCCTATGCTCACCAGATGGCTGACCTTTCTGGCCGAATACAAACTGAGATTACCCCACGCGATCAGCTCACCGGTCAGCTTCGCATTGGCGCCGCCGAGACGATTGCCCAGGCTTGGTTGCCCGAACTAATCTCTGCCGTTCAGGCGCGGTTCCCAGCCATCACCATTGAGGTGTCGGTCGATATTTCGGTGAACCTGCGTGACCAGCTTCTTGATCGCTCGGTAGATTTGGCACTGCTGATGGGCCCGGTATCAGAATATAGCATCGAAAATGTTGAGCTTCCCTCCTTTGAGTTGGGCTGGTTTAGCAGCACCAATATCGGTGGCAGAGATGATCTGGGCGCAGTGCCGGTGATAACCTATGCGCGCAACACAAGGCCCTTTCGTGAGGTGCGTACACAGTTGCAGGAACGCTATGGACCGGCGGCTCGGATCTTTCCCTCCAGTTCACTGTCAGCCTGTTTTGAAATGGTGTCCGCTGGGCTTGGCGTGGGTGTTTTGCCCATACGGTTGGCGGCTGAACGGGTTGCTGCGGGTCGCTTGAAAAGCTTTGATCCTGGATGGTCAGTTAGTCCGCTGCGGTTTACCGCATCTTACTTGGGTGGGCCGACCAATAGCCTTGCAAAGGAAGCCGCTGCTATTGCGCAAAACGTTGCTCTAAGCGATCAAAATAATTGATCAAAACGTAAAAGAAATCACGATTTGACGTTATCGCTTGTTGACCCTCACTCTTGAGGCACCAGCAAGTGGAGCGCTTTTTGCAGCCTGAACCAACCTTACCATCGATATCCCATAGCGATCTGCAAGGTCGCGATATCGCTGATGTACGCGCTGCCATCAGGGCCGGGCAGTACACCCGCCACACCGCTGGGTTAGGTCGCGGCCTGTTGCAATGCAATTTGGTCATTTTGCCTGCTGATTACGCCAGCGACTTTGTAAGTTATTGTGCAGCGAACAGCCAGGCTTGCCCGCTTGTTGGTGTCAGCGAGCCCGGTGCGCATCACATGCCCGAAATTGGCAAAACCATTAATTTGCGCACCGATGTGCCGCGTTACAACATCTATCGTGATGGAGTGCTGGACACACAGGTGATCGATCTTCTTGATCTTTGGCAGGATGATTGGGTGACATTTGCACTTGGCTGCTCTTTTACCTTTGAGCGGGCATTGATTGAAGCTGGCATCGCCATGCGCCATGTGGAGCAGGATCGCACAGTGCCCATGTATCATACCAACCGGCAAACTGTTGTCAGCGGTGCGTTCGGCGGCGGCATGGTGGTGTCTATGCGGCCCATACCCAGGGATGAAGTGGAGCGCGCCAAAGCGATTTCCGCGCGCTATCCGCTGGCCCATGGCGCGCCGGTGCATGTAGGGGATCCGGCGGTTCTTGGCATTGATGATCTAGCCAAGCCGCACTGGGGTGACACGTTGGACGTGCTGCCCGGCGAGGTGCCTGTGTTTTGGGCCTGCGGCGTTACCCCGCAAGTTGCCATCCGCCAAGCGCGCCCTGCTATCTGCGTCACGCACGCACCTGGATCTATGTTGATCACTGACCTTGATGAATTTCATGGGGCTGCCAACGCGGCCTAAAAAATCAACCAACAAGAAACATCCCAACAGGAGAGACCTTATGAAACGTTCCCTTATTCTCACGCTGACCACCGCGCTTGGAGCCACATTGATGGCTGCGCCAGCCACATCAGATGAACTGGCTGTTGTCGGTTCTTGGAGTGGCCTGCCGCTGCACCGCCAATTTGAAGCTCCATTCTGGAATGATGTGCTCTCTGAGGTAACGCAGGGCAGTCTGTCTTCAGCACTGACCACACACGATCAGATGGGCATTGGTGGCGGAGATGTCTTCCGCATGCTGGGTGATGGCGTCTTTGATGTCGGCATGACAGTGGCTGACTACGCTGTGTCTGATGCCCCTGAGTTGGAAGGCCTGGACGTT